>CALMBF010000034.1 GCA_937860145.1 uncultured Geobacter sp.
GTTGCCGACCGTCCCCCCGGGAGCGTAGAGGTGATGCTCCTCTCGGGAGAGATGCGGGTACGGGGCGAGATACTGAAGCTGGATCGCTCATCACTCCGCATCGCCGAGGGGGAACGCCGGGAGTTGCCGGTGACGGCAGGGAAAGAGACGCGCGCACTTTTCCTTCACTACCGTAACGGTGAACTCTTCATCGACGGGACGCCACGGCGGGGCAACGATGCGGTCCGCCTCGCCTACGAGAAGGAGTGGCGGAGAGGAAAGGTCTACCGTTTCGGACTTGAGGGGCACGTGCCCCTCAAGAATGTTGAACTCAAGGTGACGGGGATCGCGAGATAGGCAGGTTCGTGCACCGGGACAGTGCCACCAGGTGACCCCAAAGCCGGTGCAAATCCCATGACCCCAGAGTCTACAAAGAAAAGGGCCATCATTTCTGATAGCCCTTTCGTATTTCAATCGCATCGGGGTGATTCATCGCCGGTTTTCACTGGCTTGATCGTAGTGTCTTAAATTGTTGCAACCGGGTAACGTCGTGTCACGGCGAGATGGGAATCCACGCCGCCGGGACACGGTAGGCTCGATAAATGGCTTGTGGCGGTACCGGCAACCCTGGAATTTTAAAGCCGTTTGCATACTCGGGTCGATGATTGTACTCCCATACGATTTCGTTATCTTTGGTTACCTCGAAGACCCTGCCTGACATACCTTCCGTAATCATGGTATTGCCGTTTGCAAGGCGCTGGGCGCCACTGATAAGCATGCTGTAAAACTTGCGTTCCACTTTATTGGCGCGTGTTGTTTCCGCAACGTTCTTGTATTCCCAGACGACCTCCAGGGATTTCGGATTGAACTCAATGATGCGGGAATAGTCTCTGTAAGTGGCAGGATACGTGCCCGGAAGGCCCGGGACCAAAGCTCCGAACCCGGCAACGCCGCCATTGTCGAACACAAGGATATTCCCAGCGCCCGGGAGTCCTTGGGGGATCATATGGGCCATGTGCGGACCGATTATCTGTTTAAGGGTATTTTCACGATTGCCCAGAGAGTAATCGGGACCAATACGCCAAACAATTTCGCCTTTATGCCACTTCCCCTCCGGGTGATCCAGGCTGGCTATGATGCCTATATAATTTGACGTGCGTGAGTCGAAGATAATGTTTTCAGGATGAAAGACCCATGTGTCCGGATTATTCGTGTCATACCACTTGTTCTTTCCGAGATAGGAGGCTGAGTTGAGGTGTTGCCAGTCAGTACCTCCCGGATTCGCCGCCTGGACGTTCATGATAGCATCTTTTGCCACATCGCTAAATCCCATCTGATCAAAATGATCCGATGGACGCCAGGTTGAAAGGACTGATCCGTCCCACGCAACCTCGTATATTGGCTCCTCTATCAAGGGGAATTTGCTTATAGCAGGAACGTCAAGAGGATCGATGTTGGATAGGATCAAGCTCTTTCCAGAATCAGTCAAAGAGTCCTGCAGCGGGGCAAAGTAGCCCACGGGATTTCCTTCCCGCTGAAAGTCATGATGCACTCTGGCGCCACCGGTGGGTGAAGTTACACCCGCACGTCCGCTCCATTGCCATAATATCTCATCGCCCTGCCAGTTAAGCTGCATAAGGGTTGGTATCCCACCCGACGCGACTGTAATGTCCGTCCTGAATGCCATGCCCAGAACACTCCCATCAGGCAGCATCTTTGCTGGTGCAGAAAGGAGTGGCCACTCCTTAACAATATCCCCATTCATGTCAATCAATATGGCGCTGCATGTATTTAAGGTAGGGGAAGCAAAAACGGGGGGAACAGCTGAAAAATAGAAGTATCCGGCAGATGGATTCTGCGGCAGATACTGGCTGCACAAATGCCCCTTGAGCGGATTGAGCAGGGTGTACCCCCCGGAGGTTTTTTTCTTATTATGGATTGTTACACCAGCCTGACTCGTGTAATTGCCGTAGGCCTGCATTTTTTTATTCAGCACCGGTTGCACTATAGATGAAAGACATCCCTGTAATTCTATTTTCCCATCATCGGACAGCATCTCCGTGATTTTCTCGATTTTCCCGTACCACTTGTCGAGTAGATTCTCACCCGTGGTTTCACTATTCAGATAGGGAATAACCTTATCAGCCAGGCACGATTTGAACTTTCCGTTGGAATCATTACCAAGAATTTCGTAAAGTTTATCCTCGTCACCGTACCAGAATGATTGGCCACTTGATGCTTGCGAGAGCGTTGTCATGATCGCCATCAAAATAACAGTTACTGCGAGCAGAATACTTCTTTTTTGCATCTTTCTCATGTCTTGCCTCCTTTATGAACCGGTTGCATAACTATACGGTTCATGGTGAATAGCAACTAGGTGGACAAACGACTGACTGCTCAGGGTTTCCTGTTGATGGATGCACACCTTCGGACGGATAGTGTGACCTCCCTTCCGGGCCTTTTCCCGTTGCGATGGCAACAAAAAAGCCGAGCCACCAAAACCATCATTTTGGTAGCTCGGCCATCTTCCCTTGAAGACCCGTGGCTTTCTGTCCCTTCTTCACAGAAGGTTTAGCTTTAACGTATATCCGGCTGAACTCTCTTTTTTGAATTAAATATCACTAACGATATATTTGTCAAGTTGGACACAAACCAGATATTTCTCCTGCGGGTTGCCCCGAATTCCTGGGCGGCTATGATGCGCTACCTGGACTGACAGTGCTATCCCGGAGGGACGATTTCCGAGAGGAGAACGCCATGACGAGACCATCCATCACCATCACCAGCGGCCGCCACTTCCTGACCGACCGGATCCGCGACGAGGTGGCCTGGCACAACACCCCCCAGTCCCGCGGGGAGCCGCCCCCGCCGGTGCAGAAGCCGGTTCCCGCCGGTGCGGCGATAGTGCCGCTGCCAGGGCCGGAGGACTGGCAGATCCCCCCCTGCGACCTGGCGGACGCCATTGCCCGGCGCGAGAGCCGCCGCCGCTTCGCGGGCGACCCGCTCGGCATGGACGAACTCGCCGTGCTCCTCTGGTCTACCCAGGGGGTGCGGGCCAGGCTCCATGAAGCGGCGGTGCTGCGGACCGTCCCTTCGGCCGGCTGCCGGCATCCCTTCGAGACCTACCTAGCGGTGCTGAACGTCGCAGGCCTCGCTCCCGGCATCTACCGCTACCTCCCGCTCGACCATGCCCTGGTGCCGGAGCAGACCCCGGACCACCTTCCGGCGCGCCTCGCCGCTGCCGTCCGGGGGCAGCAGTTTGCCGCCCAGGCGGCGGTCACGTTCATCTGGACCGCCATCCCGGCCCGTACCGAATGGCGCTATGCCGAGGCGTCCTGCAAGGTGATCGCCCTGGATGCCGGGCACGTCTGCCAGAACCTGTACCTGGCCTGCGAGGCGATCGGTGCCGGCACCTGCGCCATTGCCGCCTACAATCAGGAGTTGTGCGATGATCTGGTCGGGGTGGACGGCGGCGAGGAGTTCGTGGTCTATCTGGCGCCGGTGGGAAAGGTCGAGCGCCCATGAGGGGCGGAATTCCGGGAGCACCATACGTAATGCACAAGGCGGCCGGTCGGCCGCCTTTGTTGTTGGTGGCGTCCACCGGACGCCGGGATCTCAGGCTCAGGCATCGAGGGGTTTGTTGATTTCGTAGCCGTTGGCACGGAAGGACTGCTTGAGGGAGGAGAGCTGCTCGTCGGTCAGTCCCGCCAGGATCTCGCGCAGGTCGGCTTTCGTCACACCCGTCGCGCAGATCGCCTCTCTGATCCGGTCCTGCAGGGACCGGGGGAGCGCCGCCCCGGCAACGATGCGGCCGATATCGCCGGAATCGCAGAGCAGGCGCTGCCTTGCCGCGCAGTTGCTGGTGACGTAGAAGTTGCTGCCATCCTTGTACACCAGAAAGTTGTTGCTGCCACAGCCGCCGACCATCAGCGCCAGGGCAGTAATGACGATGCCCGAACCTGACCAGCCCATGGTTCACCCCCTCGTGGCTCCCTGCGTTCGCCGTTGCCTGTTTCTACTGTACGCCGGGTACGCACGTTGTCAACGGGCCTGCTCTCTGCAGTGGGTGACTGGAGGTCGGGGGTGACAGATGTTCCACGTTGACAGGCAGCCAATCGCTGCCACATGCCATGTTTGACGCAGATAGTTTCAACGGTTCGGCGTTGTCCCTCTCCTGTCGGGGATCACCGGCGGGGGCCGGCCGCACCTTCTCCGTCCCGGAAGGTCTTGGCTTGACGGCCATGCCGGAATCGACTACAGTGCCACACCGTCCCGCGTGCCGGGCCATCGCCACCACGAAGTACCCTGCCCATGACCAAACAAGAGCTCGTCGCTACGATCATCGCCCGGCTGGAGGCCGACCTGGCCCTGTTCACCGCCGCGGCCCTCCACGCCCACGCCGCCGCGACCCACGAAGAGTGCCAGCCGGACAACAAGTACGACACCACCGCCCTGGAGGCCTCCTATATCGCCCAGGGGCAGGCCAACCGGGCCCGGGAGATCCGCCGGGGACTGGAGGCGTACCGCGCCCTGGAGCTGCCGGAGTTCGACGACGATACACCGGTGCGCCTGGGCGCCCTGGTGACCCTGGAGGATGAGGAGGGGGGTGAACGGCGGCTGTTCATCGGCCCCCATGCCGGCGGGATGAAGCTGGCCGATCCCGCGGGGGAGATCGTGGTCATCACCCCGGCGTCCCCCCTGGGGAAAATGCTCCTCGGCTGCGTGGCGGGTGACGAGGTGCGGGGGGTGGAGAGGGGC
>CALMBF010000035.1 GCA_937860145.1 uncultured Geobacter sp.
GGGGAAGGGGTTTGCCTACGGCGCCCAGGGGGGGAGCTTCCTCGTCCAGGGTGATGCGGACAGCCGGGCCTGCATCAGGCTCTCCGGGGCGGACGTGGTCTTCGGCGGGCGGCTGGCCGGGCCGGTGGACGACAGCTGCGGGGTGAACCCGGGGCGGGCCAACCTCAAGGGGTTCGCCTTCGAATACATGACCGCCGGCCGGGCGGCGGTGCTGGGGGATCCGGGCCCCTGGATCTGCTCCGGCATGACCGGCGGGGTGGTCTACTGCCGCCTGGACGAGGAGCTGGGGCTCGACCGGGAGGTGCTGCGCCGCCGCCTGGCCCGGGGGGCGGGGGTGGAGATCCGCCACCCTGATGAGGGGGACCTGGCTACCATCGACGAGCTCCTCACGGGGTACCACCGGGAGCTCCTCCGCTCCCACCAGGACGAGGAGGCGGACTGGGTCGCGGAGGTGATCGCCGGCAGCCGCGACACCTTCGTCAAGATCGTGCCGGAAAAGCAGACGGTCATGCCGAAGAGTACGGAGTAGTTCTCCATCGGCAGATGGAAGGTGCCGGAATGAGCGCATCAGGGCTCTTTCGTCGTAATTCCTGGCGATATGAAGCGTAAACAGCCGATGTTGTTTGAGCCCGCAGGGCGAGTTCATCGGCTGTAGCGTAATGAGTCTGGAATTACAGAAAGAGGCCGTCAGCGCGAATGCAGGCGGCTTCAAGCTGCCGCACACTATGTTATCAGGAGGGAATCATGTCACTTGAAGGAAAGCAGGCGCCGGACTTCACCCTGGCGGGGAGCGACGGCCGGGAGCATACCCTTGGCGAATACAGGGGGAAGACTGTGGTGATCTACTTCTACCCCCGGGACAACACGCCGGGTTGCACCAAGGAGGCGTGCGGGTTCCGCGACCTTGACCAGGAGCTGAAGAAGCGGGGGGTCGTCCTCCTCGGGGTGAGCAGGGACAGTCTCAAGTCCCACGACAAGTTCATCAGGGATTTCGGCCTCCCCTTCACCCTCCTCTCCGACCCCGACGCGGCCATGATGACTTCCTACGGCGCCTACGGCGAAAAGGTCCTCTATGGCAAGAAGAGCATGGGGGTCATCCGCTCCACGGTGGTCGTCGGTCCCGACGGGACCGTGCTCCGGCACTGGGCCAGGGTTGCCAAGGCGGAAAGCCATCCCGCCGACGTCGCGGCCTTCCTGGAGAAGCTGTGAGGGGGGGCGGGATGACGAGGATGACGCTGGTCCTGGTGGTGCTGCTCCTCTGCGCGGCCACGGCCCGGGCCGAGGTGTGGGGCTCCACGAAGTCGAAGGTCTACCATTACAGGCTCTGCCGCTGGATGGGGCAGGTGAAGCCCGAATACCGGCTGAGTTTCGCCTCCCCCCTTGCGGCCAGGAAGGCCGGCTACCAGCCCTGCGGCACCTGCCGCCCTCCCGGCGTGGAGCCGGGGGAAGGGGTGCGGAAGATGCGGAAAAGCTGAATGAAGCGGGGGTGGATAACAGCTATTGACGAGCCGCGGTCTTGACAATATACTTCGGTGAAAATTGATCTCTTTTCACAAAGAGTTGCCAGTGCAGGGTGTCAGCAGTGCCGAACAACAGTGCAGCACTAACCGGATCATGCAACAGGGACAGAAAGGGGGATCTAATGATGCAGAATGTGAACACGTTGGGTAAGGGCGGGCATACTCCTCTCATGGATGCGGCCAAAGAGGGGGACCTGGAAACGGTGACGGACCTCCTCCGCCGCGGCGCGGAGGTCAACGCCAAGAGCGACAAGGGGAAGACCGCCCTGCACTATGCCGCGGCCAACGGCCATGTGGAGGTGGTCAAGCAGCTGATCGCCAACGGCGCCGAGATCGATGCCCGGGACCGGGACTGGCATACCCCGCTCATGCTGGCAGCCATCTACGGGTGCAACCACACCATCCAGGCGCTCATCGTCAACGGCGCGGACATCAATGCCAAGACCCTCACGGGGAACACCTCCACGGTCTACGCCGAGAACAACAGCCACCCCCTGGCAGCAGCCCTCCTGAAAAAAGCCCTGCGCTCGAAAGAGGCCAGCGCCTGAACCGTGCTCTTTCCTGAACTGAACGGCCGGGAGGAGAGTCCCTCCTCACGGCCGTTTTCCCCTGACCCCCCTGCTGCCGGCATGGTGCGGCAGTACCCGGAGACCCTATGAATCGCATGTCACTCTGCCGCTCTTTCCCCGTCATCCTCGCCCTGTCCGCGCTGCTCCTCTCAACCCCGTCGGCACGGGCCGAGGCGGTCCCGCGCACCTGCACGGTCAAGGAGGTGGTGAAGGGGGGGATGTATGTCTACCTCCGTTGCCAGGAGAAGGGGACCGATATCTGGATCGCGGCGGTTGCCCGGGCCTTCAGGGATAACGAAGAGATCAGCTTCGTCGATGCCCCCCCCATGACAAATTTCTACTCCAAGCAGCTTGACCGCATCTTCCCCGAGGTGATCTTCACCGATATCCTCCCGCCGGCCGGACAGCGCAAGTAGGTCCCGGTTGGCCCCGCTCCCCGGCGGGGAAGTAAAGCTTTGACACTGCTGCGGCTTTTCCGCTACTCTCGTGCCATGCACGATCTTCTCACCGCCTGCGGTTACCCCTCCCTCTTCCTGCTCAGCTTCCTGGCGTCCACGCTGCTGCCGCTCGGCTCCGAATGGCTGCTGATCGCCATGGTCGTCCGGCGCTACGACCCCCTGACAGTCGTGCTGGTGGCCACCACCGGCAACTACCTGGGGGCCTGCACCAGCTACCTGGTCGGCGTGTACGGCGGGAACCTGCTGGCGGAAAAATTCCTCCGTATCGACGGTGCCGCCCGGGAGCGGGCCGAGCGCTTCTTCAGCCGCTACGGCAGCTGGTCGCTGCTCCTCTCCTGGCTCCCCGTGGTCGGCGACCCCCTCTGTCTTGCCGGCGGCCTGCTGCGTATCCCCTTCGTCCGTTTTTCCGCCCTGGTGGCAACGGGCAAGGTGGCCAGGTACGGGGTGGTCGCCTGGCTGAGTCTCAAGGGGATGGAGGGCATGACAACATGAAAGGAACAGAGGTGCGGCAACCAATGATGTGCCACCGTGCGAGAACCCTCCCCAACGGCCTGAAGGTGGTGGCCGTGCAGATGCCCCATCTCCACAGTGCCGAGCTGGCCCTCTACATCAAGGTGGGGGGGCGCAACGACCCGCCGGGCAAGGCGGGGTTGGCCCACTTCCTCGAGCACATGCTCTTCAGGGGGACGGAAGAGTTCCCCACCTCCCTCGACATCGAAACCGCCTTCGAGACGATCGGCGGCAGCATCAATGCCTCGACCGACGAGGAGTGCACCTGTTTCTTCTCGCGGCTCCACCCGGGTGAGGTCCCCCGGGGGGTGGAGATCCTCTCCTCCATGCTGCTGCGGCCGCTCCTGGCGGACCTGGAGATCGAGAAGCGGATCATCACCGAGGAGGCGCTGGATGACCTGAGCGAAAAGGGGGACGACGTCAATCCCCATAACCTAGCCAGCCGTCTCCTCTGGCCGGGGCACCCCCTCGGCGAGCCGACAATCGGTACCCTGGAGACCATCGCGTCATTCACCTCCGAGGACCTGCGCCGGCACCTGGAGACCTACTACCGCCCCGGGAACGGGGTGCTGGTCGTCGCGGGGAACTTCGAGCCGGAGCTCCTCTTTGCGGCGGCGGAGAGCCATTTCAGCTCCTGGCTGCCCGGGAGGGTGCCGGAAATCTCCCCCCCCCGGGAGGAGCAGCAGGACCCCCGGGCCACGTTCGTGGCCGATGCGGACAGCCAGGCCCACCTGCAGCTCTCCTTCAGGAGCGTCTGTCGCCACGATCCGCGCATCATGTCGCTCCGCCTGCTCCGCCGCATCCTCTGCGGCAGCGGGTGCGCCAGGCTGCACATGAACCTGAGGGAACGGCTCGGCATCGTCTATTCGGTTGATGCCAACATCGCCGCCTACGAAGAGACGGGATACTTTTCCATCGAGCTCTCCACGGGGGCTGAAAACCTCGCCACCGCCGTTGCCGAAACCCTGGCGGAGGTCACGCGCCTGGCCAAAGGGCCGGTCCCCCCCCAGGAGCTGGAGCGCGTTCGCCGCAGCTATTTCTACGAGCTGGAGTACAGCCGCGACTCCTGCTACGAGATGCAGGTCCGCTACGGCTGGGGCGAACTGATGGGGCTGGTGCGGCAGATCGAGGAGGATGTGGCCGAAGCGTCGGCACTGACGAGCGAGGACCTCATGGCCGCGGCCCGCGAGCTGTTCCGGCCCGCCAGCCTCAACGTGGTGGTGGTCGGGGCCTGGCAGGAGCAGGAGCGGGGGGCGGTCATGGAGAAGGTTGCCGCGTACGCCGCCGCCTGGCAGGAAGCCGGGGGTAGGAGCGCCGTGTCGAGCCGCGACGGTCTCGCGGTCATCACATAGAGGTATATTGATATTCGGATAATAAAAGACACGCGTTGCGTGTCTGCCGAATTTATGGTATATATAAAGTACAAAAAGAGTTGCGAGAGTCGTGAGACTCTCATTATACCCTAGTTGACATCCCCTCCTGGTCACTAGGGTGTTTTTTGTGCCCCGCCATAGTGTGCCAAATATTGCACAATTCCCCCCGATCCTCTATACTCTCTTCCTATGCAACCAATTACGACAATCACTGACAAGTGCAGAAAGTGCTACTCCTGCGTCCGGAGCTGCCCGGTAAAGGCGATCAAGGTGGAAAAAACCTACGCCGAGATCATCTTCGAACGCTGCATCGGCTGCGGCAACTGCCTGGCCACCTGCCCCCAGAAGGCCAAGGTGGTCACGGACAAGGTCGAGGTGACCGAAGCGCTGCTTGACGGCCCCGCGCGGGTCGTGGCGGTGCTGGGCTGCTCCTTCCCCGCTTATTTCCACTATCTCAAGCCCGAGCAGCTGGTGGCGGCGCTGAAGAAACTCGGCTTTGCCGAGGTGCACGAGGGGGCCTCCGGGGCGGAGATGATCGGCGGCGCCTATGCGGAGGCGATCGAGACCACCACCGCCCCGCTCATCTCCTCCCACTGCCCGGCCGTGGTCGACCTGATCGAGCGCCACTATCCCGAGCTGCTCGACGGTCTCGTGCGGGTGGTTTCCCCCATGATCGCCATCGGCAGGTACCTCAAGGAGGTGCACGGTCCCGACCTGAAGGTCATCTACATCAGCTCGTGCATTGCCGGCAAGTTCGAAATCCAGGCCCTGGAGAACTCGGCCGTCGACCTGGTGCTCACCTACCGTGAGCTTGACTCCATCTTCAAGTCACGGGGGATCAGCGCCACCTCCCTCCCCGGCGAGCCGTTCGACGGGGTGGAGCCCCACCTGGGAAGGCTCTACCCCATCAGTGGCGGGACCTTCAAGGCTTTTTCCATCATGACCGACCCCCTCGACACGGAGGTCGTGGTGGCCGAGGGGGAGGTCAATGTCATGGGGATCATCCAGGACCTCGCCTCGGGGCGGATCAAGCCGCGGATCGCTGACCTGCGCTTCTGCTACGACGGCTGTATCGGCGGGCCGGGGCGCAACAACGATCTCACCGGACTCTACAAGAGGAACCTGGTCATCTCCCACTTCAAGATGGGGGCCGATTACCGCGGGGTCCCCCCCTCCGGCGGGGGGAAAAGGCTTCCGTCCCTGGAGCGGAGTTTCCAGAACCGCTATGTGGGGCTGCCGGTGCCGAAGGGGGACGACATCAAGAAGATCCTCCAGGCAACGGGCAAGTTCACCCGCCGTGACGAGCTGAACTGCCGCGCCTGTGGCTACCGCACCTGCCGGGAGTACGGGGTGGCGGTCTTCCAGGGGCTGGCTGACCTGGAGATGTGTCTCCCCCACAACATGCAGCTCATGGAGAAGGAGCATGGCAAGCTGGTGCAGAAGTACGAACTCGCCCGCCGGGAGCTGGCCATGGAGTACGGGGACGAGTTCATCGTCGGCAACGACCGCAAGACCGTCGAGGTGCTCGACCTGATCAAGCAGGTCGGCCCGACGCCGACAACGGTGCTGATCCGGGGTGAATCGGGTACGGGCAAGGAGCTGACCGCCCGGGCGATCCACCGCTACAGCCAGA
Organism: uncultured Geobacter sp.; assembly: GCA_937860145.1. Classification (GTDB taxonomy): domain Bacteria; phylum Desulfobacterota; class Desulfuromonadia; order Geobacterales; family DSM-12255; genus CALMBF01. The sequence continues at coordinate 6,064 of CALMBF010000035.1, forward strand.
GGAACGACAAGCCGCTGGTGACCCTCAACTGCACGACCCTGACCGACTCCCTCCTGGAGAGCGAGCTGTTCGGTCACCGGAAAGGGGCGTTTACGGGGGCGATCAGCGACAAGAAGGGGCTGTTCGAGGCTGCCGACGGCGGCACCATATTCCTCGACGAGATCGGCGACATCACCCCGAAGCTCCAGGCCGAGCTGTTGCGGGTGCTCGACAGCGGCGAAGTGCGGCCCGTGGGGAGCAACAGCAGCCGCAAGGTCGATATCCGGCTGATTGCGGCCACCAACAAGGATCTCGAGGCAGGGGTGCGGGAGGGGTGGTTCAGGGAGGATCTCTACTACCGGCTGAACGTCTTCACGGTAACCATGCCGCCGCTCCGGAGCAGGATCGAGTCTGTGCCGTTATTGGCACACCACTTCCTGGAGAAGGCGCGCAAGAAACTCAACAAGAACATCATCGCCATCGAGGACCGGGCCATCAATGCCATGCTGAATTATCACTGGCCGGGGAACATCCGGGAGATGCAGAACGTCATCGAGCGTGCCGCCGTTCTTGCCCTCGACAACGTCATCAGGCTGGGGAACATGCCCACCGTGTTTTCGGACATCTCCGCCGAATCTGCCGTTGAACGGGTCAATCTCCAGTCGTTCAGGGCCGAGCGGGAGCCCCATGTCTCCAAGGTGGAAAGGGAACTGATCAGGCGCTACCTGGCGGAGGCGGGGGGGAATGTCTCCCGGGCCGCCCAGCTTGCCAATATCCCCCGGCGCACCTTCTACCGCATCCTGGAAAAGCATGGCCTGAAGAGGAGCGGTCGCCGGCAGGCCGTTCCCGGCGCAGAAGAGTAGGTGTGGTGGTAAATTTTGGCCATAATGTGCCACATGTGACACATTAATGTGTGCATTCCTGTCGCAGTGTAATACATCGACATTTTATAGTACAATGATATCAAGTGGTTATAATAAAATAAGAGAAAATATCGCCTTTGGCACACTCCTGGCAATACCTGTTGTATTCACAAACTCGAATCTTGAGAAGCAACTACAATAGGAGAACAGAACCATGGGCAAAATGAGAGAGAATCCGCGCTACAATGTAATTTCCATGAGGATCAGCGACGAAGAGCGTAACGAACTGGAGTCCCTGATGTCGATGACCGACAAGAGCGTGTCCGACATCATGCGTGAGGCCATGGGCCTCTTCAAGTCGCGTCTGCAGACGCTCCAGCTGGAGCGCAGCGCCGCCTGATCAGGTTCAGACACCCAGGTACCACAGCAAAAAGGCCGCTTTCGCGGCCTTTTTGCGTGAACATCCGTAAACGGTTCCACCGGCAGGCGGATACGCCGGGTCAGGCTCACTCCCCGATTATTTTCACCAGCACCCGCTTGCGGCGCCTGCCATCGAACTCGCCGTAGAAGATCTGCTCCCACGGGCCGAGATCGAGCGCTCCGCCGGTAACCGCCACGACCACCTCCCGTCCCATGATGGTCCTCTTCAGGTGGGCGTCGGCATTGTCTTCGTAACCGTTATGCCGGTAGCGCGCATACGGTTTCTCCGGCGCCAGCCCCTCCAGCCAGACCTCGAAATCGTTGTGCAGCCCCGGTTCATCGTCGTTGATGAAGACGCTGGCCGTGATGTGCATGGCATTGCAGAGCAGCAGCCCTTCGCGGATGCCGCTCTCCGCCAGGCAGGCGGCAACGGTCCCGGTTATGTTGACCAGTTCGCGCCGTTTCCCCGTTTCGAACCAGAGTTCCTTGCGGTATGACGTCACGGAGCTCCCCTTTCTCCGCCGGACTCCCCTCCTCCGGCGGCTGACGGTACGCCGCCCCCCATTCCCCCCATTGCGAGGATGATCTGCCACTCCTCCGGGGTGACCGGCTGGATGGAGAGGCGGCTGCGGTTGACCAGGGGCATCCTGGCAAGGAGGAGATTCCCCCTGATCTGCTCCAGGGTCACCGGTCTCGGCAGGGGCGCCACGTAGCGGACGTCCACCATGTACCATACCGGCCTGCCGGGTGACGATTTCGGGTCGAAGTGCTCGCTCTCCGGGTCAAAGGCGGTGTGGTCCGGGTAGCCGCCGCGGACCACCTCGGCGATGCCGACCACCCCCGGCTCCGGAATGTTGCTGTGGTAGAAGAGCACGAGGTCCCCCGGTTTGACCATGTCCCGCAGGTAGTTGCGCGCCTGGTAGTTGCGTACCCCGTCCCACTGCTCGGTCATGCGGGGGCGGTTATGCAGATCCTCGAAGGAAAAGCATCCCGGTTCGCTCTTGAAGAGCCAGTATGCCATGGGACTCCTTTCTCGCCGTGACCGTGCCGAAGCGGCGCAGCAGGGGCGCGCCCTGCCGCCCTTGTCCACTCCGCCCGCAGGTCGCCGCGGGGCAAAAAAGCCTTGTTCGGGAAAAAATATTGATTATAATGAATGCGCCATATGCCTGTCCGGACGGGGTCATCCCCTCCCAGGCACCCCCCGCGCGCTGTCGTGGCCAGGAGCGGGGCGTATCGCGTCACGTTCCTGATTATGTGCACAGGGAGTCATGTTATGCAATGTATTAGTGGGTTTTTTCCTCCCGGGAGGGGTGTATCTCCCTCGGGGAGGGTGACCGCGCCGCGGTCCGGGGAGGTGTGCCATGCTGCCGGCTGCTGAACCGATGAAGAAGATCCTTCTTGCCAGCTCTTCCCGGACCCTGCTGGAACGGAATCACAATCTCCTCATGCGCAGAGGATTTCAGCTCTTCACCGCATCCTCCGGCAGGGAGGCATGTCAGTACCACAGGGAGCAGAGGCTCGACCTGATCATCGCCGACATGCAGCTGGGTGACATGGGAGGGGACGTCTTCTGCTCCCGGGTGCGCGAGGAGGGGAATTCCCGGGACGTTGCCGTCATCATCGTCTGCCACGACCTGCCGGACCATCTGCAGAGAGTGGCTCAGAGCAGCGCCGATGCCATGCTCCTCAGGCCGATCAGCCCGATCCAGCTCATGGAGACGGTGGGCAAGTTTCTCGACATGGAGATGGTCAGGAGCAAGCGGGTCGATTTCTGCGTCGAGGTCCAGGTCGCCGACAGGACGGAGGGGAGAGAGTTCGCCTGCCTCTCCCGGGACATCAGCAAGTCGGGAATTCGCCTGGAATGCGGCTCGGTGCTTGAAACGGGGCGCAGGATCGTCTGCAGGTTCAGCATCCCCCAGCTCGGGCCCGTCGACGCCGAGGGGCAGGTGGTGCGTCACGTGAGGACCGGCGACGGCCGGAACCAGTACGGGGTGCAGTTCGTCGACCTCTCCAGTGCCAGCCGCCGGCAGATCGAGGAGCATGTGACCAGGATCATCGGGTAGTCGCAGCTGTCGTACCAACGCGAATGATCTCTTCAGGGCCCCTCCGGTGCGGGGCCCTTTTTCGTTGCGAGGGGGAGGGGGGGAGCGCCGGAATCGGTCACCGCGCCAGGTGGACCAGGG
>CALMBF010000036.1 GCA_937860145.1 uncultured Geobacter sp.
AATTTGGACGCCGATTTAGGCTATAGGTGGGTCATTTTTGCATGCCGATTCACACTTATCGTTTGTCATGAAGAGCGAGCAGGACAAGCGAAGCGCGTCAGCATATTGCCACTACACTTGCCACATAATACGGATGATCATTCTTCACTTCAACAGCAAGATGGGTTTCAGGAAGCATTTACAGACTATAGGCATCATAACATGAGCCAGCCAGTTGTTATTGGTTGTGGGGCATCTGAAACGGTACGTATGAGAGAGGTCAATTAGAGAATATCGGCAGGAGGTCTTGGCTAGGGGTATATGCTGGCGGGAATCATTGCTACATGGATAATCATCATTCTAGCCATGTGGAGAGCATCGACTATGCAACCAGTGGTACAGGCTCATAGGGTGGCAATTCATCATGTAAATGTAAACAGTAGTGGGTAAGATACGATAGGTGCGTATATGCAGTTTATCGTTATCGCCAAGCGGTCAGGGATTGATGCAATCAAGCCCGGCCACGTTACCTTGCTGATATCCAGCATGGGAACGATAAGGCATACAGGCTCAATCTATTATGCTGTACCTGCGTCAAAATCTGCGTCAGCAAGAAAAAAGGGCTAGCCAGACTCTTGGCTAACCCTTTGATATTTAATGGCTGGGGTGCGAGGATTCGAACCTCGGAATAACGGAGTCAGAGTCCGTTGCCTTACCGCTTGGCGACACCCCAAGAGAATGAACATATATAGCAGACCCTGCATCCGGATGCAAGCACTAAGAACTGCCTCTCCCGGCACACCTGCCCCCGGCCTTTTCACACCAGGCCTGTGCCTCTGATACCGCACCAGGGCGCTCAGGAGAAGATGCGGGTGACTAGAGGCCGATGTCCGCCCCCTCTCCCGGGGGAGGTGCCATCTCCGGGCCACCGAAAAGGACGAGGTTGATCCGGTCACCTGACCGTCTGAAGGTGCACTGCAGGCCGTGCTCGTAGGCCAGCAGGGTCACGGGGGGCAACTGCCCGGGATCGCGCAGGCGGACCAGCACCCGGTTCCCCTGGGCAAGGGCCTGGAGGAATGACGGCGTGACATCGAACTCTACCGGACCGGCCGCCTCGGTGAGATCCACCAGGTTCCCCTCGTCACCGCTGATGAAGACATCTCCCAGGTTGATCCGCCGGGCTGTTCCGGAGCCGGCCTCGACCACGCTTTGCCGTTCCCCGCCCTCCGGCGCCGCGGCGACCACCATCCCCGCCGCAACGGTGGCATTGCTGAACCGGTCGATGACGATGAAGCTCCCCGTGTGACGGTTCTGCAGGTAGGAATCAAGGGCAATCGGGCGGTCGAGCTCCAGGAGGGCCGTGCCGATCCCGTTGAGTCCCAGTGATTCCGCCGGCGTCTGCTCCAGGGTGTTGACATTGATCGCATGCTGCACTCCGGTGACCCGGCCGGGGATCAGGGCCGTCGCGCTCTTGACCAGGTAGCTCTTGCCGGTCTGCAGCGGCTCGTCGTGGAGCCAGACCAGGTGGGCCTCCAGACGGCGGGTGTGGAGGGGGGGGAGGTCCGGTGCCGCCAGCACGTCCCCCCGGCTGATGTCGATCTCGTCGGTCAGGGTGAGGGTCACCGCCTGGCCGGCGACCGCCTCTTCAAGGTCCCCGCCCATGGTGACAATCCGGGCCACCCGACTGGTCCTCCCCGACGAGGCGACCCTGATCTCGTCCCCCGGCCGGACCGTTCCGGAGGCGATGGTGCCGCAGAAGCCCCGGAAGTCCAGGTGGGGGCGGTTCACCCACTGGACCGGCATGCGCAGCGGCTTTTCCCTGCTGTCATCATCCACCCGAACGGTCTCCAGGTAGGTCATGAGGGTCGGGCCGCTGTACCAGGGGGTCCGTTCGCTCGCCTCGATGATGTTGTCACCGTCCAGGGCGGAGATGGGGATGGCGGTGATGGAGGCAAACCCCAGGGGGACGGCGAACTGCTCGTAGTCCCGGCGGATCGCCTCGAATTTCTGCTCGTCGAAGCCGATGAGGTCCATCTTGTTGACCGCCAGGACGATGTGACGGATCCCGACGAGGGAGACGAGGTAGCTGTGGCGCCGGGTCTGGGTCAGGAGCCCCTTGCGGGCATCGACGAGGATGACCGCCACCTGGGCGGTGGAGGCGCCGGTGACCATGTTGCGGGTGTACTGCTCGTGACCGGGGGTGTCAGCGACGATGAACTTGCGCTTGTCGGTGGAGAAGAAGCGGTAGGCCACGTCGATGGTGATCCCCTGCTCCCGCTCCGCCTGCAGGCCGTCCAGGAGGAGGGCGTAGTCGATGGCTCCCCCCTGGGTGCCGACCTTCTTGCTGTCCGCCTCCAGGGCCGCCAACTGGTCCTCGAAGACCATCTTGGAGTCCCAGAGCAGGCGCCCGATGAGGGTGCTCTTGCCGTCGTCCACGCTGCCGCAGGTGATGAAGCGCAGGAGCGATTTCTCTTCCTGGCTCTTCAGGTAGGCGAGAATGTCTTTTTCGATCAGATCCGATTGGTGTGCCATATTTGATCCTCGTATTGGGCTCTGGGTTCAGGGCAAAATCCTTTTACGAGCCCCCAGCCCCGAACCCCGAACGATTTTAGAAGTAGCCTTCCTGCTTCTTCTTCTCCATGCTCCCCGCCTGGTCATGGTCGATGAGCCGCCCCTGGCGCTCCGAGGTGCGGGTGAGGAGCATCTCCTGGATGATCCGGGGCAGGGTATCCGCCGTCGACTCTACCGCGCCGGTAAGGGGGTAGCAGCCGAGGGTGCGGAAGCGGACGGATTTGTGCTGTACCTCTTCCCCCGGTTGCAGCTCAAGGCGGTCGTCGTCCACCATGATCAGCATGCCGTCCCGCTCGACGACCGGCCGGACTGCGGCGTAGTAGAGGGGGACGATGGGGATGTTCTCCAGGTGGATGTACTGCCACACGTCCAGCTCGGTCCAGTTGGAGAGGGGGAAGACCCGGATGCTCTCCCCCGGCCTGATCCGGGTGTTGTACAGGTTCCAGAGCTCGGGGCGCTGGTTCTTCGGGTCCCAGCGGTGATGCGCGGAGCGGAAGGAGAAGATCCGCTCCTTGGCCCTCGATTTCTCCTCGTCACGGCGGGCACCGCCGAAGGCGGCGTCGAACTTGTACTTGTCCAGGGCCTGCTTCAGCCCCTCGGTCTTCATGACGTCGGTGTAGAGGGCCGAGCCGTGGGTGAAGGGGGAGACCCCCTGCCTGACCCCTTCCTCGTTCACGTGGACGATGAGGTCGAAGCCGCACTCCCGGGCCATCCGGTCCCGGAACGCGATCATCTCCCTGAACTTCCAGGTGGTGTCCACGTGGAGCAAGGGGAACGGCGGCGGCGCCGGGTAGAAGGCCTTGCGGGCCAGGTGGAGCATGACCGCCGAGTCCTTGCCGATGGAGTAGAGCATCACCGGGTTGGTGAACTCGGCGACGACCTCCCGGATGATGTGGATGCTTTCAGCTTCAAGCTGCTGCAAGTGGGTAAGGTTTTTCATTGTATTCTCCATGTTTCTACAAGGTGTTACCACCGGCTGCGGATTTTGCGCCAGGTCGTCGCACCCGCAGGAGCGACCACGGAGGCGTAGCAGCGCTACGCCGCACAAGGAAGTGACGAGGACGGCGGCGAGATGGCGTGAAAGCTGCGGCCGTCATCGCCGGTGAAGGCCGCACTCCTTGTTGTCCGGATCCTCCCACCACCATCTCCCCGCCCGCACCTCCTCCCCTTCCCGCACCGCCCTGGTGCAGGGGGCGCAGCCGATGGAACGGTACCCCTGGCTGTAGAGGCGGTTTTTCGGCAGCCGGTGTTCGGCGGTGTAGGCGAGCAGCTCCTCCTCGGTCCAGTCGATGAGGGGGTTTATCTTCAGTATACCGCCGTTGAGATCGTCCCGCTCCAGTGCGCGAAGGTCCGTGCGGGACGGGCTCTGCTCCCGGCGCATCCCCGTTACCCAGCCGGCGAGCCCCTTAAGTGCCCTGGAGAGGGGTTCCACCTTGCGGACTTGGCAGCACTCCTTGCGGTTATCCGTCGATTCACGGAAGGAGAAGAGCCCCTTGGTCCGCTCCAGCGCCTCCACATCTTCATGATGGGGGAAATACCACTCTACCTTCAGGCGGTAGCGCTCCACCAGGGCATCGGCAACCTCGTAGGTCTCCTCGTTCAGCCTGCCGGTATCGATGGCGAAGACCCCCAACGGGAGCCCCGCCCTGTGGGCGATGTCGATGATTGCCACATCCTCGAGGGAGAACGAGCATGCCAGGGAAACCGGTCCCCGGGCGGCTTCGATACCGATGCGGAGGATCTCCGCGGGGGTGGTTCCGGGTGCGATGGTGATCGTGTCGGGATGCATAGAGAGTTCCTTTGTGCTAGACGTTCAGGCCGATGAGCGGCCATACAAACAGGGCCGAGGCAAGGAAAAGCAGCCATGAGACCGCCATTATCACGGCCCCTGAAACAATGATGTCACGGCTCTTGAGGAACCCGGAGCCGTAGACGATCGCCGTTGCCGGGGTTCCCATGGGGAGGCAGTAGGCAAGTCCCGCCGGCAGGGCAATGGCCAGGGTGATGACCCGGGGATCGATGCCGATCCCCTTTGCCAGCCCCAGGCCGATGGGCATGAGGATCGCCACGACCGCCGCGTGACTGATGCATTCGGTCAGGACGATGGCGACCAGCGAGATGATGGCGATGATGGCGAACGGCGACGGGGTAAATGCTGCCAGCCCCTTGTTTACCAGCCAGAGAGCCGCGCCGCTCTTTTCCAGGGCACTGGCGAGGGCGATCGATCCGCCGTACATGAGAATGATCCCCCAGTTGACGTACTCCTCGATCGTGTCCCAGGTGACCACCCGGAAGGTAAACAGGGCGGCTGTCGCCAGAATGGCGATGTTCGCCAGCCCCAGCTCCCTGCCGAACACCATCCACGCCCCTATGGTCAGAACGACGATCAGCGCCGTGATCAGCTCGTTGGCCGAGACTTTCCCCGTCTCCAGGCGTTTGCGGTTGAGAAACTGCCGCCCCTTGTCCACGGTGTCGATATCGACCGGGAAGAAGCGGACCAGGAGCCAGAAGCCGATGACCAGCAGGGGGATGACGATCATGATCGCGGCCAGGGTCCATTCGGCAAAGGAGAAATCGAGCCCTGTCCCCTCCCGCAGCAGGCCCACGGCCAGCGGGGCCCGCGCCCCCCCGAGGAAGGTGGCGATGCCGCCGATGATGCACCCCCAGGCAATGGCCATGAAGAGGAGGCGGGCATAACTGCTCTTACCGGCCTTGAGCCCCAGGCTCTCCACGATCTCCGCCACCACCGGGAAGAGCATGGCGGCGACGGCATGTTCGCTCATGCAGAACGAGAGCCCGGCGGCGAGGAAGAACACCGTCATCGCCAACCGACGCGGAGTGCGGCCGAAACGGGCCAGCATGGCGCGGGCAAGGCGCGCCGAAAGTCCGGTACCGGTCATGGCAGCCGCCAGGATGAAGGCGCCGAGGATGAAGAAGACCGCCTCGTTGCCGAACAGGGCAAAGACCTGCTTTTCCCCCATGATCCCGGCCAGGGGGAGGAGCACCATAGAGAGGAGCGCCGTGACGGCTATCGGCAGGATGCCGGAAACCCAGAGGAATATCGTCCCGGCAAAGAGCAGCAGGGCGCGGTAGCCGTGGATGCTCAGCCCGTCCGGAGGGGAGAGCTGGAAGAGTGCGCCGATGACGACGATCAGCCCCGCAAGCACCTGGTAGCGGGTGGTACGGTCGATGACGATCAGCCAGAGCGGCCGGTTGTCGATCTTGAGCGGCTTGTCGAGGGTCGGATGTGCCATCACAAACCTGCCGAATCGAGGGAGTCTTCCGCCTGCCGGACCCGCAGGTGGCGGCGGATATCCGATTCCGCCAGCTGCCGGCGATCGCGGAAGCGGTCGAGAAGCTCCTGGAAGTGTCCCGCCGGCTTCGCAGACACGAGAGGGGTCATGACGCTGATCAGGGGGAGGAAGATGCCCAGGGGGACGGCGTTTCTCTCCCACCCCGTCACCAGGTGGTCCAGTACAGCTGCCACATCACCGGGTGAGTAGCCGACTGCCGGGGATGCGAACTTCACCAGGGGTACAACACCCTCACCGAGCAGCGCATCGATGCCTGCCATCGCAGCTGCCGGCGGAGCGGTGCCCAAGGGGAGAGTTGCGGCAACGCCCCAACGGGGAAAGACGGCGACGCCTGCCCGCAGGGAGGGGGGTACTGCCGCGGCCCATCCCCTGCCGTCAGTCACCTCCCCCAGCTGGAGATCGATGTTGTCGACCCCGGCTGCGTAGACCCGCTCCAGCAGGCCTGCCTCCGTCCCACCATCCAGTCGCGCCATGAGACGAACATTGAAATTTTTCTTGATCTGCCGGGCCATCTCCTCCCCCTGGCTGAAGGTCTCACGGGGACCGAACGTCAGGTAGAAAAGGGAGGTGGCTTCCGTGCAGAAACTGTCGAACATGGTCTCCAGGGTTTCGTACACCGGCAGGACCCCGCCGACAAAGAAGACGCGACCGTCACGAAACAGCGTGTGCGCCGCCGGTCCCCTGGGTGCTCCGCCCATGAGGGCGCTCAGTCTGCTTGTGTCGGTTACCAGCCTGGCCATGTTCCCACCGTGAAGTCCATCATTCTCAGTCTATAGTATTTATAGACTTCTGTGCCGCCACCAACGTTCCCGTGCCCCCTGTGGCTCGCCGGATGTCAGCGTGTATGATTTAACTGTAGCCCGGTGTGAAGAAAAGGTCAAGCATAAAAACAAATACTCTATAGGTTTAATAGTTTTTATACTTGAGAAACTGGCCTCTGTGGTCTGACAGGGCCCATCCCGGAGACCTCCACGAAATGGACCCCCCTCCTCAGACGCTTTTCACGAACTCGGTCAACTCCCCGAGGGTCAGCTGTTCCCGCACCTTCTCCCCGAGACCCCCACCGCCGCGACGATACAGATCGAACCGGGGCGACCGGCTGCCATCCTCCATGGCGACCAGCTTCGCGACGACGATCCCCAGGGGTGCCAACTGGGGCTGGCTGCAGGAGTTGGGACAGCCGGAGAGCGCCCACGCCTCCCCACGCGCGGCAGGTCCCATGACGCCAAGGAGTTCCGCTGCGACATTGCGGGTTTCCGCCAGCCCCATGGAACATTCATGGCTGCCGGGACAGATCCGGAACGTGACGGGCGCCGCGCCGCCAGGAGAGGTCCCGGCTATGGCGGCCAGCTCCCGGGCCGCCCGACCGGCATCCACTCCCGCGGCAAGGGGGTAGGCGATGTCCTGGTCCGCGGTCACCTGGAGCACCCCTCCCGCATATTCATCGGCAAAGGCGGCCAGGTCGCGGAGTCTCGCCGAGGTAAGCTGACCAGCAAAGACCGGGGCGACCAGGCGCCCTCCCCCTGCCACCTCGGGGGTGACGTTGTCGGCAAAACCGTGTGCAGGCGGCAGCTGTTCGCCGTACACGGGCTCGGCTTCGATCAGGCGGCGCACCTCGTCCTCACCCAGCTCCCTCGCCAGGAACTTCAGCCGTTTCGGCGGCGGTGCCAGGCGGGCATAGACCGCAACCACCGCCTCGATCACCGGCAGGAGTCGCTCTTCCCGGACGCCGGCAGCCAGGAGGAATCCCGCCCGCGGTTCGCGCCCCAGCCCACCGGCAATCCAGACATCATAGGTGGACACCCCGGCGTCGCTCCCAGACAGCACCAGCCCCACGTCCTGGATCAGATGACGACCGCCGGCCGTGTCCGCTTCAATGCCGATCTTGAACTTTTTCGGCAGCCCCTCGAAACGGGGATTCCCGGTGAAGTGCCGCTGCAGGCGGCGCGCAAGGGACTCCAACCCCGGAAACGCTGCAGCCCCCTGGCTGGAACAGGTAACCCCGCGCACCGCACCGCCGCAGGCGCCGCGGGAGGTCAGACCGACCTTGGCAAGTTCCTGCTTGACCCGCGGGAGGTCCCCCTCGACGAGCCAGTGCACCTCCATGCTCCCCCGGGTGGTGAGATGTACCGTCCCGCGTCCGAATCTCTCGGCAACCGCAGCCACCTTGTACGCCTGCTCCGCGGAAAGGACCCCGGCCGGCAGTTTGACCCGCTGCATGAAATAGCCCTCCTGCCGCTGCTTGTAGATGCCGTCGAGACGCATATTGCGCGGTTCACTCCCCATGATACCCCCCTTGAGCCGGCGGTGCCGCCGGTTTTACCTGCCGTGATATCGGCCTCATCGACCGGAAAGATATCATAGCCGAGGAGAACGCCGAGGTCAACACTAACATACAAACTCTATATCTTTTATATTTTAATATGTGCATACAAGGGGTGTCATCGTCGCGTCCGGCCAACAATTCCGGCCAACCCACCGATTGAAGATTGGGAGCAATTATATTAGAATTAACATTAATCTGTGGTAACCTGATACAGATGCACCAGCCGGCCACCCCGCTCGAAATATTCCCGCTCAGGAGGGATCACCCATGAGAGTTCATCCGAACAGTTTCCTGCTCGCCCTCCTGCTCCTTGCGATCACGGCCCTTTTCCCGCCAGGGGCACGGGCGGAGAAAAAGATCGGCGTACTGCTGTACAGCGAAGAGGCCCGCTACTATGACTCCCTCAAGGGGATCAGGGAGCAGCTGGCAAAAGCCGGCTTCAAGGAGCCGGCGGTCAAGTATATCATCGGCAATGCCGGCGGCAACAAGGCGAAGGCAGCCGACCTGGTACGCGGGTTCGCCAGGGGGGACCTCTCCCTGATGATCACCCTCGGCACCAATGCCACCATCGCCGCGGCACGGGAAATCCGCGACATCCCCATCATTTTCAGCATGGTGTACGACCCGATAGAGGCGCGGGTGGCCAAGGACTGGAAAACCTCCGGCACCAATGCCACCGGCGTCAGTCCCCGGATCTCCATGGCCGACCTGGTCACCAGGCTGAAGGAGGTCAGGCCGGTCAGAAGAATTGCCGCGCTCTACACCCCCGGCGAGAAGAATTCGGAATCACAGCTGAAGGAGCTGCAGGAGATCCAGGAGCGATTCGCCGTGAAAGTCGTGCCGGTCATCATCTCCCGGAAGGAGGACGTGGGCCAGTTCCTCCCCGATGTCCTGCCGACCGTCGATGCGCTCTACCTTTCCGGTAGCAGCGTCATCGGCTCGACCATCCCGCCGGTGGTGGAACTGGCCGTGAAAGCCAGGGTCATCACCATCACCCACCTGGAAGACCTGGTACAACAGGGGGTCATGCTCGGCGTCTGCTCCGACCCCTACCAGCTCGGGGTCATGGCGGGGAAAAAGGCCGTGGCAACCCTCAAGGGGGCACGACCGTCGACCATCCCCATTGAATACATGGCAAAACCGGGACTGTACATAAACCGGAAAACCGCCACGGCCACCGGCATCAGGCTGCCGAAGGATTTCCAGCAGAAAGCGGCCAGAATCTTCGAATAACACGACAGACGGGATCCGACCGGCCATGGAATCAATATTTTCCAAGGGAAGCATCAGCTACAGGTTTTTTTCCACCCTGAGCCTTGTCCTGGGGGTGGGGACCCTTGTACTCATCGCGGCAATCGCCATCAACGAGGGGTTCATCCAGCACAAGATTCTCGTCAAAAAGGGGACGGGACTGGCACAGTATATTGCCAAGATCAGCCAGGACCCCCTGGTGATGAACGACACGATCCAGCTGGATTCCATCGTCAACGAGGCCAGATACGACCAGGACATCCTCTATACCGTCATCTTCAACGAGAAGGGGGAAGCCGTCACTTCCCGTTTTTCCAGCATCAACTACACCTCCCCGCGCATCATCGAGCACCGCGCCAAACTGAGCGAGATAAGCGATCTTGACCAGGCGATGGGGTACATCCGCGAGCACGAGGCGGCACACGAGGTCTCCGTCCCCGTCACCACGGGGGGACAGGTGATCGGCAGGGTGGTCGTCTGCCTGTCGAAACACAACATCATCGAAAATATCCTCAGTACCATCCTCTACATCACCATCTTCAACATCGTCATCGCCCTCATCCTGGCAGGCACCATGGTCGTCGTGTCGCGCCGCATCATCTTCACCCCCCTGCACGACCTGGTCAATGCGTCCCGTTCCCTGGCCAGGGGGGATCTGACGACCCGCATCGAAACAGATGCCGTCGGCGAGATCCGCATGCTGATCGACAGCTTCAACCAGATGGCCGGAGAGCTGCAGAAAACCACGGTCTCCCGGGAATATGTCGACAACATCATCAAGAGCATGACCGAGGCGCTGCTGATCCTTGCTCCCGACCATACCATCACGGATGCCAACCAGGCAGCAGCCAGGCTGCTCAGCTGCACCAGGGAAGAGCTCATCGGGATGCACGCCGAGGACTTCTTCAACAGTGCCATCCTTGCAGACCTCATCGAAGACAGACTGCATGGCGAAGGTATCCGCGTTGACACCTTCTGTACCCGCAAGAATGGCAGCACCCTCCCCATCCTATTTACCGCGTCCGCCATGCGCAACGAAAGCGGCAGTTTCTGCGGCATAGTCTGCAACGCCCTCGATATTTCGGAGCTGAAACAGGTTTACAGCCAACTCGAAGCGGTCAACGCGAACCTGGTCCAGATGATCACGCAGCGAATCGAGGCCGAGGAGAAGGCACGACGACTCAACAAGGACCTGGAAGAGCAGAAAACGGCCCTCGAAGCCGCCAACCGGGAACTGGAGTCATTCTGCTACTCGGTATCCCACGACCTCCGTGCCCCCCTGCGCCATATCAACGGCTTCACCACCATGCTCATCGAGGATTACCGGGAAGCCATGGACGACTTCGGTCGTGACTGCCTGGACAGGATCTGTGCCGCGAGCAGCCACATGGGGACGCTGATCGATGACCTGCTCCGGTTCTCCAGGGTCTCCCGTACCGAACTGAACATCGTCGAGGTGAATCTGAGCGGCGTTGCGGAGAAAATAGCCGCGAACTACCGCGAAGCCGAACCGGGCCGGAACGTCCGGTTCGAAATCGCTCCCGGCCTTGCTGCCAGGGGGGATTCCTCCCTGCTGGAGATGGTCCTGCAGAACCTGATCGACAACTCGTGGAAATATACGGGGACCACTCCCGAGGCGCGGATAACCATCGGCCGGGCAGACGTTGCTGGGGAACCGGTCTTTTTTGTCAGGGACAATGGTGTCGGTTTCGACATGGCGTTCAGGGACAAACTGTTCCAGGTCTTTGAACGGCTCCACGGCGAGGAGTTCGATGGCACAGGTATCGGACTGGCCACCGTGCACAGGATCATCGAACGTCACGGGGGGAAAATCTGGGCGGAAGGGGCTGTCGGCCAGGGGGCGACATTCTACTTCACCCTGTAACAGCAGCACACTTCGGGAGGATGCATGGAGACGATAAAATTCAGCCGGGAAGACCAGGATATTGCCAAGGGGAAGACCATTCTCCTGGTGGAGGACAACAGCAACGATGCCCTCATGACACAGCGGGCACTGCACAAAGCCAACATCCTCAACAAGGTCGTCTGGCTGAAGGATGGCGCCGAAGCCCTTGACTACCTGTTCCACACCTGCCTGGAGCAGGGAGAGACTCTGCCCCAGCTGATCCTCCTCGACATTCACATGCCCAAGGTCAACGGCATAGAGGTACTCCAGAAGGTGAGAGCGGACGAGCGGACCTGCTGGCTGCCGGTGGTGATCTTCACCTCATCCACCGAAGAGCGTGACCTTGTCGAGAGTTACCGTCTGGGGATCAACAGTTACATCAGCAAGCCGATCGACTTCACCCACTTCGCCCCTGTGGTGGCCACCATCGGCTGCTACTGGCTCCTGATCAACCACGGGCCGACGGTCGTTCCCGGCCCGAGGTGAGACCGGAGGGGGGGCGAGATCTTCCGCAGGAGCACCGGCCTGCCCCATGGAGACAGCTTCACCGGCCGGAACGAAAAAAGCCGGGGGACGTCCGCAGACGGTTACCCCCGGCCTTCAGCCATTCCTGATCCGCATGCTACCTGTCGTTCGATGGGGTCACCACTCAGACACCTTCGAAGAGGGCGGTGGAGAGATAACGCTCCGCCCCGTCGGGCAGGATGACCACGATGGTCTTGCCGCTGAACTCCTCCTGGCAGGCGAGACGAACCGCCGCAGCCACGGCGGCGCCGCAGGAGATCCCCACCAGCAGTCCCTCCTCCCGGGAGAGCCGGCGGGCGAATTCAATCGCCTCGTCACTTCCGACCTGCTCGACCCGGTCGACCACCGAGAGATCGAGGGTGTCGGGGATGAACCCGGCACCGATTCCCTGGATCTTGTGAGGACCGGGCTTGAGGGGTTCACCGGCCAGCTTCTGGGTGATGACCGGGCTCTCCTTCGGCTCGACGGCCACGGAGAGGATCTGCTTGCCCCTGACCTTCTTGATGTAGCGCGATATGCCGCTGATGGTGCCACCCGTGCCGACACCCGCAACCAGCACGTCGATGCCGCCGTCAGCGTCGTTCCATATCTCCGGCCCGGTGGTCTTCTCGTGAATTGCCGGATTGGCGGGATTCTTGAACTGCTGGGGGAGGAAATAGCGCTCGGGTTCGGAGACGGCGATCTCCTCCGCCCTGGTGATGGCCCCCTTCATCCCATCGGCACCGGGGGTGAGGATCAGGTTGGCGCCAAGGGCGGCCAGGACCCTGCGCCGCTCGATGCTCATGGTTTCCGGCATGGTCAGGGTGAGCCGGTAGCCGCGGGCGGCGGCCACGTACGCAAGGGCAATGCCGGTATTGCCGCTGGTCGGCTCGATGATCTCCACCCCCGGTTTGAGGATGCCGCGCTCTTCCGCATCCCAGATCATGCTGGCACCGATACGGCACTTGACCGAATAGGCCGGGTTACGGGCCTCAATCTTGGCGAGAACGGTCGCCTTTGCCCCCTTGGTGATGTGGTTCAGCCGAATAAGGGGGGTATTGCCGATCGAACGTGAATTATCCTCGTACACAGGTGCCATTGCCTTCTCTCCTTTGCTGATGTATACCGTTAACCGGTTTATCCTATATTCAAAATAGATTTAACGGGCAAATTTCAGAGGCGATGTCCATCACCTGCTGCCGCTTTCCGGGGTGTGCATTCGCTTTTCTGCAGCATATCAGTCAATGACACCGTGTCAAGTGCACGGGGCAGGGACTCACAAAAAGGCCGTGCCCTAACGAAAAATGGCTTACGGGGTTAACCATAAGCCATTACCATGCTTGGTGATGAACTCAATCAAACAAATAGTAAAACTTGTTTAAATTATTGACATTTATACCCACGAGTTTTAACGACTGCCCCCATTTATGCCCCCAAAATTTCTGGTCTGGCATAGTTCAGCACTTACTTCGTTTGAGGACCTGCTCCCGAGAACGGTTCCATAAAATTTGTTCAAGTTCGGCTTTGGTCATTCTATTGTTCCATATTTTATGTATTGATAGCTTCAGGGTGAATTCACAGTGCTTGCGTACCCGGGCTATTCTGTAGATTAGTTTCATGTATGCTGTCAACTAACACATTATATTATTATAATATATAAAACTTCAGATATACCATCTCACTTATATCCCCTCTGGGCAGTCTTATGTCAATCGGCATTGAATTTTGACCCACCATAGGCGTGTTTTTTGACCCACCCC
>CALMBF010000037.1 GCA_937860145.1 uncultured Geobacter sp.
GATGTCGGACAGTGCCTGGTCGATGAAGAGCCCGGCCAGGGGCGTTGTCCGGGCAACGGCCCCCAGGGTGGCGCTGAACCGGCCGCTGTTGTGGAGCAGTTCGAGGGCCTGGGAGGCGGTCTCGATGCGGCAGACCTCCCCGTAGGTGAGCCAGGGGGTCCCCAGGATCCGGTAGGGTGGGGCCGGCGACCAGGCGTAGCCGTTGTCCCGGGCAATCCTCTGCATCCGGGTCCCCTTGAGCACCTTGAGCGGTTCCACCTGGATGTGGTGGGGGGCGGCGGCCAGGAGGCGGTCGAGGGATGCGGTGAAGCCGGCGAAATCCTCCCCCGGCAGCCCTGCCACCAGGTCCAGGTGGAGCACGACGCCGGTCTCCTCCTTGAGCCTGCGGACGGTGGCGAAGAGCTTGTCAAGGTCCGATCGCCGCCCCACCCGGTCGAGGGTGTCGGCGTGGGCGGACTGCACGCCGATCTCGAAGCGGAAGAGCCCCGGCGGCACGTCCCTGAGCAGCCTGATGTTGTCGTCGGTGAGGAGGTCGGCGGCGATCTCGAAGTGGAAAAGGCTCTGCCTGTTGCGGCGGAGGATGAACGACCATATCCGGTTGGCCCTATGGGCATCGTAGTTGAAGGTGCGGTCGACCAGCTTGACGGTCCGCACCCCCGCGTCCATGACACGGGCGAGGTCCTGCTCGATCCGCTGGTCGGAGTAGCTCCTCACCCCCGCTTCCACCGAGGAGATGCAGAAGGCGCAGGAAAAGGGGCACCCCCGGGAGGTCTCCAGGTAGACCAGGGGCTTGGCCAGGTCGACCAGCCCCGCGCTGAAGGGGGAGGGGAGGCGGTCCAGGTCGTGGAGCGGGTGCCGCTCCGGCGTGGTGACGATGTCGTCGCCGCTCCGGAAGGAGATGCCGTCGATCTTCTCCAGGAGCTCGTCCGGGACCGGTCCCCCGGCGCACGCTGCCAGCGCCGCGACCAGTTCCCGGAAGGTCTGCTCCCCCTCTCCCCTGACGATGCAGTCGACGGACGGCGCCCCGGCCATCAGCTCGTGGCTGCCGTAGGAGACCTCCGGCCCGCCGAGGACGACGAAGATCCCCGGCGCCACCAGCTTCAGGTCTGCCACCAGCTTCAGAGTCGCCTCGATGTTCCAGATGTAGCAGGAAAACGCCACCACGTCCGCCTCTTCCGCGACCACGTGCCGGAGGAGGGTCTCCACCCGTTCGTTGACGGTGTACTCCCGGATAACGGTGGTCACCCCCCCGATGTCAGCGCAGGAAGCGGCCAGCAGGGGGAGCGCCAGGGAGGCATGGACGTATTTCGCGTGGAGCGTGGCAAGGAGCAGCTTCATGGGGCGATTGTAGCCCATGGGAGGGTGGGAGGCCAGCGAAAGTTTCCCTTCTACAGGGGGTGGAACTTGCGCGCCAGGTCGTTGTCGATGACGTAGACGCAGACCTCCCGGGCGCTCTGCTTGGTGTAGTTGAAACGGGGTGAGCTCAGGTTGTTGATGAGGAAGGTGACGTCGTCCCGGATCTTCTTGTCGTAGGCCTTGAAGGCGTCGGTGTCGAAGTCCTTGATCGCCCGGCGGAAGTTCTCGTTGTCCAGGAACGGCTCCAGCACCTTCTCCTTCAGGTGGAAGACGTAGCGCTCGTGGAGGGCGGTGTAGAGCCGGGTCTCCCGGGGGGGGACCCCCTCCACCATGATCTCCTGGGTGAGGGTGCGGGAGGCGTACTCCTTCTGGGTCTCGGTGCGGAAGCGGTGCCGCTCCGCCTCGCTCGTCCCCGGGCCGAGGAGGCGCACCTCCGTCCCCTTGAGGAACTCCTCGGATATGTTGAGCCTGTCACCGGTGAGGCTGCAGAGTTCGGTCCGGCCCGGCTCGAAGTTGACGGCGAACATGTAGTTGAGGATGTCCCGGGCGATCTGCTCGTCATTGAAGTAGTAGAGGGACTCCTTCACCTCCTGGAGGATGGTGAAGTCGTAGTTGCGCACCAGGGATTCCAGGAACCCCTCGGGGATCGACTCGCTCAGCTCCCTGTGCCAGCGGGTGAAGAACCTGACCAGCTGGGACATGGTGATCATCCGGTCCTTGCGGGCATAGGCCGAGTAGAAGTCGCTGAAGATCTTGATGGAGTCACGGCCGGAGAACCCGGTGACCCCCTCCTTCTCCGATTCGGCGATGATCCTGCGCCGCCGCTTGGCGTTCAGGCGCTTGCGGTCCTCCTCTCTCAGCCAGGTGGGGATGTGGCCGGTGTAGATCTCCATCTTCAGGAGCTGCAGGTTGTTGTCGCAGTAGAGTTCGTACTTGGCCGGGTCGCCGATCCACTCCAGCAGCCCCTCGGAGTGCCTCGCCATCCGGGTGGAGATGATCACCCGGGCAAAGTTGTGGAGCACCCGGGGGAGGAAGATTTCGTCGATGTGCTTGCCGAAGATGTTGCGGTAGATCTCCACCTCAGTGTTCAGGTCCAGGACATAGGGGATGTTGATGAACTCGATCCGGTCGGAGAACGACTGGAGCCCCTCGATGGTCTTCTCGTCCTCCGGGTTCATCAGGGCGATGATGAGCGACCTGACGTTCTCCTCCAGGTCCTCCACCTTGTGGATCCCTTCGCTGATGATGTTGTGCAGCTCCAGGAGCCGCTCGGCGTTGTGGGACTTGACATCCATCAGGGCGTAGATGCCGTTGTTGGTCTTGGCAAAGGTGGAAAAGAGGTAGTTCACCTCGTTGCTGTCACCGAGCACGGCATCGATCTTCCTCTGGAGCAGCTGGTTCGTGAGGACGTTCTGCTTCATCTGCCGGTCGCCGGGGTTGAAGACCGTGATCCCTTCCCCCATCCGCCGGTTGTAGTGATAGCGCCGGGCATGGACCATGCTGAAGATCTCCCGGGCCGACGGCAGCCGGTGGAAGAGGGCGTGGAAGAGGGAGCTGCAGATGGTGCAGGGGGTGTCGCGGAAAACCCAGTCGTACTCCTTGTCGGTGAACAGCTTCCACTTGAACTCGTCGTTCTTGAACAGGTCGTCGAAGAAGGTCCGCCGGTGGTCCTTGGGGATGAGGAGCAGGGGGTTGTCGTGGGAGGGGCAGGGGACCTCCACGTAGTCGCTGGGCCGGTGGGCGGTGTTCTTCAGCTCCGCCAGCTCGGACTGCCCCAGCTCGTATTCGTCCAGCAGGGTGGAGAGCCGGTCCATGAACAGGTCGACCTTGGCATCCTTGATCTGGGCCAGCAGCCGCCGGTCCAGGCGCCAGACGACCTCGTAGCGGCTCCCCTCCTCGCTGTTGGCGTACTCCTCGAACTTGTGCAGCAGGTTGTTGAGGAAGGTGCTCTTCCCCGAGCCGGGCGGCCCCTCGAAGATGTAGATCTTGTTCTGGGTCGCGCCGCTCTTCATGGCCTGCACGTGGTTGATCAGGCGGTTGGCAAAGAGCCGGTCCGCGAAGAAGGGGCGGTCGGAACCCTCGACGAAGAGCCTGCTGAAGTCGTAGCTGACGAAGTTGATGGACTCCGGGTCGTCCGGGTACTCGTCCACACCTGCACCGACGTAGTGGTGGATCATGTCGTAGAAGGTCTGCATGATGTTGCGCATCACCCTGTCCGGCCTCGCCGTGAGCTCCTGCAGGAACTCCTCGAAGGTGATGACCTGGTGGTGCTCCCGCTCGCTGATCATGCGGTTGAGATGATTGAGGGCGTTGTCGATCTTGGTCATGACGGAATCCGTCCTGTTTATGCACTCTGAACCATGAAGGACACGAAATTTCGCGAAGAATCAGGTCGTAACCGCGTACGACAAAAAAATCGGCTTCGGGTTTTCTTCGTGTCCCTTCGTGGTTACCGGTTTACGGTTAAATGGTCATGCGGCCGAGAGTCCTGCTCTCCATCCGGTAGACCACCCGTTCCCAGGTGATCTCCGCCTGTTCGGCTCCTTCCCGTCCCGTGCTGCCGCCGGTCCGTTCAAACCTGGCCTCGCTGGTCTCCAGGTGGACCGGTCCCCCCCAGAGGTACTCGATGGCCATCATGGTGTTGGCGATGTACTCCCGCACCAGCTGCTTCCCCTCGAAGCGGTGGTTGAGGTAGAGGACGCCGGGGGCGCCCTTCTCCGGCACCACGGTGATGCAGGGGGGGTGGTAGAGCCTGTCCAGCACCATCTGGCGGTACTCCCCGGCGTTGCGGCTCTTGACGTAGTACTGCCACACCTGCCGCTGCTGGTCCAGCCGCTTGCCCACGACGAAGAGGTCGTGGCGGTCGACGAACTCCTGGTCGATGGCGTCCTTGAGGAAGATGTAGTCGCAGAGGTTTTCCCGCACGGTGAAGATGTGGTCCCTGCCGCTGCCGGTTTTCCGGTCGAACTCCCTCCGCTCGTCGCTCCCCCTGAGGCGGCGGTAGTCGAAGGAGATCTTCCCCCTGTCGGCCTGCTCCTCCAGGTAGGTGAAGAGCCGCATCCCCAGGGCGTAGGGGTTCATCCCCACCTTGGGCATGGCCGTCACCCCGGCGTGGATCCGGGCGAAATCCACCTCGTGCCCCCTGATCCGGTCGTCGCTCAGGAAGAGGAGTTCGTGCCAGTAGCTGGCCCACCCCTCGTTCATGATCTTGGTGCGGATCTGGGGTTGGAAGAAGACCGAGGTCTTGCGGACGATCTCCAGGATCTGTTTCATCCAGAGGTTCTCTTCCCGCCCCAGGAAGGGTGACCGTTCGAGGAGGTAGCGGATCAGGTCCCGCTTCGGCGCGCTCCTCTCCCCCTCGGCCTTGTGGTACAGGACCTCGAACTCCGGGTACCTGCGGACCGTTTCGGTGAAGAAGCTCTTCTCGGCCAGTTCTCCGGATTCCCGCACGCAGTCGTTGTAGCGCTCCACCTCCCGGATGTACTCGGCGACCGCAACACCCTTCACCTCCTGGAGGAAGACGTCGAAGTAGTAGTCGAGCCGCCGGGAGGTGACCACGTTGTCCGGGACGAAGAAGCCTGCCAGTTCGCCGTGGTAGTCCACCAGGTTGTCGATGGCCCGGGCGAACTCGATGACGTAGTCGACCCAGTGCCCCTTTTCGGCGCGGAGGCGGGAGATCAGCCGCTTGTCCGAGAGGGCCTCGCCGGTGAAGTCGTAGTCCCAGGTGTGGCGGAAGTAGAGGTTGTTCTGGAAGAAGTCGATGTGGGCCAGCACGTGGTAGAAGATCATCACGTTGAGCCAGTCCGGGTTGTTGTCGTTGTAGAAGGAGATGGGGGGCCTGGTGTTGATCACCGTCTCGTAGGGGTTGTGGGGGTAGAGCTCGTACTTCCCCTTCTCCCGCAGGACTTCCACGTCATGGACCCAGTAGTCGTAGAGGGTCGGGATCATCACCTTGGGGGAGAGCTCCAGCAGGTCCCGGTTGGTGACGATGTACTCCAGGGACTCGTCGGTGAAGGAGAGCCCGGCGGAGCGCGCCCGCTCCTTGCATCCTTCCATGATCTGTTTGGTGTGTTGATTGATTAATTCCATAAAAAATCCGCTCGGGGCTCGGGGCTCGGGGCTCGGAAAACCTCGTCTGCCTGCTGGGCCCTGAGCCCTCAGCCCTGAACCCTCAGCCCAGAGCTCATGAAATGAGTTTCCGTATCCCTTCGATCAGCCGCGGTTCGTCCGCGTCCTCCTGCATCACGTCCAGCCGGAGCAGTTCCGGTTTTTCCCGGAGCAGGCCGGAGGCTTCCAGGTAGCGGGCCACCTCGGTCCCCTGGGAGGTCCCCAGGCCGTGTTCGGCGACCGTCACCCCCACCCGGCTGGTATAGGAGAGCATCTCCTTCAGCTCCGGCAGGGCCTTGGTCCCCCCCGTGTCCCAGTCGTCACCGTCGGTGCCGTGGAAGACGTAGATGTTGTAATCCCGGGAGAGGTTCTCCTTCCCGACGATCTCGTTCACCAGCCGGTAGGCGGATGCCACTTCGGTCCCGCCGGCCACCTGGGAGTTGTAGTAGGTGTAGAAGTCCGGAACCTCCTTTGCCTCGGTGTCGTGGAGGATGAAGCGGGACTCCACCTGTCCGGCATACTGGTAGATCAGCCAGCTGTAGATCAGGACGTGCTGGGTCGCCACCAGCTCGGTCACCGTGCCGGCCATGGAGCCCGAGTAGTCCCGGAGGAAGAAGACCATGGCCTGGGATTCGTAATCCTTTTCCCGGGAGAGGATCCGGTAGACCTTGTCCCGCGGTGCGATGAGGAACCGGGCCGGGTCGATGTCCGTTACGTCCGGCAGGTTCCCCAGGGCGATGTTGGATTCGAGCACCTTGCGCAGGGTCGCCTTCTTGTCCAGCACCTGGCCGAACCCCCGGTTGCGGTCGGTGAGGTCGTAGGTGTAGCGGGTGAAGGAGCGTTTCTTCCCCTTGTCCTTCAGGTTGGGGAGCTGGAACTTTTCCGTCAGGGTCTTCCCCAGCTCGTAGGCCGACGATTCGATCTCGTGGCTCTCCCCCTCCCCCTGTCCCGGGCCGGCACCGGGCTGCTCCCCTTCCGGCCCTGTCTCTTATACACATCTCCGAGCCCACGAGACCGTACTAGATCT
>CALMBF010000038.1 GCA_937860145.1 uncultured Geobacter sp.
GGCCGCCAGGCCGAGGGCCTCGTCCATGACCGCCGCCACGGCGCCGCCGTGGGCGTGGCCGGGGGGGCCGCCGGTCTCGGGGCCGAACCAGAACCGGGCATGGAGATGCTTCTCACCGTCCCGGTAGTACTTCACCCGGAAACGGTCGCCTTCGGGGTCGCCGGAGACGAAACGGAGGGATTCCCCCACCAGGGAGGGGGCGTCGAATTCGACCCAACCGGCTTCGCCGGAGAGGTCGACGCTGGGACGGGGTGCAGCGGCGGCCCCGGCAGATCTGTTGTTCACCACGGTTAAGAACCTCCTGCAGCATTTGACGTTTACGTAATCGAGCTACAGTTCATTAACCTAGCACACTCCGGCGCGGGAATAAACCCCAAATCACTCCCCCTCCCGGGGGTGACCCCCCGGCGCTCCCTCCTCCCCTGCCGGCGCGAGCCGCATCCGGGGGATCAGGGCAGGGTCCAGCTCCTGCATCCGCTCCCTCCCCAGGAGTTCCAGGGCTCCGCGGCAGCGGCCCGCCTCGGCGATCATGGTTGCCACCTCGATCCGCTGGCAGACCGGCCGGACCCTTGCCAGGTACTCGATACCGCCACCCAGCAGGGTGAGGGCGCCGCCGAAATTGCCGTTCCTCCAGTGGTGGAGGGCCACGGCGATCTGCAGCAGCCCCTGGTAGAACCAGCGTATCTCCCCCTCGCTCCCCACCCAGAGATCTTCCAGGGTTTCGTGGCACTCGAACCAGTCCCCCCGGTTGAATTCCCCGAACGCCCGGAGCAGCTCCCGGGACGGTGACCAGTCGCAGGGGTCCCCCTGACCGCTCATGCCAGCTCCCACGCCGTCAGCTCGGCAAGGGAGTGCTGGAACTTGCGCCTGGTCTCCCGGATGACGAAGGGGATGTCCCGGGGCTCGCCCAGGAGCCGGAAGCGGGGGGTAAGCGCCTCTTTCAGGCCGTCCAGGCTCCAGACCGGCTCGCCGGCCTCCCGGTACCCCCCCAGCCACTCCTCTTTTGCCGTGAACTCCTCCAGCCAGGTGTAGGGGGAGGCGATCACCAGCAGGCCGCCGGGGTTCATCCGTTCGTGAATGGAGGTCAGGAATTTGCGCGGCGAGTAGAGCCGGTCGACCAGGTTGGCTGCCAGGACCAGGTCGTAACCGGTGAACTTCTCCGGCAGGTTGCAGGCGTCGGCCTGGTAGAAGCGGACCCGGTCCCGGACCTCCTCCAGCCCCAGCTGCTGGAGGCCGATCTCGTGGAAGGAGACGATCTCACCCTCTTCCGGCAGGGCGTAGCGCAGGTACCCCTCGTCCCGCATCCGGGTCGCCAGGCGGAAGAAGCGGGTGGAAAAGTCCAGGCCGGTGACCCGGCTGAAGCCCCCCCTGGCCAGCTCGAAGGCGGCGCGCCCCACGGCGCACCCCAGGTCGAGGGCATGGCCCATGGTCCGCCCCTTCATCCCCTCGCAGCAGATACGGGCCACGGTGACGGCGAAATTGGCCACGCCGAAGTGCTCCGGCCCGTAGTGGGCGTCGCAGTACTGGGACGCCAGGGTGTCGCTCTCGTACTGGTCGTCGTGAATCTCCACCTGCGCGGCGCTCTCCACGTAGCGGAAGCCGGCGTGCTGGAAGAAGTGGCGCCGGAAGGCGTAGCGGGAGTCCCGGGTCGCCTCGTTGCCCGTGGAGATCCAGGAGCCCCCCTTGATCAGGTTGTGCTTGGTGTCGAAGGTTGGGGTGGAGAAGTCGTCGTACCAGGGGTGGATGTCGAAGCCGTGGAAGGGGTAGATGGGGGTCTCGGTCCACTGCCAGACGTTCCCCACCACGTCGAAGAAGTCCCCGCTCCTGAACCGGTCCACCGGGCAGGAGGAGCACCACCACTCCAGGTTGATGTTCCCCGGCGCCTTCTCCCAGTAGGGCTGGTCCGGGATGGCGCAGACGTCCCGCAGCCGGTTCCACTCGTCCTCCGTGGGGAGGCGGATCGGCCTGCCGCTCCGGGCGGTCTTCCAGGTACAGAACGCCTTGGCCTCCAGGTAGTTCACCTCCACCGGCCAGTTCCAGGGGAGGGTGATCTCGCTGGCCATGGTCCGCAGCTTCCAGTCGTCCCCGTCCCTGATCCAGAAGAGGGGATGGTCGGCCTGCTTGAACTCCCGCCAGTTCCACCCCTCCTCGGTCCACCACTGGCGGTCCCGGTAGCAGCCGGCCTCGACGAACGCCAGGAACTCCCGGTTGGAGACCAGCTGTTTCGCCGCCCGGAAGCCGTCGACCGCCTTCTCGTGGCGACCGTACTCGTTGTCCCACCCGTAGAGGGGGTGATCCTTCAGCTTCCCCAGGGTCACCGTCCCCCCCGGCACCGGCAGGAGCTCGTTGGCCGGCGGTTCGCCGCTCTCGGAACAGATCTCCCAGAAGGGGAGCTGCACGACCTGGTCGATGGGGAGCTGGCGGATCAGCACCGACGAGGTCTCCAGGTGGATCCGCTCGTGCTCGATCCCCATCATGATCGCCCACCAGGGGGACTCCCAGGTGATGGGGAGGGTCAGGGGGAGGGTGCGGATCAGCCCGTCCACCAGTTCCCGGACACTGTCCCGGTACGCCTTCACCTCAGCCCGGGTGGGCCAGTCGTAGTGGCGCTCGTCCAGATCGTCCCAGGACATCTCGTCCACCCCCACGGCAAACATGGACTCGTACGTCGGGTTGATCCGCCTGTCGATGACCCGGGCGATGGTCAGCTTGTTGATGAAGAAGGTGGCGGTGTGGCCGAAGTAGAAGATCAGCGGATGCCTCAGGCGGTCGGCGCGGAGGTAGAAGGTGTCGTCGTGCTTCAGGGTGTCGTACAGCTTCTCGTCGATGTCGTAGGTGGCGTGGAAATAGTCGCGGATCTCGGCCCGCTTCGCCTCCGGGTCGCCGCTGTCCAGAATGGTCGTCCGGGTGTTCCTGAGCTCCATGTGTGATCCTCCTGCAGGCGCTCTCCTGCCTCGCCGTGATGGTGATGCAGCCTAAAGTATAGCCGACTATCCCCTCCCCACAAGGGCGGGGCGGCCGGCCGGTTGCGGGGGGTGAGATCTCTGCTATTGTTGTCAGGCAGGGCTACCCCGACCCCAAGGAGGATGACATGTACGGCACGGAGAGGATCTACAAGAAAGTGGAGATTATCGGCGTATCGTCCCGGAGCATCGAGGCTGCCATCGAGACTGCCCTGGTCAAGGCCCGGGGCTCCCTGGACAAGCTGTCCTGGTTCGAGGTGCAGGATATCCGGGGCCACATCGGCGACGACGGCAAGGTGGCGGAATACCAGGTGGTGCTGAAGGTCGCGTTCCAGCTGAAGGAGGGGTGAGCCGGAAAGGCCGCCCCGGTGCCAGGTGGCACACTCTGGCACAGATGAGGCCTGAAATGCCATTTCTGGCACATGGCACCTGGCGACCGTTCTGCCACAAGGGCGGAATTGCGGCCTCTCGGCACATTTTCGGGCTGTGGCGTATACGGGCACCCTCCTTGCTGACGTAAGCAGTATCACGTTTTCAGGGAGGCACCCATGACCTACGCACGGCTCTCAATACCCCTGCTCAGGACCTTGCACCTGCTCAGCATCTCCGCCTGGATCGGCGGCGGCATCGGCGTCCTGCTCCTGCTCCTCCTCGACTGCCGGACCGAATCCGCCGCCGAGCTCCAGGTCTTCAACCGGGTTATCGCTGCCATCGATGACTGCATCATCGCCCCCGGTGCCGTCGCCACCCTGGCGAGCGGCATCCTGCTGGCCCGGGCCAGGCGCCTGCCGGTCATGTCCGGGGGGTTCTTCAGCCTCAAGCTCTACTGCACCGCCGGCGCCATCGCCTACGGCCTCTTCTTCGTCGCCCCCTGGCTGGAGAAGCTGCTGGTCTACTCGCGCCTGGACGACCTGGCGGTGTTCGACGACCGGCTCTACGCCCGCACCTTCCTCGTGGGGGCCTGCGGCAGCGCCCTCCAGGGGGTGGTGGTGTTCGTGCTGCTCCTCGTCTCCGTGATCCGCCCCCGCATGCCCGCCGGAAAGCCGCGGGGTGCGGCCCTCCACTCTCCCGTCTGAGCACGGAGATGGAGAGGGAACCGGGGCCGGCTTGACCTGCATCAAGGCGTTTGCGCTGCCGATGGGGTATGAAGGAGATACCTCGACCGTCAAGGAGCACCCATGCTGACCTCCAGCGAACTCGTTGCCATCATCGCCATCTGGCTGCTGTTGCTCATCGGCATTTTTTTCGGCCTGCGCGCCGCCTGGCGCAGGCGCAGAAACAGGGGCCGCCGAGCCTCCCTATCCTCAGGTCCGCGTTCTTCTGCTTGATAATGAATGGATTTTCAGGTAAAGAGCAGGAAACTACCCTGAAGGAGGATCACCATGAAAAAAACGTCTGCCCTGCTTGCCGCCCTTGCCCTGAGCACCTTCCTGGCCGTTCCGGTCCTTGCCGCTGACCCCCTGGAGAAAGCCGACAAGGCCCTGGACAAGGCTGCCACCTCCGTGGATGCCGCTGCCAAGAAGCAGGAGGCCGCCAAGGAGAAGGCCGCCAAGAAGGATGTGGAATTGAAGGAGAAGGCGGCCAAGAAAGAGGCCGTACTGAAAGAGAAGGCCGCCAAGAAGGAGGCCGCTGCCAGGGAAAAGGCTGCCAAGAAGCAGGAAGCCGCTGCCGCCAAGGTGAAGAAGGCCGAAGGGAAGGCTGCAGCCAAGAAGGAGAAGGTGGATGCCACCGCCAAGGGCGCCAAGGAGATGAAGGATGCCGTGACCAAGGATGCCCAGGAGATGAAGAAGTAAGGGCTCGGAGCACTGCTTCCCGGGGGGTACAGCCGCTGCTGTACCCCCTTTTTTTATGCCCGCTGGGGCCGTTTTCCTTGACTCCGAAGCAACATTAAAGCATTATGAGGCGTTTTGTTATTTCCCGGGCAGAGCCGGGGACACTACTATGCAAAGGAGTCAGTAATGAAGAAAACCGTCGTACTTGCCGCACTGCTGTCACTTGTTACCGCATCCAGCGCCCTTGCCGAGCACAAGCTGCTCGTCACCGACGTCCCCGAGCCCGGCCATGTCGAGGCACGGGTAGATGTTGCCTACAGCAATCTCGATGGCAAACTGGGAGGAGAAACGGTCCAGGACGAGAAGACCGCAGCCATTGCCGCAATCGGGGTCGGCGTGGCCCCGGGGCTGAAACTCTCCATCGCCCTCCCCTACACCATGGTGCAGCACGAAATTAATATGGAAGCCGGTAAAATCATCAAGAAGGACGGCTTCGGCGACCTCACCCTCGGTGCCCGCTACGCCCTGACCAAGTCCCTCGTGAAGCTCCCCTTTGACGCCGCCGTCGGTGTCGACTGGAAGACAACCACCGCCTCCGACGGGGAAGAGAACACGGGGACCGGCCGGAACAGCTACGCCCCCTACGTGGCGGTCTCCAAGAACCTCCACATCGTCATCCCCTACGTCAAGTACCAGCCCGAGTTCGTCGTCAAGCAGCATGCCGGCCAGACCAACCACAACCTCACTCTCGGTGCGGAGATCGAATTCGGCCATCACTACACCCTGGATGTGGCGGCCAAGTACACCGCCAAGGGTCACGGCGTAGACGATGCCTTCGGTAAAGAAGATGTCAGGTCCGCCAACGACCTGGAACTCGAGGTCGCTCCCTACATCGAAGTTGTCAAGAACCTCTACATCCTCCCGAAAGTCGCCTACAAGTTCATGGGCGGCCGGACACTGGTGGAAACTGGCGAGAAGATTAACAAGATCGACGAGTACACCCTCGGCCTGGGGGTCTACTACCTGTTCTAGCCCACGGCTGCAGGCAGGACGGAAAGAGAAGCGGGGAGAGTGGCGACACTCTCCCCGTTTTTTTGTGCGGGAGCGCGGTTACCACACCGGCATTCAGGGTCAAGGAGAGTTGTTTTGTCCTCTTTGGCGCTCTGTGCTATAGTTAAATCAAAAAGGCAGGTGAACGTCATGAACGCCGTGGAATACATGACACAATTCGAACGGGATTGCCTCTCCTTTTACGAAACCCTCGGCGCCCGGGCCCGGGACGCGGAGATGAAGGAGCTGTACGAACTCCTGGCCGACGCCCAGAAACGGCACCTCGCGCGGCTCGACGAAATCATGGCCGGGAAGGGGGCCGAGACGGAGACTCAGCTCCTTGACCGGGCGGAGACCCTCGACTACGGGTTCCCCCGGCTCGTCTTCGACCGGGACCTGATCAAGGCCATGAAGAACGACCGGGATGCCTTCGAGCACGTGGTCCATGCGGAAGAGGAGTTCATCAGGCTCTTCCAGGGTGTTGCCAGGGCCGAAAAGAGCGAGGGGACGAGGAAGCTGCTCGCCATGCTCGCCGAGGATGAGCAGGGGCACCTGGAAGAGATCGAGGAGATTTACGACTTCATCGAACGACCCCACTGCTACCTGGAATGGGGCGAATTCTCCAACCTGAAAACGCTCTGACGCCAGAAGCGGTGACGGGAGGTACGGATCATGAGAACGACACAGTACGACAGCGTATGTTACCGGACCGAGCAGCGGGAAGAACCGGTCCGGCTGAAAAACCTGCGCACCGGTGCCCGGGGAGTATCCTTCGGCTGCACCTATGCGGGTGAGACGGTGCAGGTCCGCCTGGACAACGGCGAGCTCGACTCGTGGGAACGGAAGGACTGCATCGAGACGACCACCTGACGGTCAGATGATGATTGTTTAACCTGCCGGATTCAAACGCTATTCAGTTTGACAAGCGGTTGCGGGGTGGAGTATACAGTTCACTCCGCAACCGGTATCGGCCCCATGGAACTCCCTCCCCTGTCCGACGTTTCCCCAGCCCATACTTCACCCCGCCCGCGTTGTCCCGGCAGCCCCGGTGTCGGCCGCGGCGGGTGGTGCGCAATTCATCGCGAAAGAGACACACCTATGTTCAACCTGAAACCCGACGTCGTTGCCCGCCTGGAGCGGGTCTTGAGCTCCGTGGAGATGCTCCTCCCCCGCACCGTCAAGCCCGTTGACTGGGAAACCTGCTATGCCGCCAACTGGCGCCGCCACTCCTTCTCCGGCTACCTGGAACCGGTCAAGGTCACCGATACCACCACCCTGGACGAGCTCCTCGGCGTGGAGGAGCAGAAGAAGGTGATGATCCACAACACCCGCCAGTTCCTCGCCGGCCTCCCGGCCAACAACGCCCTCATGTGGGGCTCCCGGGGGACGGGCAAGTCCTCCCTGGTGAAGGCCCTCCTCAACGAGTACGCCCCCAGGGGGCTGCGGGTCATCCAGATCGAGAAGGAAGACCTGATCTACCTCTCCGAGATCTTCTCCGCCGTGGAAGACCAGCCCTACCGCTTCATCCTCCTCTGCGACGACCTCACCTTCGAGGTGGGGGAGCTCTCCTACAAGATGCTCAAGAGCGCCCTCGACGGCTCGGTCTACTCCCCGCCGGAGAACGTCCTCATCTACGTCACCTCCAACCGGCGCCACCTCCTCCCGGAGTACGAGACCGACCACCTGGGGGGGAAATTCGTCAACGGCGAGCTGCAGCAGAGCGAGGCCGTGGAGGAGAAGGTCTCCCTCTCCGACCGCTTCGGCCTCTGGGTCGCCTTCTACGCCTTCTCCCAGGACCGCTACCTGGACGCCGTCCGCCTGGCCATCGCCCGGGAGGCGCGGGAGCGGAAGGTGGAGATCCCCCTCACCAAGGACCTGGAGCTGGAGGCGATCAAGTGGTCCCACGACAAGAGCAAGCGCTGCGGCCGCACCGCCTATCAGTTTTCCAAGAACTATGTCGGCCGCTACCTCCTGCCTGCGCACGAGTAGGCGGCTGTTGAAAAACAGCCATCTCGCCGCCGTCCTCGAAAGCCGCCGTGTGCGGCGTAGCGCTGCTACGCCTCCGTGGGGCTTTCTGCGGGTGCGACGATCTGACTATTTTTGAACAGCCTGGGTTTTTCGACAACCTGCTAGGGGACTGGCCGGCAGCGGAGCGTGTCGGCCGGGGAGGCCGCCTGCATTCGAGCTGCCGGCCTCTTTCTGCACTGCCGGGCACATTCCGCTCCAGCCGATAAACTCGCCCTGCGGGCTCAGACAGTATCGGCTGGTACCGCTTCATGGTGCCACGGCGTGCGACGAAAGAGCCCGGATGCTCTCATTCCGGCAACCTCCCCGGCCGACACGGCAGGCGGGGTTGCAGGCAAAGGAACCAATCATGCCGGTGGAGATCAAGGACAGCGACCTGCAGATCGAATTCTACCGGGCCTCCGGGCCCGGCGGGCAGCACCGCAACACCACCGACTCGGCGGTGCGGATCCGCCACCTCCCCACGGGGATCGTCGCCCAGGCGTCGGAAAGCCGCTCCCAGCTCCAGAACCGGGAAAAGGCTCTGGAGCGGCTCCGCCTCGCCCTGGAGAAACGGAGCCGCAAGGCCAAGAAGCGGATCGCCACCCGCGCCACCAAGGGCTCCGTCGAACGGCGCCTCACCGCCAAGAAGCAGCACGCCGACAAGAAGAAGCAGCGCCGCACCCTGGAGTAGCCCACTCCGCCTCCCCCCTCTCAGACCCATCCAAGTTCAAGTATTTCATGAGCCGGCTTTACAGAAGCGGGATTTAGCCGTATAGTTCGGCGTGGTCGCGAAGGTTAAAAGAGGAGTGAATCCCGAAGGTTGTCCGGGGCTCCGGTGCGGCCGGACATGGGGGTCACACGTTTCCGGTTTAGGCACCTTCAGTATTGCCTAAATAAGCTACTTATCACCAATATAGGCAATAAATAGCTTATTTAGGCAATATTAACCGACAGCTAATCAATAAGTTGGACGGAGAAGAAAGATGATAAAACACCGAGTTGATGGAAATATCCTCGCAGATTGGGAGAAATTTCATGACTTCTTTGCGAAAACCTTCGATTTCCCTCACTACTACGGCCGAAATATGGACGCCTGGAACGACTGTATGAGCGACTACTGCTACAGTGACGGCATGGTTTCTTTACACATCGATAATGCCAGAGATTTAAAGGAACGAAATCCAGAAGCTTTTGACGCACTCATCGAGTGCAGCGCTTTTATTAACTGGCGGTCGACAGACAAAGGAGGCGATCCACTGATCGTCTTGTCCTTCTATGTATAGACCGTCCAACCAGGAAGATACACCTGCCATAAAAGCCGGCAGGTGATCTCCCACCCCGTTGAAAATAGCAATACAGCAAACCCCGAAAACTATTGACACAAAATTTTTTACAAACCTACGGAGCGCGTCTTTATGACTTTGCTTTATACCTTTGACCTGTTGGGAACTGCCGCTTTTGCCGCCTCAGGGGCTCTGGCCGGGATTCGCCGGGATATGGATGTCTTTGGTGTCCTGGTACTGGGTCTCGTTACCGCGACGGGAGGCGGTACGCTGCGTGATCTCTTGTTGGGCGACACCCCCCCCTTTATCTTTAAGGACGAGACGTACCTCTATCTTTCGGTCGCGGTTTCCATCGTGGTATTTATCTTTCACAACCGGCTGGAATTTCTCACCCATCCCTTGACCTATTTCGATGCGTTCGGACTCGGCACGTTTGTGGTGATCGGTACCTACAAGGCCATTGAATACAGGTTGGGGTTTTTCGGCGCCGTTATGATGGGAGTGATGACTGCCACGGCTGGAGGGATGCTCCGTGACCTGCTTTCAGCCAAAGTACCCATGGTTCTGCAGAGGGAGGTGTATGCTTCTGCCTGTCTTGCCGGGGGAGCCCTGCTTTACGTGCTGCAACTGACTGCGCTGCCGCCAAACCTTGTAGCGCTGCTTTCGGCCTCAACCGTCATTATCCTGCGCTTGCTGGCGTCGAGGTACAACTGGTCGTTGCCGCGGAAGTCAGTCGGGTCGGGCCCCAAAGAATGACTAACGACTAGATAGGGAAAGCGAAGTCCCGACCAGGAAGCAAGACCGGGCCGACAAGCCGGCCTGGCAGCACCCACCCCGTTGCTCCCCCTTCCCTTTTCCCCCCATCTGCACTAGACTTGCCCCATGCGAACCCTGGAACTCTTCTGCGGCATCGGCGGCCTGGCCGCCGCCCTCTCCGGCACGGAGGGGCGGGTGGTCTGCGCCATGGACCACGACCCGGCGGTGCTCGCCACCTACCGCGTCAACCACCCGGAACACCAGGCCGTGCGGGTCGACCTCTCCCGGGTCACCCCCTGGGAGCTGGCCACCCCGGCGGCGGACCTCTGGTGGCTCTCCCCCCCCTGCCAGCCCTACTCGGTGCGGGGGAACCGGCGGGACCTGGACGACCCCCGGGCCGCCAGCCTGGGCCGCATCCTGGAGGTCCTGGAGCGGCTGCCGGACGGCAAGCTCCCCCCCTCCCTCGCCCTGGAGAACGTGCCGGGGTTCCTCGACTCCCAGGCACGGGAGCGGCTCGTGGCGGTCCTCTCCGGGCGGGGGTACGACCTGCGGGAGCTCCTCCTCTGCCCCACGAGCCTGGGGGTGCCGATGCGGCGGGAGCGGTACTACCTGGCCGCGGCCAGGGGGCCCCTGGGGCAGCTCCCCTCCCTGCCGGAGCAGGCCTGCCGCACCCTGGGGGAGTACCTGGACCGGTCCCTGGACGACCGGGCCCCGGAGGAGCTGCTGGTAGGGGCGGAGACGGTCGCCCGGTTCGGGCCGGGGCTGCGGGTCCTGGACCCCGACGACCCGACGGCCTGTGCCACCTGTTTCGCCGCCAGCTACGGCAAGACCCTGATGCATTCCGGGGCGTACCTGCGCTGCCGGCAGGGGGTGCGGCTCT
>CALMBF010000039.1 GCA_937860145.1 uncultured Geobacter sp.
GATCTAGTACGGTCTCGTGGGCTCGGAGATGTGTATAAGAGACAGGCTCTGGCGCTTCAGCCTGCCGTCCATGCTGGCGAACACCCTCGTGACCCCCGCCGCGTGGGCCTGCAACGTCATGCTGGTCAACCAGCCCGGCGGCTTCTCCGAAATGGCCGCCTACAACGTCGTCACCCAGTGGCGCCAGCTCCTCCTCTTCCTCCCCGGCATCGCTGCCCAGGTCTTCCTGCCGATCATGTCGTCACAGGCGCCGGACGGGGGGCAGGATGACGCGCGGGCGCTCTACCGGAAGATCAACATCATCATTGCCCTGCCGTTCCTGGTCGGGCTCTCCCTGGCGAGCCCGCTCGTCATGGCCCTCTACGGGGCGAGCTACCGGGTGCACTGGCCGGTGTTCGTGGTCGTGCAGCTGGCGACCTTCGCCCAGATCGTCCAGTCACCGGTCATCACCGCGTGGACGGCCGAAGGGCGCATGTGGACCAATCTCTGCGCTAACGGTTTCTGGGGCGTGGCCCTGGTCGTGCTGAGCTGGTCCCTGATCAGCCTCGGCGCCCTCGGCCTCGGCCTGGCGCTGCTCCTGAGCTTCCTCCTCTACTTTGTCGTGATCGCGGTGCTGAACCGCCGGAAGGATTGAATGACGACCCCGAACCATGAACAGTGTCCCCTCTGCGGCAGCGGCGTCCATGTCGTCACCGACACCGCCACCGGCTACCAGCAGGGGATGACGTACACCATCCTGGAGTGCGAAGGGTGCCGCTCCTCCTTCGCCTCCCCCCTGGAGGTGTCGGACGAGATCTACGCCCGGATCTACGCCAACGTGGCGAACGTGCCCGGGTACAACCGCTACGACCGCTACGCCCGGGAGGTCCTCGCCCGGCGCCGCCCCCTCGACTACCTGATGGCACAGGAGGAGTCCTACTGGGCCGTGGCGAGCCACCTGCGGCAGCGGCGGGGGGGAGGGGAGCGGCTGAGCGTCCTGGAGGTCGGCTGCGGCATGGGGTACTTCACCCACGCCCTGGCCCAAGACGGCTTCACCGTCACCGGCGTGGACATCTCGTCCGAGGCGGTTTCCTGGGCACGGGAGCAGTACGGCCCCTACTACGCCTGCACGACCCTGGGGGAGCTCCGGGCCCGGGGCGAGCGGTACGACGCCATCATCATGAACCAGCTCATCGAGCATCTCCCCGACGTCCACGGGTTCCTGGCCGAGGCCGTCTCCCTCCTCGCCCCCGGGGGGGAGCTCCTCGTCACCACCCCGAACAAGTCCGCCTACCCCGATGCCGCGTGGGAGACCGACCACCCCCCCGTGCACCTCTGGTGGTTCGGCGAGGAGGCGCTGACATACCTGGCCGAGCGCCACGGCTGCACCGTCTCCTTCATCGATTTTTCCCCCTTCAATGCGGCCTACCTGAGGCCGAAGCTCCCGCCGGTCCCCCCGGCGGACAAGCGGCCGGTCTTCGACGCCCGCGGAGAGCTCCTCTCCAGCCAGCCCCTTCCCCCCATTAGCCCCCTGCGGAGCCTGCTGGAGCGGTCGGGGATCATGGATTTCCTCCGGGCGGTCAGGTCGGGATTCGTCACGGACAACAGGTGGGAGGGTCCCCGGGGCCCCATCTGCGCCGCGGTGCTGCGGCGTGAGGAGTAGGGTCATGGGCGGATGCCGGGTGTGCGGAAACAGCCGGGGGAACCGGCACCACCTGTTCCGGGAAAAGTACCTGGGGCTGGGGGACGGGTTCGACTACATCGAGTGCGGCGGCTGTGGGAGCCTCTCCATCGTCGACATCCCGGCCCAGATGGGGCGCTACTACCCCGAGACCTACTACTCCTACACCTCCCGACCCTACCGCCGGCTCGCCGGCCTCCTCAAGGGGTGGCGGGACGGTCACTATCTCGGCCGCCCCGGCATCGCCGGGGGTCTCCTCTCCCGGTTCTTCCCCCCGCCCCCCTACATCGAATGGCTGAAGAACCTGGAACTCCCGGTCGGGGCCACCATCCTCGACGTGGGGAGCGGCAGCGGAGCCCTCGTCGCCAACCTCCAGGACGCCGGCTTCCCCGCCACGGGGATCGACCCCTACCTCCGCGCACCGCTCACCTTCGCGAATGGCGCCCGGGTCCTGAAACAGAGCCTGGAGGAGACCGGGGGGAGCTTCGACTGCGTCATGCTGCACCACTGCCTGGAGCACATGCCCGCCCCCCGGGAGGCGCTGGACCATGTCAGAAGGGTGCTGAAGCCCGGGGGGAGGGTGCTGGTGAGGATCCCGGTCATGGGGACCCACGCCTGGCGGACCTACGGGGAGAACTGGTTCCAGCTCGACGCGCCGCGCCACTTCGTCATCTTCACCGAAGAGGGGCTTGCCGGGCTGGCGAGGGAGGCGGGGTTCACCCTGCTGAAGACAGTCTACGACTCCACGGCCAGCCAGTTCTGGGCGAGCGAGCAGTACGCAGGGGGGATCCCCCTGGCCGATGACCGGTCGTACGCCGTCCACCCGGAGAGGTCGCGGTTTTCCCCGGCCCAGATCGAAACGTACGAGAGGGAGGCCGCCCTGCTGAATGCCCGGAGCGACGGGGACCAGGCGGCGTTCTACCTCGCGGGGGAGCCCCTGGCATGACCAGCCGTCCGGACATGGCCCCCGGGGCTGTCGGCGTCGTCCTCGTCAACTGGAACGGGGCCGGGTTCACGATCCCCTGCATCGAGTCGCTCCGTGCGGGGAGCGTCACCCCCGACCGGATCGTCGTGGTCGACAACGCATCCCGCGACAACTCCGCGGACCTGATCGCGGAGAGGTTCCCGGAGGTCGACCTGGTCCGCAACCGGGAAAACGCCGGGTTCACCGGGGCCAACAACATCGGGATCACTAGGCTCCTGGCCGCCGGCTGCGACTATGTCTGGATCCTGAACAACGACACCATCGTGGAGCGGGAGTGCCTGGGGACGCTGAAGAGCCACATGGACGGCCATCCCGAGGTCTCCGCCTGCAGCGGGAAGATCCTCTACGACGGACCCGGCCGGCGCATCTGGTATGCCGGTGCCCGGTACCACCACTGGTCCCTCGGCTTTTCCCACGTCGGCCAGGGTGAGGACGATGCCGGCCAGTACGACGCCGTCGGTGACGTGCCGTTCCTCTCGGGGTGCTGCATGTTCGTCAGGCGGGAGGCACTGGAGCGGATCGGCGGGTTCGACGACCACTTCTTCGCCTATTGGGAGGACAGCGACTGGTGCCTGCGGGCCCGGCACGCCCGCCTGCGGCTGCAGTACCTCCCCGGTGCCGTCATCAGGCACAAGGTCTCGGCAACGGTGAACACGCTGAAGAAGCAGCGGTACGGGGGGACGACCTCACCCTTCAGCGTCTACATCACCAACCGCAACCGCCTCTACCTCATACGCAAGCACGGGGAGTCCCTGCTCCAGCGCTCTGCCGCGCTGCTCGCGTTTGCCGGGTGGTTCTGCTACTACGGCGCGGCCCTGCTGCTGCTGTTCCGCTTCGAAAAATTCCGGGCCCTCGTCATGGCCGTGAATGACGGGTTCAGGAATCCCCTGGGCTCCTCGTCGGGGCCCGTGATGGCGCCGCGTTACCTGGGTTGACCGGTATGAACATGAATGATGAACAGCTGATACGAAATAACCTGGTACTGGTCGGCAATGCCGACGTGCTCGAACATAGTTGGGTGCATCGTTGGTATATCGTTGCCTTCTGCTTTGCACCGGCCATTCTCCTCATGTTCTTGTTCAACGCCGCCGACGATGCACAGCTGTCGGTTGTCACCGGCCAGATGGCACTTGCCACGGGTACGTACATCGCACTCTACCTGTTGAGAGGCAAGCCGCTCATCAACCCCGTGCAAGCCGTTGTTTTTCTGTTCCACTGGTGGTTTGCCGTGGGGCCAAGCCTTGCAATCCCTTTTGCCCTGTTAAGAGGCGACGGAGACATGCTTTCCAAGTATGTAGCCTCAGGTGGAACAGCGCTCTGGATCGTTGCCATAGGTTCTCCCTTTTATGCATTCTGTGCAAACATCACGTTGCGCTACACCAGGGGAAAAATAAAGGGGCTTTCGTTTCTTATGCCCCAAGGACCCCTCTACCGGCCAAATACTATTTTTGCTTACTGGTTGATAGGGGGCATCATTACCCTTGTTGTCATGATCCTTGCTCGATTTGGCATGGTTGGTAGCCAGGCAATTAACTATCTCGGTGCAAAAGTAAGCGAAAACTGGTTCGTTTCTACGCTCGAAGCAATAGGAACCATTTCATTTTTAGCCACTGTCGGGGTAATGGGGTATCTTGCCGGACCTGTCAAAAGTCATGCCTTCAAGTTCAAGCTCATAGCCATTGGTTTGATAATTTTTAACACTGTTAACGCGTTTACCTCCGGTTGGAAAGGGGCGATGGTCATGAGCTTCGCCATCCTTTTCATTGTCTTGTTTGTATGGAGGCAGAAGTTACCCATAATAATGATCCTGGTCCTTGCCTTGTTTTATCTCAGTATCGTCGAGCCATTTGTGAGGCAGATGCGGTTTGCCGCGGAGGTCATTCAGATAACGACGCCGGAAGAGCGCACGGAGTTGTTCAAACAGGCCCTTGGGAGCGGTTTGCAGCTAGGCGAGTTTAATTTACGCGAGGTAAATATCGAGTCACCTTTTCGGGAGATATATGAATATGCAGGTCGTATTGCTTCCGAATCCTCGTTTATGTCCGGACCCTGGAACAATACCTTGTCAGAAGGGTTGTTGGCGCTTGTCCCACGGGCAATTTACCCTGATAAACCTGAGCTGAACATGGGGAACTTTTTTGCCCGCGAGCTTGGCCCTGATCCTGATAACTATGATTACAATATCGGAGTGAGTATCCCCTTCGAGTTTGTCGGCAATTACGGCTATCTTGCCGGGATATTGGCTTTCGGGCTTGTTGGTATTGTCTGGACGCTGTTTTGCGTCTGGCTGCTTTCGGAGGAACGTCTGGCGACTCACCCGCTTGCCCCTTTATGCATCATCTTTTCCTTGGGGTTGGAGGCCAGTATCGGGCAGTTTCTCGTCAGATTCCGTGACCTGCCAATTGTTTTTGGCGTTGCCTATGTAGTGTGGCTCATTTTGAAAAAGCGGATATAGTTGATGATTTAGTTTTATAGGTCTGAGGATTTATTTCTCAGAAATGATTTGATTTATTCCGTTTTAAAGTCTGATTTTCCACTGAATAAGGGAGTTGATATGGCGTTTTGCATTTTATGTTCGCATAAAACTGTTAGTGCATGCAGAGGTGAACTTGACGTACTTGAATGTACTAACGATGACTGTGGGCACATATCGTTAGACACTGAGAAATTTGTCTATCCCTATGCTGATAAGGATTACTACGACCATATAGAAAAGTCAGATATTGTTCCTGATAAGCCGTTTATTTCGAGGCGCGTAAAGGTTATCACCGACATCACGGCTAATAAGGGACGCTTGGCTGAGCTTGGATGTGGTTTAGGTGAGACCGCCATCAATTTTCAACGGCAGCATTTTGAAGTTTGGGGTGTTGAAGAATCGAGGAATGCCATTTCGTTTTTGAAGGAAAATTATCCAGAAGTAAACTGGCAATGTAACAATATTACAGATTTCCTGAAAGAATATCGTGAGTTTGACGTCATTACCCTTTTCCACGTGTTGGAACACGTGTTGAATCCAAAAGAAATTGTTGGCTTGATAAAAGAGAGACTCACACCCGGAGGTCTGGTTCTTATTGAAGTTCCCGATGTTCACGGAGGTTTGGCGAGATTGAAAGGCAATAAGTGGGAATTCTGGTTGCCACATCATGTACAGTATTTTTCACGAATATCGTTATCTCGTCTGATGGAGTCATTTGGATTCAATCTTGTCTATAGCCAGAATATGTATCATTTGGGTTACCCTCAAGGACGATTATGTAGGGATGTCATACACGGTACGTTGGCCAATATTGGCTTGAACAGCATTCTCAGGACAGTTTGGAAGAATCAACAATAGGTCGTTTGAATGAAGAATGACAGGATACTTGTATATCATCTTGGGTCTCTCGGCGACACGCTTGTCGCATTGCCAGCACTTCGAGCTGTTAGAGAAAATTTCCCTCTCGCCCACATTACATTGCTTACTGATCTCCAAAGTGGAAAGAACAGGGTTCAATGTCATGACATTCTTGAAGGGAGTGGTCTGATTGATGATTATATTTTGTATAAAATTGACAACTCGTTCTTAGGTAAAGCCTTATACCTGCTGAGAATGGCTAAACTTCTTGTTGTTATACGCAAGAGAGGCATTAAGACGCTGATATATCTGGTCCGCACAGAAGGTAATAATCCGCGTATCAAGCGAGACAAATTGTTTTTTATATGTTCCGGAATAAAAAAATTTATTGGCATGTCAGGTTTTACCACGCCGCAAGCAGGCACAGCTTCTTATCCATTACCAACTATTCCTCACATGAGCGATCAATTGTTGTCAAGACTGACAGCCTCGGGATTGTCAGTGCCCCCAATCGTAAAGAGCGGACAATACCTCAACATATCTGAGGAAGAGAGAGAAAGTGTTGAGAAGTTGCTCCGGCATGGTAATGACGATGGTGGTCGTTTGTGGATTGCGATCGGTCCCGGATCGAAAATGCCTGCCAAAGTCTGGCCAAAAGAGAGATTCAGGGACCTAGTGCAACAATTGATCGACAGCCACGATATCTGGCCGGTTGTATTTGGTGGTGATGAAGATGAGTCTCTTGGAAGAGAGCTTTTAGCGAGCTGGGGTCGTGGGTACCTCGCTGCGGGGACTCTGAATATCCGTGAGTCCATGGCTGCACTGGAAAGATGCTCTCTGTATATCGGCAATGACACGGGGACATTGCACATGGCAGCATTCATGGGGGTCAGATGTGTGGGCCTGTATTCGGCGAGAGATTATCCTGGAGCATGGTACCCCTATGGAGATGATCATGTTGTTTTACGGCATGCAGTGCCATGTGAGGGATGCATGTTGGAGGAGTGCACAGAAAATAATATGGCATGTATCCTCTCAACCGGAGTTGACGATGTTTATAGGGCAGTGGTTAACTGCTTGAATGAGAGTACCAAATAAATACGAACATGGTTGTGCTTTCAGGCTGATAATGCAGGAGGGAGTCCCATGATGACTATCTTGAGAACTGTCGCACGGACAGTTTTTGGCAAGCTGCTCCCCCGGATTGCCTACCCGATCATGCGCGGGCCGTTGAGTGGTGCCCGGTTCATCCTCGGTGCCCTGGAAGGGGAGGGGGGCGGTGCGACGGTTTACTTCAACATGATGGAGCCGGAACAGGCCGAGGCCATGGCGGCAACCCTGAAGAAGGGGGATGTGTTTTTCGACATCGGCGCAAATGTGGGCTTTTACACCCTTCTCGGCTCCCGGCAGGTGGGACGGGAAGGGAAGGTGGTCGCGTTCGAGCCGGTCGTGAGGAACCTTGCCTACCTCTACCGCCATCTGTCACTCAACGGAGCGGGCAACGTCACGGTGATCCCGGCCGCCTGTTCCGATTCCCTGTCGCTGGTTTTCTTCGCTTCCGGCGAGAACTTCGCCATGGGGCATATTGCCGGCGATCCTCAGCCGGGGGAGCATGGCCAGCTGGTCCCCACTATGTCGGTGGATGACGTTGCCCGAAAGCTGGGGCTTGTGCCGGATGTCATCAAGATCGATGTGGAAGGCGCCGAGCTGGCGGTGCTCGAAGGTGCCCAGGAAACCCTGCGTGCCGCCAGGCCGAAAATCTTCCTGTCGACCCACTCGGACGCCCTGCGGGAGAGCTGCCTGGCATACCTGGGCGAACTCGGCTACAGCTGCCGCGTGCTGGATCCCGAGGGGGCCAACCCCTCTACCTTCCTAGCCCACTGATGTTTTCTCCCCGTGGACGCTACCCGGTCACAGACCGGAGAATCACAGGACCCCTACATGACGCCTGACCGCTCACTGTCCCGGTTGTTCTGTCGCCTCGCCGTCACCCTGGCGGTCCTGTGCGGCGTCGTTGGCTCGGCCTCTGCCGGGGAGTTCGTGTTCGAAACCGCCGGAGCGCGCTACGTGCTGGGGGACGATGGCACGAGCAGGAGCCTGCGGGCCAAGGATACGGGCCGGGAACTCCTTGCCGGAGGGGGCGTTCCCTTTGCCTCGGTGCGGAGCGGGGGGAGGACCTTTCCGGTCTCCCGGCTGACCCGGGCGGGGGAGTTGTACCGGGCCGAGTTCGGGGGATCATCGGTATCCGCCGAGTTCCGCATTGCCGCCGCCCCGGACCGGATCGTCTTCGAGCTTGCCCGTCTCGACGGGGCGGGTGTCGACGAGGTGCGGCTCGCCCAGCTGCGGGTGAGGGGGCTGGCGAATTCCGGTGTGCTGCTGACCGTCTCCTGGGACGAGAAGAGTGCGGTCAGCCTCATGGGGCTGAGCGACAAGGTCGATTCCCGTTTAGCCGAGGGGATGCTCGTGGCGTCGGTTTACCGGGAGTACGGCATGGTGGGGGAAAAGGCGGCGCTCGTCGCCGTGCCGACCCACCGGCTGCTGGAGACCGTGCGGAAGGTGGAGGGGGAGTTCGGGCTTCCGTCGCCGAAAATCGGGGGTTCATGGGCGAAGAGTTCGTCCGACGCCCGCAGCAGCTACCTGTTCACCGACCTGACGGAGGCGAATGCCGACGAGACGATCCGGCTCGCCAGGCTGGCCGGTTTCAGGTACATCATGATCTACAGTACCACCTGGGCCTCGTCCAACGGCTCCTATCCGATCAACAGGAGCAGCTTCCCCCGGGGCGAGGAGAGTCTGAAGGCGGTGATCGACAAGTGCCACAAGGCCGGCCTCAAGGTGGGGATGCACATGCTGACCAGCTTCGTGGACAAGAACGACCCCCTTGTCCGCGGCCCCCAGGTCCGGTGGCTGGTGAGCGACACCGTGGAGACGCTGGCCACCGACCTCGATGCCGGTGCCCGGGATGTCGTGGCCAGGAGCGGCATGGCCCATTTCCAGAGCGGTCCGTACGGCTCCTCCCACGAGGTCAGGATCGACGACGAGATCATCCACTACCAGGCGGTCGGCGGGCCGGGTTCCACGGTGCTCACCCAGGTCACGCGGGGGTACGGGGGGACAAAGGCAGCTCCCCACCGGGCGGGGACGAAGATCCATCACCTGGCCGAATACTTCGGTTCGTACATGGCAGACCTGAGGAGCCCGCTGAAGGACGAGCTGGCCGAGCGGGTCGCCGGGGTGATAAACCGCTGCGGCTTCGACATGATCTTTTTCGACGGCGGGGAGGGGAACTGCGTGAACGGTCCCTGCTGGTACTGGGCCGGGCAGCAGCAGATGGAGATATGGAAGAGGGTGAAGCGCGACCTGCTGGTGGAGGGGTCCGCGGTCTCCCACTGGACCTGGCACATCTCCACGCGGGGTTATTCCGGCGATTTTCCCGCGGTCGCACCGAAGCCCTATCTCGACACCCACAAGATCGCCGACATGCTGAAGTTCTACGGCAGTAACTTCATGCCCGTGCAACTCGGGTGGACGGGCTTTCTGGCGAGCGCTCCGGACTACCCGGCTACCACGCCCGATGAAATTGAGCTCTATGCCGTCCGGATGCTTGCGCTGGACGTCCCGGTGTCCCTCGAAACCAGTTTTGCCGCATTGAAGGGGAATGGCAGGACCGGTGAAATATTCCAGCTGCTCGGGGAGTATGAACAGTTGCGGCTCAGTAATGCGGTGCCCGGAGCGATACGTGACAGATTGCGGTCCGGTGAATGGCACAAGTCGAAGAAGGGGAGCCGCCACGAGTTTCTGCCGGTCAGGTACGATGTCCAGAGAGTCGGTGCTTCCGGAGAGGTGAGGGTTAAAAACGGCTTCGCTGCCCAGGACTTCAAGTTCCGGATCCAGGCGGGGCCGGAATTGGCCAAGGTCGGCGAGCGAGCCAACATCCGTCTCTTGAGCCCCGATACCCCCCTCGCACTGAAGGCGCACGGGTCAAACCTGGTCATGCCCGGAGCTTTGGTCGGCCGGATCGATGTGTCGAAGTCCACAGCCACGCAGGCCGTGACGGGCATGGCCCGGGCTGGCGGAGCCCGCGACCTTTCAACCCATCGCGCCCTTGCCGTCACGCTGAAAACGGACGGTCCGGTGCCCATGGCCGGAGCGTCGGCGGCAGTCCTGAACATTCAACTCGAGTCGGGGGGAGGTTTCTACCGCGACTATTATGTCGATCTCGACGTTACGGGGGAAAAGACCGTGGTCATACCCGAGCCGACCACTGAACGGTTGCTCCCGGAGTTCCGGCCCGCTCCCGCCAATTACGCATTCAATTCGGCAATGCAGGGATTCAATTACAAGGATATTACGGCGGTCAACTTCCGTTGGATGCGATTGCCGGGCACTAAGCCGATACCGTGCACGGTCATGCTGGTTGAGGCGCTTGCGGAGAAAGAGTCCTCCCTCAAGGATCCGGTCATATCTGTCGGCGCGAAGCAGACCTCGATCCCGATACTGCTGAAGACCGGAGAGTATCTGGAGTCCTGGGGCGAGGGGACGGCGCGGGTATTCAACCGGGACGGCGTGCAGCTCTCGGCCATTGCCATGCCCGACCTGCCGCAGCTCAAGGCGGGTGACAATACCATTACCCTGCGGGGCAGCGGGTCGGCCACGCTTAAACTGACGACGATACTGCTGGGGAA
The DNA here is from genome assembly GCA_937860145.1 of uncultured Geobacter sp. GTDB lineage: Bacteria > Desulfobacterota > Desulfuromonadia > Geobacterales > DSM-12255 > CALMBF01. Next base: position 10,665 of record CALMBF010000039.1, read on the forward strand.
CGGCCTGCAGTTCTAGCATTTCCCGGGAACGTGCCGGGCTGGCGAAGCCTGGCGGCAAGGAATGAGCTTGAAACTATACGTGGACAACATCGTGTTCCAGTTGCAGAAGGCCGGGGGGATCTCCGTCTACTGGGCCGAGCACGCCAGGCGGCTGATGCGCTCCGGCGCCGACGCGACGTTCATCGAGCAGCATGGCCCGTGTGGCAACATTTTCAGGGAGGAGTTGGCCCTCGACAAGGGGCGGATACTGTACGAGAAACGGCTCCCCCTGCGGCTGCTGCGGTATCTCCCCCTCCAGGCGAAGATACGCGGCATGTCGCTGTTCCACTCCAGCTACTACCGGGTCTGCAGGCAGAGAGACGTTGTCAATGTCGTGACTGTGTATGACTTCATTTACGAACGGTTCAACAGCGGCCTGAAAAAGCTGGTCCACGCGGTACAGAAGAGGTATGCGCTGGAGCATGCCGACGGGATCATCTGCATCTCCGAGAATACCCGGGCCGACCTGCTCCACTTCTACCCCTGGGCCGGGGAGAAGGAGGTGCGGGTCATCCACACCGGCGCGGGGGACGACTACTTCCCCCTGGAGCAGGGCGGGGGAGGCTGCATCCCTGGTGGCCCGGTGCCCGGGAAATACATCCTGTACGTCGGCGCTCGGGACGGGTATAAGAACTTCGCCGCTGCCGTGGCCGTCCTGGGGCTGCTGCCCGACTACGACCTGGTCATGGTCGGCGGCGGTGCTCTCTCGGCGACAGAGACGCGGGACCTTGAAGCCGGCCTGGCGGGCCGGTATCGCCACCTGGGGAGCCCGGACAACAGGGAGCTCAACCTGCTGTACAACAACGCAGTCTGCCTGTTCTATCCGTCGAGTTACGAAGGGTTTGGCATCCCCCTGGTTGAGGCGATGAGGGCGGGGTGCCCGGTCGTGGCGACCGGGGCATCGTCTATTCCCGAAGTCGTCGGTTCTGCCGGGGTGCTCGTGGACCCCCGTGATGCGCAGGGCACGGCGGACAGGATCCGCGGCCTGGAGGATGCATCGCTCCGCAGAGCCATCATCGCCGCGGGGTTTGATCAGGCAAGGAAGTTTTCCTGGGACAGGTGCTTCGACGAGACCATGGGTTTTTACGAGCAGCTGCTCTCCCGGCGGAATCCGAACCTATGAAAATAAGATTGAGAAAGGGTTAAGCTATGTTGCCACGAAGGTTACTTGTGACCGGATCATCAGGTTTGATCGGTTCGGAAGTTGTAAATCTCCTGCATGAGGATTTTGACACTGTCTACGGCATTGACAATAACATGCGAGCATCTTTTTTCGGGGCGGCAGGAGACACTCGCTGGAACCAGAAACGTCTGGAATCGACCGTTGCAAATTTCAATCACATCGAACTGGATATCCGGGACAGGCACGGCATCCTGAACATCCTGCGGGACATCAGGCCATCTCTTATCGTGCATACGGCGGCACAGCCGAGTCATGATCTCGCTGCTTCCCGCCCCTTCGACGATTTCGACACCAATGCAGCCGGCACGTTAAATCTTCTGGAGGCAACCCGGCAATACTGTGGGGATGCCGTTTTTATCCATATGTCGACCAACAAGGTTTACGGCGATGCACCGAATTCAATTGCACTCCGGGAATTGTCCACCCGTTGGGAATACGATGACTCGAGCTTTGCAAACGGCATTGATGAAACATTCACGATCGATCAATCCAAGCACTCTCTGTTCGGGGCTTCGAAGGTCGCTGCTGACATCATGGTCCAAGAATACGGCAGATACTTTAACATGAAAACGTGTTGTCTCCGGGGAGGCTGTCTGACTGGCCCGAGCCATTCGGGAGTGGAATTGCATGGTTTCCTGAGCTATCTCGTTAAATGCAATGTCGAAGGTAAAATCTACAACGTCTTCGGATATAAGGGAAAGCAGGTGAGGGATAACATCCATTCCTATGATGTTGCTCAGTTCATCAAGGCGTTCTATCACAATCCCCGCATCGCGGAGGTGTACAATATCGGGGGCGGCCGGGGGAACTCTATTTCGATCCTCGAAGCCTTTGCACGGATTGAAGCGATATCAGGGAGAAAAATGCTGTATGAATACGTCGATAAGAACCGTGAGGGTGATCATATCTGCTACATCAGCAATCTGGATAAAATGAAAGCACATTATCCGCAGTGGTCCATAACGAAAAGTCTCGACGATATATTCATGGAAATCTATTCCGCATGGGATCAGAGGGGCAATGCGTAACATCTTTGTCTTGAACCGCTATTATCCGCCGAATCCTGCGGTAACGGGCGAGTCCGCGAGTAATCTGGTCGATCATTTGCTCAAGGAACTTCCGGATGCCCGCATTACGGTTGTCTACGTGAATGCCCCGTACTCGGGGGGGGGGAGGGTAAGCACACCGATGTAGATTTGAAATCCATCGAAACGTTTTACCATGGCAAAAACAAGTTGTTGCGATTTCTGGCCAATGCCATCGAGGGCCGCCGTTTGCTCGCTATCGCCCTTGATCATGCGGATCTGGTGATCTCATTGACCGATCCGCCCCTCTTGAATTATTGGGCAGGCATACTGTGCACTAAGAAGAATATACCGTGGATATACTGGTCGTTGGATCTCTACCCGGATGCATTTATATCTGCGGGTATCGTCAGCGAAGGGAATATCATCTACAAGCACATGGACCGCATGTTCAGGAGCAAGATGCCGTCGATGCTTGTTGCGTTGGGAGAATTACAGGCGGAGTTCATACAAAGGAAATGGTCTCGCAAGGTCCCACAAGTCATTCTCCCCTGCGGGATCCAGAACGTAGAGCCAACACAGCAGTTGCCGTCGTGGAGAAAAAAGGATGGCAAAATATATTTCGCCTATATCGGCAACATGGGAGAGGCCCACGATCCGGATTTTGTCACCGATTTTATCGACTGCCTCGATGAAAGCAAACATCGCTTCGTGTTGTCTGGGTATGGATCAAAAATAGGAAAAGTCATCGAGCATGTCAAAAATAATGGGGCCGTCGAGCTGGTTGAGTCGGTTGATCGCAATGAACTCCACTATATTGACGTCCATTTGGTGAGTCTTCTCCCGAAATGGACCCATGTCTGTGTTCCCTCCAAGGCTGTCAGTGCCGTGTGTGCCGGCCAAACCGTGCTGTTTAACGGGATTGATACGTCGGACACATGGCAGATGTTCCATTCCGCAGGCTGGCTGGTGCCTGCCACTACAGACCGGCGAAACAGGAAAGAGCTGATACACGGCGTTCTTGCTCAGCAGATGCTGGAAGCAGATATGGTAAGGAAAAAAAGAAATGCGGAGAACATCCGGGAAACTCTGCTGAAAGTCGAAACTGATGCGTATTGCACTATCGCGGGTTGGATACAACGGACTCTTCCCAACAACGACGGCAATGAATGATCCACGCATGGTGTCACTACTGCACAGGTGAGTGAAGTTTTTGTGTTAGATTTTATGAAAAGGGTGCATTGCTTCGGCAATGCACCCTTTTTTGTCAGGTATTCACAGCTGATGCTGCCATGGAAATTTTGTGATTCTGGCTCATCATGAGCATTCTTGTCTTTACAACGGAACAATGTTTTCTTATTGTATACGCCGATATTTGCACTCCGTAACTATTGGAATTATCTAATATTTTCCCGACCTGCGGCTGCCGCCGAATGGGGGGGATGAAGTGTCGGGTGCGATTTTACTGGGGAATTGGCTCATTCCGCGTGTCTTGTCCGGCCAAGTAACCGGAATACTTTCGAGGGGGAGATCATGAAGGTGCGTTGGTGTAGTGGGGGGCTGCTCGTCGCGGTCCTGGTGCAGTTGCTGTTTTTTGCGGGGACGGTGCTCGCGTACGACATCTCCGGGACGATCACCTATACCGGATCGAAAACCGGCCGGGTGTTCATTGCCACTCAGGAGACGCAGAGTGGCGCGTATGGCACGAGCGTGGCGTTCAGCGGACCGGGCACGACCGTGCCGTTTACCATCAGGGGGGTCCCGAGCGGCACGTACACCCTCAACGCCTTCCTCTCCCCGAGCGGTTTGAAGCCCATGCATGCGTCGGACCCGGCGGGGAGCACCCAGGTCTCCGTCAGCGGTAACGTTACCAATGCGAACATAACCCTCGTTGCCCCCGCGGCGCCTACCCCCGATGAGGCGTTGCCCGTCGAGGTCGGCGTGCTGCACGGCAGCGGTGCCGACATGGTCGGCTGGTCAACGACGGCAAACCAGCAGGGGACGGTCCTGGCAGACTCCTACAACATCTACTGGAGCACGAAGGCAGATGTCCTGGGGACGTATACGACAGATGGCGGGAGCAGGACCAACGTCCCGGCAAATAACGACAAGAATGTGTTTTTCAACAGTACCGGCGGGGCAACCTATTTCTACGTCATGACGAGCGTGGTCAACGGTGTGGAGAGTACCGGTTACGCAGCGGCGGCGGTGATGCCTCCGTCTACCGGCAGTACGGTCAGCGGCGTCGTGGCGCTCAGCGGCGGCAACCCCTCGGGCAAGCAGCTGGTGATCGCGATCGGTTCGGACAACGGCCCGACGAATTTCGTCGTGGTGACCACCACCGGCGCAACGCAGGCGTTCTCCATCCCCGACGTACCCGATGGCGACTACTGGATTTACCCGATCTTCGACATGAATGACAACGGCCTCCTCGACGAGGGGGATATCTGGCCCAGCGATGACGGTGGGGGATTTGCCCATGTCGCCGGTGGCGATGTGGATGCCGGGACCATCTCTTTCGCCGCCTCGACCGTGAATGCCGCGGTGCGGACCAATTTCTGGAAAAGCAACGGCATGACCGGGTACAACCTGAATTTCCAGCTGGCCGGCAACATGAAGAGTCCCGTGAAGCTGACCTTCACCGGCGGCACCAACATGCCGGCCGGCACGACGATCGACCTCGCTGAGAGGAGCTGGGGCGGGTACGAACTCAACAGCAATATTTCCTGGACGCCCCAGGTGGGCGATTCCTACACCTTCGATGTGACCTATGCGGACAACAGCACGGAAACCCTCACCCTCTACGTGACGGGCGTCCTCACCAGCCTGCCGAAACCGGTCTCGCCGAAAGGGTCCATAGCGTACGGCTCGGGGATCCCCACCCTTACCTGGACTGCCCCGACGACGCCTCCGGCAGGGGGGTATTCCTATTCGGTCTACCTGTGGGGGAACGATGCCTGGTGGATGCCGCAAAACGATCTCCCTTCCACCCAGACCTCGGCGGTGTACAACTACGACAACAGCGCTCCCCAGCCCGCGCTCACCGATGGCCAGACCTACTGGTGGCGCATTGCGGTGATGGACGCGAACGGCAACAGCGCGTCGAACGAGGTCGGCTTTACCTATGCAGGCGCCATCACAGGCAAGGTGACGAGCGACGGCACGACGGGAATCCCGAATGTGTATGTGCAGGTCTGCAAGTACGACAGCGGCACCGGCAACTGCTCGTGGGGGTATAACCAGGCCAACACTGACGCCGGCGGGAATTACACCGTCCTCGGCCTGCCGACCGGACAGTACAAGGTCCGGTTCAATGCTTCGAACGCGGGCTACATCGGTGAATGGTACAACGACAAGGCCGACGAGGCGGGGGCTGATCCGGTGGCGGTCACCATGGGGGCCGCGACCACGGGTATCAACGCGGTGCTCGCCTCGGGTGGGAGCATTTCCGGCCGGGTGACGAGCAACGGCGTCGACGGTATCGAAAGTGTCAATGTGCAGGTCTGCAAGTACGACAGCGTGACCAGCAACTGCAACTGGAACTTCAGCCCGGCGTTCACCAACGCGAACGGCGACTATACCCTCGGCGGCCTGCCGGCGGGGCAGTACAAGATCCAGTTCAACGCCTCGAGCCAGGGGTACGTCAGCGTCTGGTACAACAATACGACCGACATGAACGCGGCTGCCGTGCAGACGATCGGCGCCGGTTCGGCGCTTACGGGGATCGATGCGGTCCTCTCCCGGGGTGGGAGCATCTCCGGCCAGGTGACGAGCAACGGGACGGCGGGGATCCAGAATGTCAACGTCCAGGTCTGTCAGTTCGACAGCGTCAGCGGCTATTGCAACTGGGGCTTCAACGGGGCGAACACCGATGGGAACGGCAACTATACCATCGGCGGCCTGCCGGCGGGGCAGTACAAGGTCATGTTCAACGGCTCGAATATGGGCTATATCAATGAGTGGTACAACGATACGCCCGACATGAGCCTGGCCGCCCCGCAAACGGTGAGCGTGGGCGCGACCGTGACGGGGATCAACGCGGTTCTCTCCCAGGGGGGGAGCATTTCCGGCAAGGTCACCAATGGCGCGACCGGCCTGCAGAATGTCGGGGTTTCCCTCTATACCACCAACAATTCCTTCTCTTCGATCGGCTGGACCAGTACGGATGCAAGCGGCAACTACACCTTCCAGGGAGTTGCGACCGGTGACTACAAGGTCTACTTCGACGCGGGTGCATCCGGCTATGCAAGCCGGTGGTACAACAATAAGGCTGATTTCAACGCGGCCCAGACCGTTTCCGTGACGGCTCCGGCAAACACGTCCCTTGCCGACGCGGTGCTGGTTGCGGGTGTCTACTACACGGTCACCGCGACGGCCGGGGTGAACGGCTCCATCAACCCCTCCGGCGAGATCCAGGTTCTGAGCGGCGACAGCAGGGAGTTCTCCGTCGTGGCCTACTTCCCCTCTGTCATCGATGCGGTGGGGGGTACCTGCGGCGGGGTGCTGAACGGTTCGGTCTACACGACCAACCCGATCACGCAGAACTGCACGGTGACGCTGGCGACAAAGCTCTTGACCTATCCCCTGACGGCCAATGTCACCGGCACGGGGAGCGGTTCCGTGTCGGGAGCGGGAACCTACGAGTACAATACCCTGCACATGCTCACGGCCACCCCCACCGATGCGAACTCGACCTTTGCCGGCTGGAACGGTGACTGTGCCGGCACCGAACCGTCCGTGTCGGTCTATATGAACGGGCCGAAAACCTGTACGGCCACGTTCAACGCGGTTGTACAGCATCCTCCCTCAAAGATCGGCGTCTTCAGCGACGGTTACTGGTACCTCGATGCCAACCAGAGCTGGGCGTGGGAAGGTACCCCCACGGATAAGCTCGGCATCTTCGGGATCGGCCTTACCGGGGCGATCCCGGTGGCCGGTGACTGGAACGGCGACGGCAAGACGGAGATCGGCGTCTTCATCGACGGCATCTGGTACCTGGACATGAACGGCAACGGCCAGTGGGACGGGGAAGGGATCGACGTCCGTGGCGTCTTCGGCGTGGGGATCCCCAATGCCAAGCCGGTGATAGGCGACTGGAACGGCGACGGCAGGACGAAGATCGGCATTTACGCGGATGGTGTCTGGTACCTCGACATGAACCAGAACTGGGCCTGGGATGGGACAGGCGTCGATGTGCAGGGCTTTTTCGGCGGCGGCGTTCCCAATGCCAAGCCGGTGGTCGGCGACTGGAACGGCGACGGCACGACGAAGATCGGCATTTTCTCGGACGGCATCTGGTACCTGGACATGAACCGGAACTGGGCCTGGGACGGCTCGGGGACCGATGTGCAGGGGTACTTCGGCGTCGGCCTGCCGAACGTGATCCCCGTGACCGGCGACTGGAACGGCGACGGCACGACGAAGATCGGTGTCTACAGCGAGGGTAACTGGTACCTGGACAAGAACAGCAGCTGGGCCTGGGAAGGTGAGCCGACGGATATCTACGGCGCATTCGGCACGGGGCTGCCGAATGTCACCCCCGTGGTCGGAAACTGGTAGCAGAAAGCTGCAGTAGGAGAGGGCCCGGCGATCGCCGGGCCTTTTTTTTGTCCGGTGCACCGGTGATGGCGGCCGTGCCGCTCATGACCGACGCAAAGTTCGCCATTTTGTGTGAGCTTGTCCTTTAGTGCTGGATGTTGGAGGTGCGTAAAAGAAAGGGTGCGTTGCCGAGCAACGCACCCTTTTGCTACAGGTCCCGTTTCAACGCGGGAGAGATCCTACCATTTACCCGCGACCGGAACCGCCCCGCTGACCCCGCCGCCGAAGACGCAGTTCACGTCTGTCGGGGTGCCGTTCCAGGCGCCGTCGCCATTCAGGTCCAGGTACCAGGTGCCGTTGTTGTAAGCGCCGATCTTGGTCTTGCCGTCAGCGTTCCAGTCACCGGTAACCGGCAGTGCCCCGTTGAACCCGAAGTAGTACTGGCGGTCGGTGGAGGGGCCATCCCATGTCTTGTTGTTGTTCAGGTCAAGGTACCAGGTCCCGTCCACGTATACCCCGATCTTGGTCGTGCCGTCACCGGTCCAGTCGCCGGTTACGGGGATTGCTCCCGTGAGCCCGTCGCCGAAGGTGTAGAGGCCGTCAACCGCTGGGCCGTCCCAGGCACCGTTGCCATTGAGGTCGAGGTACCAGGTGCCGTTGACAAAGACGCCGATCTTGGTGGTGCCGCTGCCGTTCCAGTCGCCGGTTACGGGCACTGCCCCTGCGAGGCCGCCGCCGAATACGTAGTTGCTGTCGGACGGCATGCCGTCCCAGGCACCGTTGCCGTTCAGGTCGAGGTACCAGGTCCCCTTGTCGAAGACGCCGACCTTGGTCTTGCCGTTCCCGTTCCAGTCACCGGTAACCGGCACCGCACCGGCGAAACCGAACACCGGCTGCTTGTCGGTGGCCGAGCCGTTCCATGCCTTGTTGCCGTCCATGTCAAGGAACCAGGTGCCGTTGCTGAATATGCCGACCTTGGCGGTGGGCACTGCCGCGGCAACGGTAAAGGAGTTGGTGCTGACGATTTCCTCCCCGTGGCTGGGGTTGTTGGGGTCGGCTTTCCAGCGGGCGCCGAAGAAGCCGCCTGACTTTTCGTACTGGTTACCATACCAGGAGACATTCCAGGTATAGGTCCCTGCGGTTGCCGGTGCCGGTGCGCTCAGGGTGATGGGGAACGCTGCGCCGCCGCCTTCGCCGGTGGGGCCGGTGCTCCGGGCTTTTTCAACCATGTTCTGGTCATAGAGGATCGCCCGGACCCAGCCGGTACGGTAGCCGCCCGTGATGGTGACGGAAACCGTCTCCCCCGGTGCATAGGATGTCTTGTTGGTTGCCCCTTTTACGTTGAGGTCGGTCTTGGTGCTGCTTGAATGGGCGCCGTGGGCGTGGCAGCCGTTGCAGGTGCTGGTCGTCGTGCCGTGGCAGGATGAGCAGTATGTGGTGTAGTAGCTGGACGAGGCTTCAGCCTTGGGCGACAAACCGACCCAGGCGGCAAATGCAAACGAGAGGCAAAAAACCGTGAATATTTTCTTCATTCTTTCTCCTTCTATCTCTTTTTGAGGTCTGATTGAAACGAAGCCCACATATGTTCGATGGTGGGCTGGATCAGTCCCCTCCCTATAACAGTTTCAGGTTGCTTACGTGATTACGTGCTCCTCCTTTCGTTATGTGGTGTCTTCATGGGTTACCGTCATTGTTTCGGTTGGTGGTTGCCTGTTTCATTGTCGCCCCGTGTGGTTACTCTCCTGAAGGGGGAGCTGTGGCCGGGCCCGAATTGGATTCCGGGCACAAAAAAGCCGGGGCCGAAGATCTTTGTTGAGATATTTCGGCAACCCGGCTGTCTCGGTGAGACCCTGTAGGCTTTCCGTCCTACCCTCGCGGGTAGTTTAGTATTGTCGTGTATCTGGTATGCGTGTTGTTTCTTCGTATGTTACAAAAGCGCCCTCATGAATGTCAAGGAAAATAGCACAATGTACCAACTGACAATCGGTGTTACTTGATGCGGTCTGCGAAATGTGATAAGATACCGGTTATCTGGGCATAAGAGTGCCGGCTGCTCATTCCCGCATACTGGATTCCAGGGCTTCCTATTCGTTTGACAACTATAATTTTCAGTACGTTTGACAGCAACTTGAAAGCAGTTATCCTTTTTACACAGCGAAGAGAGTTGTTTTTTTGCCGGCGTGATGCCAGCACTGTCAGGGCGTTTCACAAAGCAATAAAGGCGAGGGCAGGGACTTCCCGCCAACGTTAGGGGACGGCGTTTCCTATGAAATTCATCATACCCGCACTTGCATCGTTTTTCCTCACGGCCGTGTTGATGCCACTGGTTATCCACCTTGCGAAAGCATGCAGGTGCATTGATGTGCCTGGGGCACGGAGACTCCACAAGAAGGCGACGCCCCGCTGGGGCGGGGTCGCGTTCTTTGCCGGGCTTCTGCCGGTAGTGATGTATGCGAATGGGGGAGGAGCCCTGACAGCCTATGTCGCTGCTTCGTCGCTGCTTATCATGGGCGGGGTCGTGGACGACCTCCGTGAGCTTGGATGGAAAATCAAGTTTGCCTGGATGGCGGTCGCCGCGACCATCCTCATTTACGGGGGGGGCGCGCAGATACAGCAGGTCGGATCGTACGGTGCTTTTGGGGTGATCGACCTCGGCTGGTTCAGCATCCCCTTCACGTATCTCTGCATCATCGGCGTCACGAACGCGATCAACCTTCTCGACGGCCTCGACGGCCTGGCCGGCGGCGTATCCCTCATCGGATTCCTCTTTCTTGGTATCGCGGCCATCCTGACGGGCAATCCCGTCGTGGCAACGGTCTGCTTCGGTTTCGTCGGTGCCCTGGGAGGATTTCTCCTCTACAACTTCCCCTCGGCCAAGGTCTTCATGGGGGATTCGGGCAGTACGTTCCTCGGCTTCTCCCTGGCATACGTCGCCATCTGCCTGACGCAGCAGGGTGCTCAGTCCGTTGATGTGCTGTTTCCCGTCCTGCTGCTCCTACTCCCCATATTCGACACGCTCTGGGTGCTCGTGGTCAGGCTCGCGCATGGCAGGAACCCCTTTGTGGGCGATAACAGCCATCTCCACTATCTGATCGTACAACGGACGAATGTGTCGCCCGTCCGTGCCGTCCTCGTCCTCTGGGCGCTGACGGCCCTGTTCGGTCTTTTCGCCCTTGCGCTCGTGGGGTGCACGTCCTCTACCTATCTCGTCATCGTCATTAACGCGGTCGCCCTTCTGGGAATGACTGCCCGGAGTCTGGCGAAAAGCAGGGCGGAAGTCTTTCCTGAACCGGCGAAGGTCTGCCCGGAGAATGGTGCGGTTGCCCGCGGAGAGTGAAGGGGTAAGCGCACCGGACCCCCCTACGTTCCAGCCCCTGTGGCGTATACGGGAACTGGGTTAAAAAAGCTATTGACATGATGGAGAAGAGTCTGTAGATTGCACAGCTCTTCGGATGAAGGCGGTGGAAGTTCACCGATGCTCTTTAGAAAAAAATCAAGCCGCGAAAAAAAAGAGTTGACTGACCGGGAGTAAGGGAGTATGGTTGGGAGCTCACGCCGACGGAAGAGTTGGTTGGCGAGGCAGCGGTAACGATCTTTAAAAAAATATCCGGCGAAAAAAGTTGTTGACAGAAGAGAGCAGGTTCGGTATAGTCCTGCTTCTGTCGCAGCGAAACGGCGGCGGGTAGCTGGTCTTTGAAAACTGAATAGTAGACGAACGAATTGTGGGTTCTTTTAAATTAATTTGAGAACTGCTTTTAGAGCGGTTCAAACTTTTTCAGTAAACAAACTGGAGAGTTTGATCCTGGCTCAGAACGAACGCTGGCGGCGTGCCTAACACATGCAAGTCGAACGTGATTAGAGAGCTTGCTCTCTATGAAAGTGGCGCACGGGTGAGTAACGCGTAGATAATCTGCCTGATGATCTGGGATAACACTTCGAAAGGGGTGCTAATACCGGATAAGCCCACGGAGTCCTTGGACTCTGCGGGAAAAGGGGGGGACCTTCGGGCCTTCCGTCATCAGATGAGTCTGCGTACCATTAGCTAGTTGGTAGGGTAAAGGCCTACCAAGGCGACGATGGTTAGCTGGTCTGAGAGGATGATCAGCCACACTGGAACTGAGACACGGTCCAGACTCCTACGGGAGGCAGCAGTGGGGAATTTTGCGCAATGGGCGAAAGCCTGACGCAGCAACGCCGCGTGAGTGATGAAGGCCTTCGGGTCGTAAAGCTCTGTCAGAGGGGAAGAACCTCCTGTCGGTTAATACCCGGCGGGCCTGACGGTACCCTCAAAGGAAGCACCGGCTAACTCCGTGCCAGCAGCCGCGGTAATACGGAGGGTGCGAGCGTTGTTCGGATTTATTGGGCGTAAAGCGCGTGTAGGCGGTTTGGTAAGTCTGATGTGAAAGCCCCGGGCTCAACCTGGGAAGTGCATTGGATACTGTCAGACTTGAATACGGGAGAGGGAAGTGGAATTCCGAGTGTAGGAGTGAAATCCGTAGATATTCGGAGGAACACCGGTGGCGAAGGCGGCTTCCTGGACCGATATTGACGCTGAGACGCGAAAGCGTGGGTAGCAAACAGGATTAGATACCCTGGTAGTCCACGCCGTAAACGATGAGTACTAGGTGTTGCGGGTATTGACCCCTGCAGTGCCGCAGCTAACGCATTAAGTACTCCGCCTGGGAAGTACGGTCGCAAGACTAAAACTCAAAGGAATTGACGGGGGCCCGCACAAGCGGT
>CALMBF010000040.1 GCA_937860145.1 uncultured Geobacter sp.
GCCCTAGCCAAGATCGGTGCAGTGGCGGTACCCCTCAACTTCCGCCTCCATGTAGATGAGTTGAAATACATCATAAATCACTCCGATGCTGAGGCGCTCATAGCAGGGGAGGCTCTGGTGCCCATTGTAAAGAGCATTCAAAAAGACCTTCCTCAGGTAAAGAATTATATTTCCATCAGCGACAAGCCGGTGAAGAAAATGCTCCATTACGAATCCTGGATTGCGAAGTATCCAGACAACGAACCGCTTATTCTCGTTGAAGAAGACGACCCGGCGTTCATCATGTACACCGCTGGTACCACCGGCAGGCCCAAGGGTGCCGTTTTGACCCACAAGAATGCCATGGTGGTGTGGATGCTGACAGTTATGTTTGTGCAAGATGAACCGGGGATGTCTGGCCTTTCCAACTTCAGGGGTTTTTCCCCTCCGCCAATATTTCATCTGGCGGCCTTCGGTTTCTGCCAGTTGGGTTTTTTCCTGGGTGCCACTATCGTCCTACCGGCAGAGGTCTTCAATCCAGCCTACATCATGCAGACCATTGAAGACGAAAAAATCAATGCCATCCTTATGGTGCCGGTGATGAGTTTTTTCCTCTTGCAACTGCCTGATCTGGAGAAATACGATGCCAGTTCCCTCCGAATTTGGATATCAGGAGCAGCCATCCTGCCTATGGAGATGCGGAGACAGATCATGAAGCACTTCCCAAAGGTCAAGATCTTCGATGCTTTCGGGCAGACCGAGATGAGCCCGGTTGTCTCTGTACTTCGGCCCAGCGAAGCAAAGGGGCGAGAAACGTCTGTGGGCAAAGCTCTTCCCTTTGTCGAGGTACGAGCCGTTGACGAGAACGACAATGACGTCCCCCTGGGGGCAGTCGGTGAAGCGGTCTATCGAGGACCGACAGTGATGAAAGAATACTACAAGGACCCTGAGGCTACTGCCCGAGCTATGAGGGACGGATGGTTTCACTCCACTGATCTGGTCAGACAGGATGAGGAAGGGTTCATTTACGTCGTAGACCGAAAGAAGGACATGATTATCAGTGGAGGGGAGAATATCTACCCAGCCGAGGTAGAAGAGGTTCTGGGCAAGCATCCCAAGATACAGGAGTGCGCTGTTATCGGGGTTCACGATGAGGAGTGGGGTGAATCCGTCAAGGCTGTAGTGGTCTGCAAGGCGGGGGAAAAGTTGACCGAGGAGGAGGTGGTGGAGTTCTGCAAAGGACATCTAGCTAGCTATAAGAAGCCTAAGTCGGTCGACTTCGTGGATACCCTGCCCCGCAACGCCGTGGGGAAGGTGTTGAAGACAGTCCTCAGGGAGAAGTACGGCAAGTCCGTGAGATACTAGATATGCGGTCCTCTTGTCATTGCGA
>CALMBF010000041.1 GCA_937860145.1 uncultured Geobacter sp.
ATTTGGACGCCGATTTAGGCTATAGGTGGGTCATTTTTGCATGCCGATTCACACAGGAAGCTGTACCTGAGCGTTCAGCTGGAGTTCTGGTTCCGCCATCGGTCCGCTCAAACCGCTCCCGGCTTTCGGCGATCGCACCGATTAACGCCCCTCTCTCATGACCGAAGAGCTCGCTGTCGATCCAGGTTTCCGGTATCGGAAGCCGGTTGTGGCTCCAATCGTATCGTCTGCTGCGCCGCCGTACAATTCCTGAATAAGGAAGCGCTTGTCGCTACCCACCCCATTCATCCGCTACACGTTTAACAATCTCCGCAATAAAATCGCCTACTGCCATTACCCGTTCCGACCGTAGCCTGTTATCTGAGACAAAGGTGCTGACAACGGAGAATCTCACGCAGGTTGCGTGAGCTGATGGCTTCGTGATGCCTTGCATAGGCAATCTCTGTCTCCATATCAATGTTTATGTCGGTGTGAATTGTTCCGAAGAACGACGTTTACTCCCTCCGTATTTTTTGAGTGTCAAACATCGCACTCTCATTGCCTATAACTCCCTCCATTAAATATATCAATAAACATTGTTTGGTATTGCCATATAGGGGAGTGGCCATATTTGGCCACTCGAAGAAGGCGTCCCTCCCCAGCGAACCGACGACTCGGACAATAAAAATGAGTCGTAAAACATTTTTTTATCTTGACAGTCGATGTCTACTTATTTATTTTACTGATAAGTATAAAAAATGAGTTAAAAGCGCGGGTAAATAAAAGTGTTTCCGACTTTATGTAAGGCTGTGTTGATTGGTCGTGGTGTTTTTGTTGGTTAGATTTGCACGAAGTCAAACGAAAAATCGAGGAGGTTTGTCAGATGGGGAAGACGGAAATAAAAACCAGTACATGTTACGGATGTGCGCACACGGCCTGTTTCGTGAAGGCGCACATCGAGGACGGGAAATTGGTGAAGGTGACGCCCGATCCGGAAAAGATCTGCATCGACAACTGTCCGCGCGGATTTCTGGCGCAGGACGGCAAGGCAAGCATCGAGTACCACTACGGAGAGAAACGGATCAACTATCCTTTGAAGCGAGCCGGTAAGCGGGGTGAAAACAAGTGGGAGCGGATCTCGTGGGATCAGGCGCTGGACGAGATCGCCGCGAAGCTTCAGGGGCTTAAAGACAATTACGGCCCACATTGCGTCTGTTCGGCAACCGGTACCGCCCATCACTCCGACAACAACTGGGTGCCCTGGCGTTGGATGGTCGGCTTCGGGACCGTCAACAAGATCGGCAACGAGCAGATCTGCTATGGCGCCCAGTTCATCACCTCCGAACATACCTTCGGCTGGACCGCAAGTCCGTTCCCCGATCCCAACACCCCCCCCCAGGCGGCCGTCCTCGTCGGCAATGCCCATGAGACGGTACCGCAGCTCTACAATGCCCTCAAAGAGGGGTCGAAGTTCGGTCTGAAGCTGATCGTCGTCGATCCGCGTGCGACAGCGCCGGTCAATTTTGCCGACCAGTGGCTCCAGATACGTCCCGGCACCGACATCGCCCTCTGGCTCTGCTGGATCAAGCTGATCATCGAGAATCAGTGGTACGACAAGGAATTTGTAGAAGAGTGGTCGAACTCCCCATTCCTCGTCCGTAGCGACACCGGCAAGATTTTACGGGCGGAGGAACTTGTCGATAACGTTCCCAATGATGCCTTTGTAGTCTGGAATACCAAGACCGGCGCTCCGTCAATCTGGAATGCCGAAGAGCGTGTTTATCTTGAGGGCGGGGTAGAGAAGGCCCTTGAAGGCGCCTTCACGGTAAAGCTCAAGGACGGCAGCGAGGTCGAGTGCAAGACCGTGTGGACCAGGCTCATCGAGCGCGTGGACGAGTGGACGCCGGAAAAGGCGTCGGAAGTGACCAACATCCCGGCCCACAAGATTGTCAGAGCCTGTGAAACCTATGCCACGAACACCCCGAGCATGTTCATGACGCCTGGCCATACCTATGATGCCTTTGCCCCCGGCTCGTCGAGCGTGTATCGGTGCCGCGACATCATCCGCGCCATTGTGGGGAATATCGACCGCTGCGAGAACCTTACCGGCTGCTACGACACGAACAAGCTGGTCAGCATCTACGACATGGAACTACGCCCTGATGAGGCGTTCCCGGAAGAAGAGAAGAAAAAACAGCCCGGATGGGACCGGTTCCGTGCACTCACCTTCCAGGGGTTTGATCTTAAGGCCAAGTACGAAAAGAAACAGTGGGGGGTTGCATCCAACGCCATGTACTCAAACCAGGGACACCACCACATCATCTGGGGTGACATCATCGATGAGAAGCCTGACCGCACCAGGGCGATAATCGTCAACGGCAGCAACCCGCTGGTCAAGTACAGCAACTCCAAGCGTGTGTTCGAGGCATTCAAGAAGCTGGATCTGGCGGTCGCCCTCGAATTCACCATGACTCCGACCGCGGTAATGTGCGACTACGTCCTCCCCATGTCCGACTGGTTCGAGCGCCCCGAGATCGGTCCTTCTACCCCATGCGACATCTTTAATTTCATCCATCTGACCGACGCGGTGATGCCGCCGGAGTTCGAGCGCCGCTCCGATTACGACGTGTTCAAGGGGCTCGCAGAGCGGCTTGGCTTCGGCCACGACTGGCAGTGGAAAGACCTTACCGAATGCTACAACTGGCGCGCCCAGGGGCTGCTCAAGGAGTACGACTGCAAGGATATCGCCGAGTTCGGCGAAAAGGTCGGCTTCGACTACCCGGCGCCAATCATTGAGCAGTACAAGCTGAGAAACGGGTTCGCGACCCCTACGGCCAAAGCTGAAATCTGGTCGGTGATGCTTGAAGAACTCCGCTATGATCCGCTCCCGGAGTACTTCGAGCCGGCGCTTGGCCCAATTAACGAACCGGAGTTGAACGCCGAGTACCCGCTTACTTTGATCGGGATCGACCGGCACCTCCCGAACTACCACTCCCAGTTCTACGAGGTTCCTTCGCTGCGCAAAATGTGCCCGGAACCGATCATGGACATCCATCCCGACGTTGCCCGCAGGATGGACCCTCCCATCACCGACGGGGACTGGGTCTGGATCGAGACGCGCAAGGGGCGTATCAGGCAGCGCGCCAGACTCACCTTTGGCATCGACCAGAGCTGCGTCAAGACTATGCACCACTTCTGGTACCCCGAAATGCCCGGCGAGGAGCCGTACGTCCACGGCTTGTTTATATCCAACACCAACGTGTTGACCGAGGACGATCCCGATCTCTGCGATCCGGTTTTCGGATCCTGGCCGCACACTGCCCTTCCGTGCAAGGTCTACAAGGTGGTGGAAGGGGCCAATCTGGCGGATGACCGGTCACGATAGGGGGGCCGGCGCAAGCGGCGAGCAAGAAGAGTTTACGTAATTTACAGCAACCATAAAGGAGATAGTCATGTCAGAAGATCTGAAGATTACCGACAAGAAACTCGTAGGAAAAACCGCAATCATCACCGGAGCCTCCCGCGGCATGGGGAGGGCCGCCGCGATCCTCTTCGGGGCTCATGGCGCCGAGGTCGTGGTCAATTACCAGAAGGACAAGGAAGCCGCGGATCATGTGGTGGAAAAGATCAAGGAACTCGGCGGCAAGGCCATTGCCGTCAAGGCAGACGTCGGCAAGCTCTCCGACCTCCAGGGGCTGATCGACGCGTGCATCAAGGAGTTCGGGAAGCTGGACATCCTCTATCACAACGCTGCCATCCACTGGGTTGCCGGCGAGTTGGACGACGTGACCGAGGAGGTTTGGGATGTCACCTACAACAGCATCATCAAGGGACCGTTCTTCCTGACCAAGCTTGCGATCCCGCATCTGCAAAAGTCGAAGGGTGCGATCATCTTCACTTCCACCAGCTCAGCGGGCACCGCCACCCCGACGGACCCCCACTACATGACCGCCAAAAATGCGGTCAACGCCCTGTACCGCATCCTGGCGGGCTGGCTCGCCCCTGAGGTCCGTGTCAACTGCGTCGTTCCCGGTTTCGTCATGACCGACATGTTCCGTCACCATCCGCCGGAGATGTGGGAATTCCTGGCCGGTACTGTGCCGATGCACCGGATGGCGACTCCGATGGATGTGGCCAATGCCGCACTGTATCTTGCCTCCGACGATGCTTCCTACGTGACCGGCGTCTCCATTGAAGTAGACGGTGGCCGCTCTTCGGCGATTCCGAGGCGCAACATCCTTCCGGCCCTCCAGGCGATGAAGCCCGGACTCGACCATTACGACAAGAGCACCTACGGCGATGCTGCAATCAAGACAATGGACGTGGGGCTGTAGGGTGACATAACCTCCGGCTCCCGTCGTCAGTGACGGGAGCCGGGAGAATATACGACGGTGAAGGGGGCGTTCCGATGACTCTCGGTATTAATGCAACGGATATTGAACTCCGCGTCGATTTCGACGCGATGCGGGCATACAAGCTGGACAGGATCCAAAAACAGCTGGTGGAGAAGAACCTAGGGGCGATGATCTGCTTCGACCCCGATAACATCCGCTACGCCACCTCCACCGCCCTCGGCGACTGGAGCCGGGACAAGTATGTCCGGTGGACGGTCATTCCCAGGGGAGGCAAGCCGGTCCTTTTCGAGGTTGGCTCAGCGGCTGAAGTGAAAAAGGAACTTTGTCCCTGGCTCGAACGGGAGAACATACAGCCCGGCGGAGGCTGGCTGCGCGGCGCCAACCACCCGGTCGGGAACAAGTTCATGCTGGGAGCGACCGTAACCAAGATTCAGCAGGTGCTGGCTGACAACAAGGTGGAGAAGGAAGCAATCGGTATCGACACCGTGGACCTCTACATCCTGGATGCCCTCAAGGAGAAGGGGCTCAACATCGTCAACGGCTGGGACGTCATGTGGGATGCCAGGGTCATCAAATCTCCGGACGAGCTGAAGCTGATCGAAATATCCGCCTCGCTGGCCGACGGCTGTTGGGAGTACATCGTCGACTTCATCAGGCCCGGCGTCAGAGAGTCCGAGATTGTCGCGGAGATCTACGGCTGGATGCTAAGCCACGGTGCCGACCGGATGACCGGGGTGAACTGCGTCTCCGGCCCGAGAAGCAATCCCCATCCCCACGATTGTTCTGATCGGATGATCCGCCCTGGTGAACTGGTCTATATAGACATCATGAGCCATTATCTCGGCTACGGCACCTGTTATTACCGCACCTTCGCCACTACCCGGGCTACCCAGAAGCAGAAGGACCTTTACAAAACGGCCTACGATTGGCTACAGCGCTCCATCGAGGTGGTCAAGCCGGGTATCACCACTTCCGACATTGCCAACAAGTGGCCTTCCGCCCAGGAGTTGGGCTTCCCGAACGAGATGGCTGCAGCAGGACTGTGCATCGGTCATGGCATTGGCCTCAGCATCCACGAGAAGCCGTTCATCACCAGGGCGCTCATCGACTGCCCGTCGCAGATAGAGACCGGGATGCATTTCGCATTGGAGACCTATTGCGGCGACGGTGCCGACGGGGCCAGGATCGAATCGCAGATCATCGTTACCGAAACCGGTCACAAGGTGATCACTACCTGGCCCTGCGAAGAATTGATGGTCTGTGCGCCGAGGTAGGCACTACTCGACTGAGGGAGAATGGGATGAAAAAACTGAGCAAGCAGGATTTGTTGCATCTATACCGCAGCCTGATACGGACGAGGAAGTTCGATCAGCTCAACATCAGGCTCGCCGCTGAAGGGAAGCTTTTGACCTTTTACCACAGCGCCCATGGTCATGAGGCGGTCGGCACCGGCGCCGCCGCCGTGGTACGCGATGATGACTATCTCTTCATCCATCACCGCGGCCACGGACTTCCCTACAGCATCGTTAGGGGAATAGACCCTAAGAGCTGTGTCGCCGAGCATATGGGGAAATCAACCGGATGGGGAGGGGGAATTACCGGTTTCCACGCTGTAGATAAGGAGATGGGCATTCTCTCTTCCGCAGGCACCATCGGGTCCGGATTCGTCCTCAGTGCCGGGTATGGTCTGGCCGCCAAGAAGAATGGAAGGGGCCAGATCGCAATCTGTTTTTCCGGCGATGGCGGGGTCCAGCGCGGGCAGTTCCATGAGGCGATCAATCTATGCGCGGCATGGAAGCTTCCGGTGGTTTTCGTGGTCGAGAACAACGGCATGGCCTGGTTCACCCCCAACCGCGACACCACTGCGGTGGAGAATGTGGCCGACCTGGCCAAGGCGTACAAGGTCCCGGCAGAGATCGTGGATGGCATGGATATCCTGGCGGTCTATCGCGCCACGGAAAAGGCTGTCGAGCTGGCTAGAAACGGCGGCGGACCCTCGCTCATCGAATGCAAGACCTTCCGCTACCGGTCCCACTCCGAGGGACGACCCGACGTAAGCCATTTTGAGCCGAGAAGCAAGGAGGAGATCGCGGCCTGGATGGAACGGGATCCGATCAAGCTGTTCGAGGAAAAACTCGTCAAGGACAAGGTGCTGACCGCCACATTGATCGAAACGATTGCCAGGGAGGCGGACGAAGAGGCGGTTGCCGCAGAGAAGTTCTCCTTCGATAGTCCTTTCCCTGATCCTGCTAGACTGCCGCATATGGTCTATGCCCCCTGAATGGAGCGCTAAATGAAAGAACTAATGTATTGGAACGCCATATCCGAGGCTATTGCCGAGGAGATGGCCAGGGACGATAAGGTCTTTGTCATCGGTGAGAATGTCCAGGAGAGCCCTTTTCTCGCTACCAAGGGGCTGGTTCAAAAGTTCGGCAGCGACCGGGTGATGGACGCGCCGCTCAGCGAGCTTGCCATAGCCGGTGCCACTGTTGGTGCTGCCATGGCAGGGTACCGCCCGGTGTGTGACCTGACCTTTGCCGACTTCATCTATTGCGCAGCTGACGAAGTGCTTATGAAAGCGGCACAGCAATACTTCATCCACAACGGGGAAGTGGGCGTGCCGTGCGTCTTCATGGGGGTAGCCGGCGGCGGATTTGGCAACGGTCCGGAACACTCACGGATTCCGGCCGCCATGGTCATGCACAACCCGGGGTTGAAGCTCGTACTTCCTAGCAACCCCTACGATGCCAAGGGTCTCATGAAGGCCGCGATCAGGGACAACAATCCGGTATGTTTTTTCTTCCACAAGAAGTGCATGCCGATGAAACAGGAAATTCCTGACGAGGAGTACATCATCCCGCTCGGGAAGGCGGAGATAAAAAGAGCAGGCACGGATGTGACGGTGGTGGCAACCTCGTACATGGTCAACCTGGCACTGGAGGCTGCCAAACAGCTGGAAGGGAAGGTCAGCTCGGAGATCATCGACCCGAGGACGCTGGTGCCGTTGGATATCGACACCATCATCGAGTCGGTCAAGAAGACCAACCGGGTGGTAATCATCGATGAGGATACGGAGTGCTGCGGCGTGGCGGCGGAGATCGCCCAGCAGATCATTGAGCGGGCTTTCGACTATCTCGATGCCCCGGTCAGTCGGCTTTGCGCAGCCAACTCACCGATAGCGGGAGCCGCCATGGAGAAATACGTAATTCCCCAGTTGCCGCAGGTGATCAAGGCGATCGAGACGGCTGCGGGGCTGTAGTTATTCCTGATTTACGATTGTTGCGAGGGAAACAATGATAACCAAACTTTTCATC
Organism: uncultured Geobacter sp.; assembly: GCA_937860145.1. Lineage (GTDB taxonomy): Bacteria > Desulfobacterota > Desulfuromonadia > Geobacterales > DSM-12255 > CALMBF01. Next base: position 7,649 of record CALMBF010000041.1, read on the forward strand.
CCCAAATTGGGAATGACCATGGAGAAAGCAACCATTGCCGAGTGGCGCTACCGGCATGGCGACCGGGTTGAGAAGGACGCACCGGTGCTGGTGATCGACACCGAAAAGGTTGCCAATGAAATCGAAGCCCCTACGGCGGGGAGACTTGTGATTGTTGCTTCGGTGGGAGAGGAACTCCCCTGTGGCGCTGTAGTCGGCTACATCGCGGAAACCGAGGAAGCATTCGCCCAGGCCGAAAAAGGGGGAGTACCGGCGACACAGTCAGCTGATGCAGTAACGACTGCCATTGAAACTGGTGAGCCGACCCCTCCGCTGGTCGCGCGGGAAGAATTGCCGGAATGCGCGTTAGGGGAACGGTTGAAGATATCCCCACTGGCGCGCCGGTTGGCGAAAGAGCAGGGGATCGATCCCAAGGGCATTACCGGCAGCGGTCCGGGGGGGCGCATCGTCAGGAAGGACATCGAGGCCGCCGGGAAAGATGCCACCGCTAACACGGTGACAGCCGCGGCAGCGCCGATGGTTCCGGTAGCCAGCAGCGGACATGCGGCGGTAGGTGGCAAGCGAACCAAGGAAGTTGTCCCGCTGAAGGGTATACGAAAGGTCATCTCGGACCACATGCAGCTCAGTCACAGCGTCTCCGCCCCGGTCTCGGTAATCTCCGAAATCGACATGACCGAGGTGATCGCCCTGCGCGAGCGGATCAACTCCAAGGTGGCACCGCTGGGTGGGCCGAGCATTACCTTCACCGACATCTTCGTCATGGCGGCAGCCAAGTCCCTAAAAAGGACCCCCATCCTGAACTCCAGTCTTATCGGGAATGAGATACTTATATGGGAGGAGGTTAACATCGGGTTCGCCGTGTCGATCCAGATGGAGGACGGCAAGAACGCGCTGGTGGTGCCGGTAATCCACAACGCCGACCGGCTCTCGCTTCTGGAGATCAGCACGCGACGCAAGGATCTGACGGACCGGGCCCGTACCGGGCGGCTCGCCATCGACGAAACCGCCGGGGGGACTTTCACCATCACCAATACCGGTACCTTCGGACCCTGGTGGCACGTTCAGACTCCGATCATCAACCAGCCGGAGGCAGCAATACTCGGAACCGCCAGCATCGTGGACCGGCCGGCGGTGGTTGACGGTTCCATCGTCATCAGGCCGATCATGCCGGTTTCGCTCACCTTCGATCACCGGATCATGGACGGCGCGCCGCCGGCCCAATTTCTGAACTATTTGAACGAGATGCTGGCCGATCCGCAGATGATGCTGGTTTGAGTTACCTGGCCGACTGGAAGAAATTACATTCAAAGGAGCTGCTCATATGGAAGAAAATCAGATGATGGAAGATGAGTTCATATTTAACGGGCATGTCGATGATGACGGAGTCAAATGGGTCAAGTCCCGCTGCTTCTTCTGTCACTCGCATTGCAGCATGCTGATAGGGTCGAAAGATGGCGTGATCGTCAAGATGAAGCCGAATGCAGCCGACTTCTCTTCCAGCATGTGTGAGCGGATCGGAGAGAACGGCGAACGGGCCATCAAGTTCCATTACCATCCGAAAAGGATCAACCACGCTCTGAAGAGGGTCGGCGAGCGGGGTGAGGACAAGTGGGAGCAGATCCCCTACGAACAGGCTCTGGACGAGATCGCAGCCAAACTATCCCAGCTCAAGGAAAAGTACGGTCCCGAGACCCTTACTGCGATCGAGGGGACTTACCGTTCCGACCACCTCTGGGCCCGCAGCCGCTTTACCAATCTGTGGGGGAATCCGGGCAATATCGCCGATCCGGGAACCATCTGCTGGTGTGCTCTGTACGCAATCAACATGGCAATGTGCGGTTTTACCACGGAAACGGCCTTCAACCACACGATTTCACAGTCAAAAACCATAGTCATCTGGGGGACACGGCTTACCGAGCGTTACAGTCCCAAAAGCTGGGTGACCAAGATCCTGAGGGATGCCTATGAACATCCGTACGAGGAGCGCCCCAACCTGATCGTCATTGACCCGGTGATGATCGATCCGGTTCGCCATGCCGACATGTACCTGCAGATCCGCCCCGGAACCGACCTGGCGTTGATGCTGGGGTGGTGCAACGTCATCCTCAACGAAGGTGTTTACGACAGGGATTTCCTCACAAACTGGTCAAATGGCCCGTTCCTCATTCGCATGGATAAGGGGGTTCTGCTTAGGGAAACAGATCTGATTTCGACTGGCAACAGGGAGAACTTCGTCGGGTGGGATGAATCGTCTCAAAAACCTGCCATCTGGCTTTCCAGCCAGAACCGCTACCGTGACGACGGGGTGAAAAATGCTCTAGAAGGGGAGTACGAAGTTACCCTTGCCGACGGTTCCAAGGTCACCTGCCGGACCTCCTTCGCTCTCATCAAGGAAAAGATTGACGAATACCCGCCGGAATACGTTTCGGACATCACCGGCATTCCGGTTGACAAGATTCGCAAGTCGGCGCTGATGTATGCGACCCAGGGGCCGAGCACCATCGGCTGGGGCGTCGCGGTCGATCAGCAGGGGTGGAACGCTACCTATGCCGGAATGGCCAAGATGCTGCTCCGCTCGTTTACCAACAATCTTGACATCAACGGTGGCGACTACATTCCCGAACCGGGACCGGTCATCAACGGAAACTTCCCCGTCCGCGACTGCGAGCTGGAACTGGCTGAAAAAGTTTCTCCCGAGGCACGCAAGAAGCTGGTCGGTGGCGACGTCCACAGGTTCATGGGATGGGAAGGTTTCGAACTCCTCGACAAACCGTACCGGGAGATGTGGGACATCCCCAGACCTCAGGTGCACCAGCTTCTGTCGTCCGCACCGATGATCTGGCGGGCCATGCTTCACAGCGATCCGTACCCGGTCAAAGCAGCAATCTGCTGGTCGGGTAATCCGATGATGTGGTCCCCCAACTCCAAGCTGGTGAACAAGGCACTCAGGAGCCTGGATCTTCTTGTAGTCCTGGAATATTTCAAAACGCCTACTGCAGCTTTGGCGGATTACATTTTGCCGGCTGCCGACTGGATGGAACGGCCTCTCTGCTCAACCGTGGAAGATTCGGCAGATATCTATCTTGGCGGCGACAGGGCGGTTCAGCCCCATGCTGACCGGCGGATGGACTATGACTTCTTCCGCGCGCTCGGCCTGCGTCTCGGACAGGAGAATGACTGGCCTTGGGAAACCTATGAAGAGGTCATTGCCCACAGGCTGGAGAGGGTCGGCATCAGTTATGAGGAGTTCTGCGAGACCGGTTTCCTCCCTCCCAACGTGCAGGAGAAAAAGCATGAAATGATCCGGGAGAAGGATGGCCAGATACGCGGCTTCGCGACAGCCTCGCGCAGACTCGAAATCTATCCCAGTGCTTTTGAAGAGCTTGGTTACAATCCGATCCCTTATTATCGCGAGCCGGCAGAGTCTCCATTCAGTACGCCGGAACTTGCGAAAGAGTATCCCATCATCCTGACAACGGGTGGTCGCTGGTCGCCGATGTTCCACTCGGAGCATCGGGTGCCGGGGACCGGCACCAGGGAGATGTTCCCCTGGCCGATCTTCCAGATCCACCTGGAAACCGCCCGTGAGTTGGGAATAGCCGATGGTGACTGGTGCTGGCTCGAATCTCCGCGCGGGAGGGTCAAGCAGAGAGCACGAATCGGCTTCGACGTCGCCCCGGGAACGATTATCGCCCAACCGAGCTGGTGGTTCCCTGAGCAGCCTGCAGAGGACCCCTGGCAGTGCGGCGCCTGGGAATCCAACATCAATGTCCTTACCAACGATGACCCGGCTACTCTCGATGAGATGTGCGGCAACTGGACCAATCGCGGGCTCCTTTGCAAGGTGTATCGCTGCGAGGAGATAGAGCGAATTTCGGACAGAGTCTCCCAGGATCTGTTCATTGAAGGAAGGTCAGGATATCCAGGAGTATCTGGCATCACTAACCGGTAATTAGACTGGCAGAGGGCAGGCATGTCCTGTCCTCTGCAACCAGTTCGCTGGAGCAGCAGAGGCAATATGAGCCACGGAATCAGGCCAACTGGTCATAAGGTACGTATCAAGCAGGCAAAGTGCGTGCACTGCGGCAAATGTTTGCATGTTTGCCCGAGAAAAAATTTTAAGAAGTCGACTGATGCGAAAGTCGAGGTAGTGGATAACAGCAACTGTAATGGATGCACTAAATGCCGGGATGCCTGTCTGACAAAAGCTATCGTTATAGCTGCGGAGCCATTGCAAAGATACGAATATGCGCGAAGTTTCCGTGATGGTAACAATTGCACGGTTAAATCTAAAATTAACGAAAAAGGAGATTAACAATGGCCTACACCTCAGTGAAGGAAACAATCGAAAAAATGCCGGTCGTCTTCGATGCCAATGCAGCCAAAGATTTAAATGCCGTATTCCAGTTCAACCTCACTGGAGATGATGGCGGTCAGTGGAACCTGACCGTAAAGGACGGTACTTGTGATCTTCAGGAGGGTACACACGCCGCTCCCACGGTAACCCTTACCTTGGCCGGTACGACATGGCTTTCCATTGTCAACAAGAAGATGAATGCAATGCAGGCGAGCATGAGCGGCAGGTTGAAAACCGTCGGCAGTATGCTGGTTGCGCAGAAAATACCGACCGTCTTCCCGTTGTAGGAATTCGGCACTTAAAGCGTTCGCCTTACAAACCGGTGTAACCGGCGATGTGCCTCAAAGTCTCCGTGCGAATGGATTTGTCGAATCAATTGGAGTGCTGAAAGAATGACTACCGACAAAGAGATGCGGTATCGACTGAACATCATAGATGAAGCCATGTCCTTGGTCACGCTGTTGTTCGAGTCTGACAGGAAAATGAACCTTACCGAGCTGACACTTGCGAGCGGCATGACGAAAAACAAAACGTTCCGTTTGCTTGCAACGATGGAACAGCAAGGAATGCTCGATAAGGACAAGCAGGGAAGATACTACTTAGGCATGAACACATTTATCGCTGCGCGGAATGCCTTGTCCCGCATCGATATTCCAGACGTCTTCCCGGTTCTCGAAAACGTTGCGTTGCAGTTGAATGAAGATGTGTATTTTGCACGTAAAACGACGGGGCTGCCACTGTTAGTGTCGGTCGCCAATTCCCGTCAGCAGGTCACAGTACGATCGTGTATCGGTTGTGTACTGCGTGACCAGGGAAGCGAAAATACTTGGGAACTTGTTAGGGTATCGGTGGGAGCGTTGGATCCTGAAATTACCACCGTTGCAATTGATGTTCCCGCATTCGGTGAGAACGAGCACTGCGCACTAGTTGTTGTGGCGCCGACCTTCAGAATGTCGCAGGAGCGTATCAGGTCGGATGTTATTCCCGTTTTACATGAAACAGTACGCAAGATGGGGCACTTGCATGCCGAGTCAGGGCGATGGGTGCACCCTCCGGCAGTACAAGTTGCGCCAAGAGGGATCAGCGAAGGACTATTCAGGGTGGCCTAACCGTCTAGTGTTCGTTCTGGCCTTGGCTGTCAAGCCATCCGGTTAGCAATAGACACAACTACTTATACTTACGAGGTTTTGTAATGAACATCCACGAGTACCAGGCAAAAGCAATTTTACGAAAATTTGGCGTGCCGGTCCCCGACGGGCACGTCTGCTACAACGGCGCCAGCGCCCGCGAGTGGGCCAAACGGCTCGGTGACGGCCCATGGGTCGTAAAAGCCCAGATTCATGCCGGCGGCCGGGGGAAGGGTGGCGGCGTCAAGCTGGCCCGCACCTCTGAAGAGGTTCGGCTCACCGCCCGGGACATGCTCGGCATGACATTGAGGACACATCAGACCGGCCCCGACGGGAAGGTAGTTACCCGGGTCCTCGTTGAAAACGGCTGCAACATCGGGCGGGAGCTCTATGTCAGCCTCCTCGTCGACCGGGCCACCTGCAAAGTCACCGTCATGGCCTCCACCGAAGGCGGCATGGATATCGAAGAGGTGGCAGCGAAGACCCCAGAGAAGATCTTCACCGAAGCTGTCGACCCCCTCGTCGGGCTCACCGGCTTCCAGTGTCGCAAGCTTGCCTTCAGCCTTGGCCTCGAGGGGAAACTCGTCGCCAAGGCGGTCAAGGTCCTAGAAGCCCTCTACACCACCTTCATCGCTTGCGACTGCTCGCTGCTTGAGATAAATCCCCTCGTCGTCACCAAAGAGGGCGACCTCCTCGCCCTCGACGCCAAATTCGGCTTCGACGACAACGCCATGTTCCGCCACCTGCAGATAGCCGACATGCGCGACTTCGACGAAGAAGACCCCAACGAGGTCGAAGCCTCCCAGCACGACCTCTCCTACGTCTCCTTAAGCGGCAACATCGGCTGCCTCGTCAACGGCGCCGGCCTCGCCATGGCCACCATGGACATCATCAAATTCTCCGGCGGCGAGCCGGCCAACTTCCTCGATGTCGGCGGCGGGGCCACCATAGAACGGGTCACCGAAGCCTTCAAGCTCATCCTCTCCGACAGGAACGTCAAAGGGATCCTCGTCAACATCTTCGGCGGCATCATGAAGTGCGACGTCATCGCCACCGGCGTCATCGAGGCGGCCAAGCAGGTCTCCCTGAACGTCCCCCTCGTGGTCCGGCTCGAGGGGACCAACGTGGAGCTCGGCAAGAAGATGCTTGCGGAGAGCGGCCTCAACATCGTGGCCGCCGACGGCATGGCCGATGCCGCCCGGAAGATCGTCGCAGCCGTCAAGGGGGTGGAACAGTGAGCATACTCATCGACAAGAACACGAAAGTCATCACCCAGGGGCTCGGGGCCACCGGCCTCTTCCATGCCCAGGGAGCGAGGGAATACGGCACGCAAATGGTCGGCGGGGTCACCCCCGGCAAAGGTGGGACCACTATCGACGGCTTCACCGTCTACAACACCGTAAGCGAAGCCGTCCATCACACCGGCGCGCAGGCAAGCGTCATCTACGTCCCCCCCCCATTTGCCGCCGACTCCATCATGGAAGCAGTCGACGCCGGCCTCGACCTCGTCATCTGCATCACCGAAGGGATTCCCGTCCTCGACATGGTCAAGGTCAAGCAGTACATGACGGGTAAAAAGACCCGGCTCGTCGGCCCCAACTGCCCTGGGGTCATCACACCCGGTCAGTGCAAGATCGGCATCATGCCGGGGTACATCCACAAACCGGGCAAGGTCGGGGTCGTCTCCCGAAGCGGTACCCTCACCTACGAAGCGGTCTGGCAGCTCACCAATGTGGGAATGGGGCAGTCCACCTGCGTCGGCATCGGGGGCGACCCGGTCAACGGCACCAGCCACCTGGACTGTCTGCAGATGTTCGAAGAAGACCCTGACACCGAGGCGGTCATCATGATCGGCGAGATCGGCGGCAACGCCGAAGAAGAAGCCGCCCGGTTCGTCAAAGAGAACATGACCAAGCCCGTTGCCGCCTACATCGCCGGGGTCACTGCCCCCCCGGGGAAAAGGATGGGGCATGCGGGAGCGATCATCTCCGGCGGCAAAGGGACCGCGGCGGAGAAGGTTGCCGTGCTGGAGGAATGCGGCATTGCCGTTGCCCAGAGCCCGGCCGACATGGCCCAGGCGCTGATGCGGGTGTACCGGCCGTAGCAGTTGCAGGAATGGGTAAAGATTCATGGGAAAATACAAGGAAGAGCCCAAATACAATGTGGTCTCCATCAGGGTGAGCGATGAGGAGAAAGCGTATCTGGACGAATTGACCAGGCGTGATCGAACCACCATTACCAAACTGATGCGTGAGGCAATGCGCAGCTATATCCCCCAACTCCTTAATCTGCAGGAGCAGCGCTGAAGCACGGTGCCGACGGGCAAATGCCGGCAGAGTAAGGGGCGCATTCTGCCATGTGTGCACCTTTCATCGTCGGGGGAGACGTCCCCCGACTACCTAGAGACGATACCAGCAGATTAGGGAGCAACGTACATGCTTGTCATATCATGTATCAAACAGGTCCCAGATACGACCCAGGTCAAGATCGACCCGGTCACCAATACCCTGATCCGGGACGGGATTCCGTTCATCATCAACCCATATGACGCCCATGCCTTAGAAGAGAGCCTGCGTTTGAAGGACCGCTACAGGGTGCGTACCGTAGCCCTCTCCATGGGGCCGCCAAACACCGTGTCGACCCTGCGCAAGGCCTGTGCTCTCGGCGTCGACGAGGCGATCTTACTCTCCGACCGATGCTTCGGGGGAGCAGATACCTTGGCTACCAGCAAGGTTCTTTCTGCTGCCATCGAGCGCCTGGCACAGAAGGAAGAGGTCGGTATCGTCTTCTGCGGCAAACAGACCATTGATGGCGATACCGCCCAGGTCGGCCCCGGTATCGCGTCGCGGCTCGGCTTCAGCCAGTTAACCCTGGTGGATCGGATCGAATCAGTCGACCTGGTACGCAAAAGGATAAAAGTACGACGGAAGCTTGAGGGGCGTCATGAGATCGTAGAAGCGCCCCTGCCGGTTATGATCACCGTGGTGCGGGAGCTGAACCGACCCCGGTATCCGGTGGTTGCAATGCGTCTTGCCGCAGAAGATAAGGAGATCAAGGTCTGGGATAACTCGATCCTCAAACTAGACGTGGAAACCGTTGGTCTGAAGGGATCGCCAACCTGGGTCAGTAAGATATTCTCCCCCCAGCGCGATCAGGGGGAGATTATCGGCGATGGTTTGGGTGATCCGGATGGAACCGCAGGGTTGCTTCTGGAGAAACTATTGGCAAAGGAACTGTTGGCCCTGTGAGTAAGGCAAGGGTTTTGTTAGTCACGTGCACTTTTCACTAACAAGAGGTTAACAAATGGCAGGAATGAAGAATCCAATCAAAAAACCTCGCGGCAAAGCAAAGCTTCTCGAGGGTAAATGCATCGCCTGCGGCGCCCGTTGCCAGAGCTCCTGCCCGGTCAACTGCATCGACATGACTGACAGCGGTGAGCCGGTGGTCGAAGCCGCCAAATGCATCGGCTGCCTGAAGTGCATCAAGGTCTGCCCGGCGCAGGCGCTTGAGATCTTCTTTACCCCCGAGGAGCAGCAGATACTTGACGAACTGGCCCGCCAGTCGGGGGGGGCTGTCGAAGAAGAGCCGGACGAAGAGACGCAAAAGCTGCAGCAGCTGCTGGCAAGCTACCAAGGCGTCTGGGTCGTCATCGAACAGTTCGAAGGTATTGTCGCCAAGGTCTCCTGGGAACTTCTCGGGGCCGGAGCCGGACTGGCCAGAAGCCTCGGCGCAGAGTTGAGCGCAGTCATCCTCGGCCAGGGGATCGAGCACATCTGCAACGAAGCATTCGAGCATGGCGCCGATCAAGCGATCATCCTCGATGCGCCAGTTTACCGGCACTACCGGACCCAGTCCTACACCGAAGCCATTTGTCACCTGATAGAAAAGTACAGGCCGGAAATTATCCTTATGGGAGCCACCGCCCAGGGTCGTGACCTGGCCGGAGCAGTGGCAACCGTCGTCGGGACTGGCCTAACCGCTGACTGTACCGGCCTGGGGATTGACGACAAGCGAAACCTCATGCAGACCCGCCCCGCATTCGGCGGCAACATAATGGCCACCATCATGTGCGACAAGTTCCGCCCGCAGATGGCAACTGTAAGGCCCCACGTCATGCAGATGCCGGAATTCCAGCCTGGCCGTAAAGGCGAGATCATCCGCGACAGCTTCGCTCCGCTGGAAGAGAATATCCTCGTCAAAGTGCTGGAGGTCTTGAGTGATCGCGATGGCAAGGACCAGGTTGATGTGGCTGCCGCCGAAGTCATCGTTTCCGGCGGACGGGGCCTGATGAACAAGGAAAACTTCTCACTGTTGCAGGAGTTGGCCGACGAACTGGGCGGAGTGGTAGGGGCCTCGAGAAGTGCCGTGGATGCCGGCTGGATATCTCACAGCCGCCAGGTGGGCCAGACCGGCAAGACTGTCCGCCCCAAGATCTATATCGCCTGTGGCATCTCCGGAGCGATCCAGCACATGGTGGGGATGCAGGACTCGGATGTCATCATCGCCATCAACCGCGATCCGGAAGCACCGATATTTCAGGTTGCCACCTACGGTATCGTCGGAGACCTTTTCCAGGTCGTACCGTCGCTTATTCGCCGGGTACGTAATCTAAAGGGGCTCGACATCGACCGGCAGAGAAATGTCGCTTGATCTATACATACTTGCAATTCGCAACGAGGTAGTCATGGTGTTCCAGCAAACAGCGTTCATCGTCATATTCGCCGTATCCGCGATTTCGTTTATCTTCAGCTGCTATCAGCGCCTGCAGCTGATAGCCATCGGCGCCCCTGAGAACCGCTTCGACAGCCCATGGACGCGCCTGCTCGGCATGTTCATCTACGCCTTTGCCCAGAAACGGGTGCTGAAAAGGCCTTACGGTGTTAACCATTTAGTCCTCTTCTGGGCATTCCTTGTCCTGCTCCTTGCCAATGGCGAGTTCCTGCTGGAAGGACTGATTCCCGGTGCCACCCTTGCGGCCGTATTGCCTGCTACGCCGTACCATGTCCTGACAGCACTGTTTGATATCGTGTCGCTGGTCGCCCTCATATCGGTAGTGTTCGCCTTCGCTCGCCGGATCTTCTTCCCTCCCGAATATCTGAAGAATGACTATGCAAAGCCAGCCAGCGGAGAGGCACTGCTCATCCTCGGGATGATCGCCACCCTGATGATCGCCTTTTTCCTGCTGAATGGTGCCCACATGGCCTTGGGACAGACAGATCAGTGGCGACCGGTTTCAGCGGCAATTGCCGGTCTGATATATGGGCTCCCGGTAGACACTCTTCAGGGGTTGGCCAAAGTCGCCTGGTGGGTTCATGCCCTGGTGTTGCTGGCCTTCATGAATTTCCTTCCCCGCAGCAAGCATATGCACATTCTCACCGCCATCCCCAACTGCTATTTCCGGAGTCTGGAGAAGCCCAATACCCAGCCGAAGGAAGCATTCACCAAGGGCGCCCGCTATGGTGTCAGCAGCGTTGATCAATTCAGCTGGAAGGATTTGCTTGATTCGCTGACCTGCACCGAATGCGGCCGCTGCCAGGATCTCTGCCCGGCCCACAATACCGGCAAGCCGCTGAATCCCCGCCGCATAGTCCACGATATCAAACTCAATCTGCTCAGGAATGGTCCCATCCTGAGTGTCAGTTACAAGGGGGATATGCCGTTGATCGGGCGAGCGACAGACGGAACTATCTCCGAGGAGGCGATCTGGTCATGCACAACCTGTGGCGCCTGTACCTCGGTCTGCCCGGTGCTGATCGAGCAGATGCCGAAGATCGTCAAGCTGCGCCGTCACCTGGTTCAAGAAAAGGTGCAGTTTCCGGAAGAATTGCTAAGCCTGTTTGAGAACATGGAGCAGCGCTCGAACCCCTGGGGTATTGCACCGTCGGAGAGGACCAAATGGAGCACTCTTCTCGGCGACCGCACTTTCAAGCCCGGAGAGACGGAGTACCTTTTCTTCGTCGGCTGCGCCGGCGCCTTTGACAGCCGCAACAAGCAGGTGACGGTCGCCCTGGCTACGATTTTGGACTGTGCTGGCGTCTCCTGGGGAATTCTAGGCAAGGATGAACTCTGCTGCGGTGACAGTGTCCGGCGCCTGGGGAACGAGTACGTATTTGACCGGATGGCCAGGGAGAACGTTGCACTGCTTAAGGAGAGACAAGTGACCAGGATCGTCACCCAGTGTCCCCACTGTTTCAGTACCCTGAAGAACGACTACCGACAGTACGGGCTGGAGATCGAGGTGATCCACCATTCCGAACTGATTGCCGAGTTGCTGAAGAGCGGCAGGCTGAAACCTTCCAAAAATTTGAATCAGGGGAGGGTCGTCTTTCACGACTCCTGCTATCTCGGCCGCCACAACGACACCTATGATGCTCCCCGTGCAGTTCTGACCATGGTAAGCGGCGGTCAGCCGGGCGAGTTAGGCCGCAATCGTGAAAACGGTTTCTGCTGCGGTGCCGGCGGCGGCCGTATGTGGATGGAGGAGCAGACCGGCTCCAGGATCAATCTGGAACGGGTGAAGGAGGCGATCCGGCAGGAGCCGGACACGCTCTGTGTGAGCTGCCCCTACTGCATGACCATGATGGATGACGGCCTTAAGGACCTGGGGATGGCAGACCGGGTAAGGGTGAAGGATATTGCCGAGGTGACAGCGGAGGCATTAGGACATTAGCTGCTACCGTAATACAGAAGATATATGCCTTAGAAGAAAAATGCAGCCACCGAAAAAGAGTCTGCTTTAAGGAGTATCGATGGCTCAAACCTTTCGCACAGAAATTGAAGTTAGATTTTCCGATTTCGATCTCTATGGGCATGTGAACAGTGTGCTTTATTTCAATTATTGTGAAACCGCACGCATCAAGCTTCTAAAGGATGTGCTGAAGGAGCTGGCCGACAGCCAAATTCATATAGTGGTAGCCCATGCCGAATGCGATTACGCAGTACCTATACTGTTCGGTGAGAAACTGATGATCGAGACCCATGCTTCCAGAATAGGGAATGCCAGTTTCGATCTTGAATACCGCCTGAGCGATGGCGACCGGAAAACTTATGCAGTTGCCCGCACCACCATGGTTTGTTGCGACAATATCTGGAAGACAGTGGTTCCGGTGCCGGAGATAGTGAGAAATATCCTAGATTGGGCTGAATGAAAAAGCGGCTTACTGTAGGTGAAACGTTGAAGAAGGAAATACAGGACACGGAGGAGTTATGAGACAGATCAAGAAGGTTGCTGTTCTGGGAGCGGGGGTAATGGGGGCGACGATAGCCGGGCATCTGGCTAATGCCGGCCTCGAAGTCGTGCTGCTTGATATGGTACCCCGGGAGCCTGACCAGGAAGAGAAGGGAAAGGGACTTTCTCTTCAAGACAAGGCGGTCAGGAACCGCTTTGCCGCCAAGGGCTTGCAGGGTGCGATCAAAGGCCGGGGTTTTTATCACAAGGACTATAGCGGCCAGATCAGGGTCGGCAACTTCGAGGACGATATCGCGCTGCTGAAGGAGTGTGACTGGGTGATCGAGGTGGTGGTGGAAAACATGGACATCAAGAAGAGCCTGCTCACGGAAAAGGTGGTGCCGAATCTTGCCGAGGACGCGATCCTGTCCACCAACACCAGCGGACTGTCGGTGAATGCGATGGCGGAACTGCTGCCGGCAGCGGTGCGCAGGAACTTCCTGGTAACCCATTTCTTCAATCCGCCGCGCTACATGCGCCTGCTTGAACTGGTTCCCTGTGCCGCGACCGATCCCGCGGTCTTGACCTACATGGCTGAATTCTGCCGCCGTCGGCTCGGCAAAGGGATCGTTTTCGGGAAGGATACACCGAATTTCATCGGCAACCGGATCGGCGTTTTCGCCATGTTCAACGCCATGCGACACATGACCGACTTGGGAATGACGGTGGAGGAGGTTGATGCCGTAGGCGGTCCGGCGACCGCCCGGGCGAGCAGCGCCATCTTCCGCACCTGCGATCTCGTTGGAAACGATACGCTGGTTCATGTCGGCAAGAACACCTATGAACTGCTGCCGGACGACGAACAGCGGGAGACCTTTCGTATTCCGGAATTCCTCCAGGAGATGGTTGCCAAGGGACTGCTGGGTAACAAGGTAAAGAAGGGCTTCTTCAAAAAGGAGAAGAGTGGGATTTCCTATTTCGACTTCGTGAGCGGCGAGTACAAACCAGCCGCCAATCCCAAGTTCGCCTCGATAGCCTCCGCCAAGAGCGGGGACCCGGCGAAGCGGCTGCAAGGTGTCATCAACGGTGATGACACCGCAGCCGCTTTCGCCTGGCGCAACCTGCGCGACATCCTGATCTACACCGTGAGAAGAATGTCGGAAATCGCCGACGACATCGTCAACGTCGACAACGCCCTGAAGTGGGGTTTCAGCTGGGAGCTCGGCCCCTTCGAGATGCTCGACGCAATTGGGGTGAAAAGCTTTATCGCCCGGGCCGAGGCCGACGGGGTGGCCGTTCCCGACGCGCTGCGGAAGATAGAGTCTTTCTATAAATATGAAGGGGACCGGAAATACGTCTGGAATCTGGGAAAAGGGGCATACGCCGAGCTTACCGTGCCGCCGACACAGATCAGCCTCGATATCCTGAAGAGGGGTGGGAAGATCGTGGAAAGTAACAACGACGCCTCCCTCTACGATCTTGGGGACGGCGTCTTCGGGCTGGAATTCCACTCCAAGATGAACGCCATTGACGACGGCACCCTTGCCATGATCGGCACGGCGGTTTCGCGGGCCGAACAGGAAGGGGTCGGACTCGTTATCGGCAATCAGGGGAAGGTTTTCTCCGCTGGCGCGAATCTTTCCATGATCGCTGCTGCCATAAAGGCAGGTGATTTCGACAGCATCGAAAGGCTCATCCGCACCTTCCATTCAGCCCTCATGGGGGTCAAATACTCCCATATCCCGGTCGTCGCCGCTCCTTTCAATATGACGCTGGGCGGCGGGTGTGAAGTGGCCTTGCAGGCGGACGCCATCAATGCCCATGCCGAGACATACATGGGCCTGGTCGAGATAGGAGTCGGCCTATTACCCGCAGGCGGCGGCACCAAGGAGATGGCGCTGCGGGCGATTGCCATGGCCGAGCCGTATCGCGGGGATGTCACACCTGCCATCGGAAAATTGTATCAGAACATCGTCACCGCAAAGGTTTCCGGTTCGGCAGCCGAGCTTGCCGATATGGGGATGCTTCGTCAGGGCGATTCCATAACGATGGATATAGACAGCCTCATTGCCGATGCCAAACGGAAGGTGCTGGCCCTTGCGCCCACTTACCGTCCCGGGCGTTCCCTGGAGAACCTGAAGGCGCCGGGGCGCAGCGTCGCCTCCGCCCTCAAGAGCCAGGTCTGGAACATGATGGCCGGTGGATTTGCCACCGAATACGAGGCGGAGATGGGGAACGTAATTGCTGACGTCATTACCGGCGGCGATGTGCCGACCGGCACCCTCATCAGCGAGCATTACCTGCTGGAACTTGAGCGTGAGGCGTTCCTGAGCCTGTGTGGCAGGCCGAAAACCCTGGAGCGGATCGAACATATGCTTGCGACCGGCAAGCCGCTGAGGAACTAAAAGGTTGGAACAGTTAAAACCAATCCCCCTCGATCCCCCCTTGTCAGGGGGGAAGCCTTTGAGCCTCCCCTGACAAGGGGAGGTTTAGAGGGGTTTGATGCTAAGGACGACTGACCCCAATCGGATAATCAAATTGGAACTGGAGGATATCATAATGAACACCGCATACATAGTAGCCGCATACAGAACGGCGGGATGCCGGGCAGGAAAGGGCAAATTCAGCGGGATGCGTCCCGACGATCTTGCCGCTGCTGCCATAGCGGGTCTCGTTGAAAGAACCGGCATCGACCCGGTGCTGGTAGAAGATGTCATTCTCGGCTGCGCGTTTCCCGAGGCAGAGCAGGGGTGGGACGTGGCCCGCGTGGCGGCAATGAGGGCCGGCCTGCCGGTCACCGTTCCCGGTATGACCGTAAACCGCCTCTGTTCGTCAGGCTTGCAGGCAATTGCTTTGGCTGCCGAGCGGGTTCAGGCGGGACTGGCCGATTGCATCATCGCCGGCGGTACGGAATCGATGACCTACGTGCCGCTGGGCGGCAACAAGGTGACACCTAACCCTCACCTGGTGAACACCTGGCCGGAATCGTTCATGGGAATGGGGATGACGGCGGAAGTGGTGGCGGAGAAATACGGGATCACCCGCGAGGAGATGGATATCTTCGCTGCCGACAGCCACCAGAAGGCAGCGGCGGCGATTGCCGCAGGCCGGTTTGTCGATGAAATCATCCCGGTGGAGGTGGAGCTTGCAAAGCTCACCGGTAGCAAGCTGAAGAAAACGAAAGAAATGGTGTCAATTGACGATGGCGTGCGCGGAGAGACGACCGCCGCTTCGCTCGGTACATTGCGTCCCGTCTTCAAGTTGAATGGGACGGTCACGGCCGGCAACACATCGCAGATGACAGACGGTGCCGCCGCGGTCCTGGTGGCCTCCGAGGCATTCGTCAAGAAGCTCGGAAAAGATCCTGCCGCCCGTTTCGTGGCATTCGCGGTTCGCGGGGTCGCACCGGAAGTCATGGGAATCGGACCCATCGAGGCGATACCGGCCGCTCTCGCCCGGGCCGGGTTGAAACAGGGAGATATCGGCCTGATCGAGCTGAACGAAGCATTTGCCGCCCAGTCGCTGGCGATCGTCAAGGAGTTGCGGTTGAATCATGAAATCATCAATGTCAACGGCGGCGGCATCGCCCTTGGGCATCCTCTCGGCTGTACTGGAGCCAAGCTGACCGCCACTCTGCTCTCCGAGATGGGGAAACGCGGCACCAAATACGGCATGGTTTCCATGTGTATCGGTCTCGGCATGGGCGCTGCGGGTATTTTTGAAAGAATATAACTGGCGCAAGTCCCAATCAGGAACAGTGATCACCTGGAAGGCTACTCAGACAAGGAGAGTGAAAAAATGGCACAGCTCATCGCAGACAGAAGAGATATCGATTTTGTTCTTCATGAAGTGTTAAACGTCGAAGAATTGAGTCGGCATGAAAGGTTTTCGGAATTCAACAGGAAAACAGTCGATATGGTCGTATCCGAAGCCAGGAATTTCGCCGTCAAAGAAATGATACCGACCTGGAAAGAAGGCGATGATCAGGGATGCAAATTCGAAGCGGGGAAGGTAATTATTCCGGAATCGTTTCATAAGCTGTATCAGCTGTTCAATGATGGCGAATGGCTTGGCATGAACGAAGATCCGGAATGGGGCGGACAAGGTATGCCAAAGTCGGTTTCCTCCGCTGCCAGCGAATATTTCAACGGAGCCAACTTCCCCTTTATGATGTATCCCGCCCTGACCCATGGAGCGGGTAAGCTGGTGGAAGAATTCGGGACCCCTGAACAGAAAAATACCTATCTTAAAAACCTCTACACCGGAAAATGGACCGGCACCATGCTCCTCACGGAAGCAGGCGCAGGATCTGACGTCGGTGCCTTGGAGACAACGGCCAGGAAGAACGCTGACGGGACATATTCCATCACCGGATCAAAAATATTCATCTCCGGCGGTGACCACGAACTCGTCGAGAACATTATCCATCCGGTTCTTGCCCGCATTGAAGGCGCGCCGGCCGGCACCAAGGGCATCTCCTTGTTTCTTGTTCCCAAATACAGGGTTAATGCTGATGGAAGCATAGGTGCTTTCAACGATGTGATCTGTACCGGCATCGAACATAAAATGGGCATCCACGGCAACGCGACCTGCTCGTTGACTCTGGGTGGAAGCGGCCAGTGCATCGGAACTCTTCTTGGCGAAGAAAACAAAGGCATGAAGGCAATGTTCGTCATGATGAACGAGGCCAGACTTCTGGTGGGGATGCAGGGTTATGCCTGTGCCACAACGGCCTACCAGTACGCCGTGAATTACGCCAAGGAACGGATTCAGGGCGCCAACCTCCTGAAACCCAACGAGGGCGGAGTCCCCATTATCCAGCATCCGGATGTGCGCCGCCAGCTTCTTACCATGAAAAGTTATGTGGAAGCAATGCGGACACTCCTCTATTTCATTGGTTACTGCAACGACATGATTGCAACATCCGAGGATCAGGCCGTACGTGACAAATACCAGGGGCTGATCGAGATCCTGACGCCGGTTGCCAAGGGTTATGTGACCGACAAGGCTTTCGAGGTATGCAACCATGCCATCCAGGTCTACGGTGGATACGGGTTCATCGAGGAATATCCGGTTGCCCAATTGATGCGAGACTGCCGTATTACCATGATCTATGAAGGCACCAACGGTATCCAGGCGATGGATCTGCTCGGTCGGAAGCTTGGAATGAACAAAGGCGCAGTGGTCATGGACCTTATGGGAGAAATGAAAAAAACCATCAGGGCGGCAAAGGAACATGACGTCCTTGCCCCATATACGGAAAAGGTGGGAGTTGCTTTGGAAAAGCTGGGCGAAACTGCTCAGCACCTTGGTAAGACAGCTTCAAGCGACAAGGTGCTCACCGCCTTTGCCCATGCCTATCCGTTTCTCGAAGTGACCGGCGATGCCATCATGGCGTGGCTGCTTCTCTGGCGGGCGACTGTTGCAGCAGCAAAGCAGGGCAGCGCCAAGAGTAAGGACATTCCCTTCTATGACGGCATTATCAAGAGCCTCGAATTTTTCACATCCTCGGTTCTCCCGGTGACCATGGGGAAAATGGAAGCCATTAAGGCGACAAATGGTGCGTGCGTGGAGATTTCCGAGGATTCCTTTAACGGATAAAACGCTGACAGGGAGTCAGGCATATGGAAAACATCGAACTTCTTGTTTCACCGGCTCATTACCAATTTTTCGGACTCGTTCCGGGAGCACTCCTCTCGCTATTGTACATGGTCGTGGGTCTGGGAATCTTTGCCTATGTCATGTGGAAAAGGGTTGCTCCTCTGCTCAAGGCCAAACCGGACAACAGTCGTTTCAGCGACATGCCTGCCCGGGTCAAGAACATCGCAGCCATCTGGCTTGGACAGGTCCGGCAGCCCCGCTACATGGTCGCGGGTCTTTTGCACATCGTCATCTTCTTCGGCTTTCTGATACTGGCCATTCGGACCTGCTCCCTGACGGTTGTCGGCATATTCCCGGATTTCGCTCTTCCCGGATTTGCCCCGGACCAGCCGATCGGAGCGATCTACAATGTGCTCAAGGACTACACGGCTACCGCCGTTTTTATCGCCTGCGCCATTGCCGCCATACGTCGCGGCATCGTCAAGCCTGCGCGTTACGCTGTTCCCGAGAAATACGGTCACGATCATACGGCGGAGGCGGTCTTCGTCCTTGCCATCATCATGGGGCTCATGCTCACCGAGAGTCTTTTCGAAGGGGTTCTGGTCTCTGCCGGCCATAAGGGTTTCCTGGCACCCCTCACCCTTGCCTGGATTTTTTCAAAAGCATTTGCGTCGACTCCTAGCGGGACACTCCAGTTTCTACACATAGCCTCATATTACGCCCATGAGACCCTGTTCTTCTTTTTTCTTAACTTCCTACCCATGGGCAAGCATTTCCATGTGATCACCTCGTTCTTCAACGTTCTCTTCATGAGGGTGACACGTGGCAACATCAAGCCGGTTGAATATGGCATTACCCCAGAAGGTCTCGATCAGCTCGAATCGCTGGGGGTCAAGAAAGTCGAAGACTTCACCTGGAAGCACATGCTGGATTTCTATTCCTGTGCCGATTGCGGCAGATGCTCCGACCAGTGCCCTGCAAACCTCGTCGGCCGTCCCCTCTCGCCCCGCTTCATCACCATCAAGGCCAGGGATCTGATGTTCAAGAACTACCCGATTTGCAAACCTTCACCGGACAACCAGGAACCTCTGGTCGGAACCATCTATGAAGCCGATGAGATCTGGTCCTGCACCACTTGCGGCGCCTGCGAACAGGAGTGTCCCATCGGCATCGAATATATCGACAAGATTGTCGACCTGAGACGGGGGCTCGTCGATGACGGCGAGGTGCCGCAGACCCTGCAGAAACCTCTCCAGGCCATAGGCAAACGCGGCAACCCCTGGGGCAAGGTAGAAAAGAAACGTGCTGATTGGGCGCGTGACGAGGAGTTCTTCGGAGACCGTGAAGTCAAAATGATGGAAAACGGTGATTCGGGGGAGGTCCTCTACTTTGTCGACAGTATCACCTCATACGATGATCGAATGGTGAATATCGCAAAATGCAGCGCAAAGATTCTGGATGCCTGCGGCGAAGATTTCTTTGTCATAGGCAAGGATGAGAAGGACAGCGGTAACGAAGTCCTCCGTTTCGGTGAGGAGATGTTGTACCAGGATCTGAAGCAGCATAACGTCGAGATAATCAGGGAGTCAGGAGCGAAACGGATCGTTACCTCGGACCCCCATGCCTACAATGCCCTGAAGAACGATTACTGCGAGCTTGATCTGCCTGTTGAACACATTAGCCAGGTCATCGCAAAAAATATCAGGTCCGGGCAAATCAGGCTTAAACCGGCTGAAGACTCATCCAAGGTCTATACCTACCACGATCCGTGCTATCTCGGGCGGCACAATGACGTATATGAAGACCCACGTGACGCGATCAAGGCAATTCCCGGAATAAAGACCGTGGAAATGCCGAAAAACCTTGATCGTTCATTGTGCTGCAGTGGCGGCGGCCTCATGTTGTTCTACGAACCCCACGAAAAGGAGAGGATGGCGGTTATCCGGGTGAAAATGGCCGCCGAAGCCGGCGCCAACGTCATCGTCTGTGCCTGTCCTTTCTGCATGGTGAACATGGAAGATGCCATCAAGGTTGCCGGCCTTGACGGTCAGCTTGAGGCTATCGAACTGACCGAACTTATCAGCCGGCATCTTTGATCGAAAAAAACAATCTCATTGGGAGGATATTATGGAAATTCTAGTGTGCGTTAAAAGGGTTCCCGACACTGCTGAAAACGAATTCGTGATGAACAGCGCTGGGAACGATATCGAACGGGATGATCTGGTTTATTCGGTAAACGAGTGGGACAACTATGCAGTGGAAGAAGCCCTCCAGATTGTGGAAAAGGTCGGAGGTTCCGTGACTGTTGTTACGGCTGATGATTCCGCTGCTGATGAGATCCTTCGCCGTGAAATGGCGATGGGTGCGGAAAATGGTCTTCTGTTGAATGATGATGCCTTTGTCGGGTCCGACTGCAAAGGGATTGCCACGATTCTTAAAGGTGCCGTGGAAAGAGGCAAGTACGACCTTATTCTCACAGGTGCTCAGGCCGATGAAGGTGCTGGAGCCGTAGGAGGCATGCTTGCCGCGCTGCTCGATCTTCCCTATGCATCACTGGTCAATAAGCTCGAGCTGGGTGACGGCAAACTTACCATCGGCCGTGAAATCGAGGGGGGTAAGAGAGAAATAAATGAAATCTTTCTCCCATGCGTTCTTTCGATCCAGACCGGCATTAATGAACCTCGATACGTCGGCGTTCGCGGTATCCGTAAGGTAGCCAGTGTGGAAATTCCGGAACTAGGTGCCGCTGATCTCGGTATCGATGTCTCTTCTGTCGGTGCTCCTGGCGCAGCGGTAAAGAAAGTGGATTATTTCGTTCCCGTCAAAGGTGAAGGCGCAGAAATGCTTGCAGGAAGCGCTGAAGAAATCGCCGACAAACTAATCGAAATCCTTAAGACAAACGGAGGGCTATCATAATGGCACAGGTATTTGTTTATTTGACCCATAGCAACGGAGTCCTGGACGATGCAGCCATGGAACTGGCAAATGCAGCAAAAGCTATCTCAAGCTCTCCTGCAACCGCTATCGTAGCTGGTTCCGGCGTCGATGCCGTCGCAGCTTCCGCCGCAGCGATTTTCGGCAACGTCATCAAAGTCGATAATGCAGCACTTGGCTATCCGAACGCGGAGGTTGTGCGAAAAGCTCTTGTCAATATCATCCCTAAAGGGTCCGTAGTTCTTTTCGCCCACTCCACATTCTCGATGGATTGCGCTCCCGGCCTTTCAATCAAGCTGGGCGGCTCTTTTGTGGCTGACATAGTTGGTATCGATGGCGTCGATGGGAGTTGTCTGAAAGTGATCCGTCAGGAACTGGGGGGGGAAGTATCCACTCATGTCAACGTGGATATCTCTGCTGGTTCCGTGATTGCAGTGCGGCCCGGAACCTTTGCTCCCGATGAAACCAGAAGTGCCAATGGCGTGGTTACCGACAGATCAGCCGATATCGGCGATCTCTCAGTCAAACGAAAATTCATCGAAGTTCAGACCCCTGAAGCGGGTGAAGTGGATATTACCAAAGCCGACATCCTCATTTCCATTGGCAGAGGGATAGAAGACCAGGACAACATCCAGCTTGCAATGGATCTGAAAGAAGCTATCGGCAAAGGAGCCGAAGTGTCGTGCTCACGTCCTATTGTTGACGCAAAATGGCTTGATGCTTCCCGTCAGGTTGGGACTTCCGGTTGCACGGTCAAACCCAAAGTATACATGGCATGCGGTATCAGTGGTTCTTTTCAGCACGTGGGAGGCATCAAAGGCGGCTATATTGTTGCC
Source organism: uncultured Geobacter sp. (assembly GCA_937860145.1). Classification (GTDB taxonomy): domain Bacteria; phylum Desulfobacterota; class Desulfuromonadia; order Geobacterales; family DSM-12255; genus CALMBF01. Next base: position 29,672 of record CALMBF010000041.1, read on the forward strand.
ATAAACAAGAACCCGAATGCTCCGATTTTTCAAGTGGCCAACGTTGGTATCGTAGCCAATATCGTCGAATTCCTGCCGGTATTGACAGAAAAGATTCAAGCTTTGTAATTGTCGGTTATTTTAATTGGCTCTTATATCACTGAGACCGTTGAAGTGACACATACGAGAGAAGCCAGAACCGAAAAAGCCCCGGTAAATGCCGGGGCTTTTTCGAAGTTTATCATGGGCGGAATTGTGACAACCAATAGAAAAAATGAAGGCATTCACTCTCCACGCAATGACTGCCGGCGGACATCCATCTCCTTGTCACCAGTTTAAAACCCCTCATAAATCAACTAACTAGCAGAAATTCAATGCCTTTTGCCGTTTATTCGGGAAATTTCCGCTACCGGACTGCTCTCGGAGAGCAATCGATTGAATAGTGCAATGCTGCTATCAAATTAGGAAGGTGCTCAATGAAAATAAACTTGATCGGTGCATTGGTCGGGATAGCAATGGTTGCAATGACTAGCAGTGTTTCGCATGCTTCTGGCAACAAGATTACTGAGCAGGGCGCCAAGGCACAGGCCATGGGTAATGCTTTTGCAGCGCAGGCCGACGATCCATCTGCTCTGGCCTATAATCCGGCTGGTATCGCATATTTGAAAGGGAAGCAGGTTCAGATAGGTTATGCAACAGTGTTACTGCCGCAGACTCAGTTCAACGGCGTGACCAATGTCAGTAGCCCGGATGTTGCGAGTGAAAGAGCAAACGGCGACCTGGTTGCAGTGCCGACTGTTTATCTGACCCACTATCTGGAATCGATTCCTCTTTCCTTCGGCTTAGGCATCAACTCTTTTTTCCCATTGGTAAAGCGTTGGGACGAAGGCGGCGCCCTTCGTGAAACTGCATCAATATCCATTAAACCCGTCAACTTTCAGCCAACGTTAGCGTATCGGTTTGATGACCTCAATCTGGCAGTTGCAGCGGGTGCAGATATTACCTATGCCCGGTTTTCCACGGAATGTTTTCTTTACAATGGTGCGCTTGGTGGCAATCTCGGGATGCTTGGTCTGGACGCTACTGCGGTAGGGTATGGGTACAACGCCGGCGTTTTGTGGAAGCCGCTATCCTTTCTTTCGTTCGGCGCTTCATACCGGAGCGAGATCAAGCTCAACTTTGAAGGTGATGCAAATTTTATGGGCCTTGCTAATTCATCTTCGTTCCCGCCCCCCTATAATGCCATCTTTCCTGCAAACGGAACTACTGTACGTTCGAAACTTTCGGCAGATTACACCCTGCCGTATAATTTCATGGCAGGCGTAGCCTGGAAGCCTGTTGATAAACTGACTCTCGAATTCGATGCTGAGCGAACGGGTTGGAGTTCCTACAAGGAACTTAATGTAAAATACCAGAGCAGCGCTCCTATCTATGCAAATGTACTTAGCCAGCCTGTAATCAAAAATTGGAAGGATGTGTGGTCCTATCATTTTGGAGGTCAGTATTCAGTTAACGACAAAATCGATCTTCGTGCCGGGTATACCTACGAAGAAAATCCTGTTCCGGATTCAACATTAGGCAGTGATCTCCCGGATTCTAACCGTCATTACTTCAGTGTCGGATCCGGGGTACATAACTCGATCGCTGCAGTTGATGTTGCCTATACATATGTAGACTTCGAAAAGCGCACCATCGACAGTAGTGCCAATAACTCACAGATAAAATACGGCTCATTCAAGCAGGATGCGCACATGTTAGGGATTAGTCTAACCTGCAAATTTTAGCAACTGGAGTGGTATTTGTCTGAGGATATCCTGACGGTGGGCAGGTAATAATGTTCTAACTAAGAAGCCCAGGCAAATGCCGGGGCTTCTTAGTTGTGCGCTAGGGCGTTTTGTAAGCGCCATCAGGTGCAAGTCTTCTTCGTGCACTGATGTTGGGGACGGCAAGACAGGGCATTAGTCTTGTGTCGAGCAATTGAGCATTCTGAGCACAAGCTTTTTCATCATCTGAATGATATTTTCATTTGTGCCCATTCCAATGTTTCTCAGGACATCGATCTGGGAGCCTTCGTACTTCATCATGGGTGGAATTGTAACAACCCAATAGACGAGAAAGGAATACACCATCCATGCAATGATTGCCGGCGGAACATCCATCTCCTTGTCACCCTTAAGCTCCTTGCAAATCAACGAAAAACGATCGAAGTAAATTTCAATATCTCTCACCAGATTTTCCGGGTAATTCTCGCCTCCCGCGAACAGCTCCCGGAGAGCCATCGAGTGAACGGGAATATTCTCTGCTATTTCCGCTACCCCACGAATCATCCTTTCAAGATTTTCTTCTGCAGATTCACCTTTGTTGAAAGCAAAAAATAATGCAGGGGAAAACTGTTCTTCCAACCTTTTCCACACGGCTTTGTACAACGCTTCCTTGTCTCCAACATAGTAATAGAGACTTAACTTTCGGACTCCGGCTCGTTCGGCAATCTCATCTGTGAGGGCTCCGTGAAACCCCTTTTCACTGAAGACCTCGGTGGCAACCGAAAGGATCTGTTCAACTTTATCGGCTCGTTTTTTCAGCATTTTCTCAGTAGCCATTTCAGCTCCCCGTGACTCAAATTTTGCCTCAGTATAAGTAAATGCAAGGGCTTGTTCAAGTTTTATTACTAGAAAGTTTGAACGTATATTTAAATACTTATACGGAAACACAAAACCTTACTTCACGCATTCAAAATCCTCGCCCGGAGACCCAATCAGGTCGTTCAGCCAATGAAAGCGCTTACTTCCCAGAACACATGATGACCCTGTCCGCACTATAGAAAAACAGTTTTACGAACATATAGAGACATGTTCACCCGTTCCGGTATACCTCTACGGCGTATTCAATAAAATCAACTAGATATAGACTTGCAAAAAAACGTTTTATTGCTGAGAAAAATCACTTGACACTTTTTTGTTGCTCAGTTATTTTACTTAAAAGTTGAAAAAATAAGTTTGATAAAAAAGTAAATTATTTCTGTTTTTTGGACTCGTGGAACTTCTTCTTTAGAACTGGGTTTGGGTGTTACGGGGGCGCGGCGGATGGCGTTCTCATGTGGACCATTTCTTCAATTCCCTCCTGGAATTGGCTGGGCGATCCGATTTGAACCTATCCGGTTGTGGGATTTCGGAGCATTAAAGCATTCTGTGGCGGGGAAGTTTTACATTACGCAGGTAAAGGGGGGAGATGATGAGCAATAAAATGGCTTTACTCAATTCTGCACCTAAGGTGCTGCCGTTGGCCTACTTGTCGGTATTTGTGGCTGTGCTTCCGCTGATTTTTTTTCCCGCTCTGGTCTGCGGCTTTGAGATACCTACCGAAAGCGACGATTTTAAGCTTCGATGGGATAACACCCTCAGGTACACACTTTCGCAACGGGTAAAGGGTCAAAATGACGCAATTCTCAAAAGCCCGAATAATGATGATGGAGACAGGAATTTTGATGTCGGAATAGCATCGAACCGCCTGGACATTTTGTCCGAGGTAGACGCTGTGTACAAGGATAAGTATGGCATCCGTCTAAGTGGGGCAGGATGGTATGACCAGCGGTACCACGATCATCTCGACAACAATTCGCCTTCCACATCGAACCATCTTTCAAACGGGCAACCTTCAGTCGGACTGAGCAATCGTGCCGACCGGTATTACGCCGGTCCCAGTGGTGAACTTCTCGATGCGTTTGCATTTGGAAGGTTCGAGATTGGCGATATTCCGGTGAATATGAGGGTCGGAAGGCACACCGTGTATTGGGGGGAAAGCATGCTGCCCTTCGGCGGAGCTCATGGCATATCCTATGGTCAATCCCCGATAGACCTTGGGAAAGCTCTGGCTCAGCCAGGGGTCGAGCTCAAGGAGATCTTCCGTCCACTGAATCAGGTCAGCGTTCAGGTGCAACCGCTCTCGACGTTATCGATCGCCGGTCAGTACTTCATGCAGTGGGAGGAAAGCCGTTTCCCTGAAGCGGGCACTTATTTCGGATTTGCCGACCCGTATCTGCGGGGAGGCGAATCGCTTATTTCCCAGCTTCCATTGGGGCCGGGGGGTAGCCTGGTGCCGGTGTGGTTCGGGCATGCAGGGGATATAGAGCCTCATCAGGCCCGCGACTGGGGCGTGTCTGCACGGTGGAGCCCGGAATGGCTGGGTGGCACCCTGGGCGTATACTACCGGAATTTTTCCGACAAGCTCCCACAGCTCCTTATTGATGCGTCGGCAGGTCCGGCAAGTCTGCCAAGCTACCGGTTTGCTTATGCGGACAACATCGACTTGTACGGGATCAGTTTTGCCAAGCAGATTCTTGGCGTCAGTGTCGGCTCCGAAGTCTCGCTTCGCCACAACATGCCTCTCCTCAGCAATCCGGCACTGGTTGGGATCCCGGGTTCACCCGTTCCCGGCAGAGGGGATACCGCGGGTGCCAAAGGAGACACTTTCCATGCCCTTGTAAATTTCCTCTATACCATAAACAGAACGCCACTGTTCGACAAAGCCGACTGTCTAACCGAGTTTACCTACAGTCAGTGGCTGCATGTCTCTCAAGGAGCTGATGTTTTTAAGGGAAATGCTGCATATTCCGGCCTCGATAACGTTACCAAGGATGCCATGTCCGGCGCGTTGAATTTCACGCCCACGTGGTACCAGGTCTTTCCTGGTGTTGACATCTCCATGCCGCTCAGTATTGCATCGGGACTTTTCGGTGTCTCTGCCGTTCAAACGGGAGGCTCGAAGGGAAACGGATCGTACAGCGCCGGATTTTCCTTCGATATTCTGGCCAGGTACACTGCAACCCTCAACTATTCAGGGTTCTTCGGGAATTACAGGACTGATCCCACCGGCGGGATCTCTTCGTCCGGCGACATCTTTGCGCTACTCAAAGACCGTGACATGGTTACTTTAACGCTGAAAGCCACTTTTTAAGGGATAGGAGGTTACCAATTATGTCTAACATGTTTCGTAGAACACTTATAACCACCAGCATGGTTGTTGCACTTGCCGGCAACTCTTTTGCGGCATTAACTCCCGCAGAGGCCCAAAAACTGGGAACGACACTGACTGAGATCGGCGCAGAGAAGGCCGGAAACGCCGACGGATCCATTCCAGCATACACTGGGGGGCTGACAACTCCGCCGCCCAGTTACAAAAAAGGGAGTGCAATCCGTCCCGACCCGTTTTCGGCCGAAAAACCCATCTACACCATCGATGCCCAGAGTGTCGGGAAGTATGGCGACAAGCTGACCGAAGGGACTAAGGCGCTCATCAGGAAACATCCCGGCTACCGTCTCAATGTGTACAAAGCTCACCGCTCGGCAGCCTTACCGAAAACCATCCTGGAAAACACCAAGAGGGCAGCTCTTTCCGCCAAAACCACAAATAACGGGCTCTCCCTCGTCGGAGTTCATGATGCGTATCCTTTTCCCATACCGAAAAACGGGAATGAGGCCATGTGGAATCATCTGGTGAGCTACCACGGCAAGGCAATTAAATTGACGATGGAAGGGATCTATACTAACTCCGCAGGCAGAACCACTATGGTGAACCTTTCCGACAACTGGTTCGAGTATCCGTACTGGTTTCAAGGCGACAATAGCGGCGTCTACTACTGGCTCAAAACCATGATGACGGGGCCGCCCCGCCGTGCAGGAGAAGGGCTGCTCGCCATCGATCCGCTCGACATCGCCAACAAGGGACGCAGTGCCTGGCAGTACCTGCCCGGCCAGCGGCGCGTGAAGCTTGCGCCTGATATCTCATACGACACTCCCGATTTCAATATGTCCGGCGTAAATACCTTCGACGACGTATTTCTTTTCAACGGTGCGATGGATCGGTATGACTTCAAGCTTGTTGGGAAAAAAGAGATAATTGTCCCCTATAACTGCTACAAGCTCGTCTACGAGTCCACCAAGGACAAGGCATTCGGACCCAAATTCATAAATCCCGATTATGTTCGGTGGGAACAGCATCGGGTCTGGGTAGTCGAGGCGACACTGAAGTCAGGCAAGCGCCACATCTACAAGAAGCGGGTCTTCTATCTGGACGAAGATTCATGGCATGCTCTTGCATCAGATCAGTATGACGGCAACAGCAATCTCTACCGCATCGGCTTTGCCTATTTGACACCCAGCTACGATGAGCTGGCTCCGTATGCGCTGACCCATGGTTTCTACGACCTTATTGCCAACTCGTACACACTTAACTTTTATGCCGCCGAAAAAGGAGGAGTAAAGTTCTTTACAAAGCCTTTCTCTTCAAAAGAGAGAACGCCTGATTCTCTTGCCGGAAGCGGGATTCGCTGAAACAGCACACTCGCCCCTGGATCTGTCGGAAGGTCAGGGGCGAGTTGTAGGCATCCCGAGCTAACTTCGAGCGTCACAAGGAGATTAGATAATGTTTCAGCAAGGTAGGAGATTAGTGGTTGGAATGGTAGCGGTAATGTCCGCATCCCTTGTCTTTGCGGATGGCTCGATGGGCACGAATCTCGATGTGACGTCAGCGAAAGAGGCTAAATCCAATGCTCTTTTCATAGACGTGCTTGACACTCCCTCGACGATGACTCCACTTGCCTCCCGTTCGCTGCTTAACGGTATAACTCGCGCCGGGAAGCGTCTGGTCGCGGTTGGTGCACGGGGGCATATCCTTTGCTCGGACGATGAAGGGAAGTCGTGGAAGCAGGCGAGCGTTCCGGTGTCATCGGATCTCACGGCCGTGAACTTCCCAACGCCGCAGCAGGGCTGGGCTGTGGGGCACGACGGAGTGATTCTGCACAGTTCCAACGGCGGGTTGAATTGGATCAAGCAGTTGGACGGTCGCGCCGCTCTTCAGGTAGTGTCCACCAGATACAAGGACGTCGGCGCCGGCCAGTTTGCTCAAGAGATTGCCAATCTAGCACAACAAGGACCCGACAAGCCCTTTCTCGACGTCTGGTTTGACAACGACCGCACCGGATACGCCGTGGGGGCCTTCAACTTCATCTTTCGCACCGACGATGGCGGAGTGACATGGGAGCCGTGGCTGGAGCGTACCGATAACCCGAAACGTCTCCATCTTTATGCCATACGCCGGATCGGGGACGGGCTCTTCATTGCCGGTGAGCAGGGCCTGCTGCTTAAACTCGATCCCAAGCAGAAGAAATTCGTCTCGCTCAAGTGTAATTACAACGGCACCTTTTTCGGGATCACCGGAAAGCCGGGTGTCCTCGTTGCATTCGGCCTCCGCGGCAACGCCTATCGGAGCTTGAACGGCGGCACAAGCTGGCTGAAGATCGAAACGGGTGTCCCGACTACCCTCACCGGCGGAACGGTAACCAAAGACGGCCGTATCGTTCTGGTCACCCTGCTGGGAACTTTGCTGGTGAGCCAAGACAATGGCGCGACCTTCTCGCAGGAGACTCCCAAACAGGGATTGCCCTCATCGGCGATTACTGAAACCGATACGGGAACCCTTGCGCTCGTAGGCATGAGGGGCGTCTGGATGCAGGCAGCAAAGTAAATCAAGAAATACAGATTGGAGAACTGCGATGAGTGCAGCAATGGATAAGATCGATCAAATGCCTGTGGTAAAAAGGATCGAAGACTTCGATCAGAAGACCGGGAATTTCCTGGAGCGGTTGGTGTTCAACAACCGGTTTATCGTTCTTGTGATCTCGATACTGATCACTCTGGTCCTCGGTTATCAGGCCCTGAAACTTCAATTCAACGCAAGCTTCGAGAAGATGCTGCCTCAAAGCCATCCCTATATAAAGAACTACCTTGAGAACAAGAATGAGCTGAAAGGTCTGGGAAACTCCGTAAGGGCCGTTGTTGAAAATACCAACGGTGACATCTTCGACCCACTATACATAGAGGCATTGCGGCAGATAAACGATGACCTGCTCTTGACACACGGCGTGGATCGAGCCTGGGTCAAATCCCTGTGGTCCCCGGCTGTGCGCTGGACCGAGGTTACAGAAGAAGGCTTCGTCGGTGGGCCGGTGATGCCGGACAATTACGACGGATCGGAAAAGACCACGCTTCAGCTAAGACAGCACATCGCCAGTGCCGGAATCGTGGGAAGTATTGTCGCCAATAACTTCAAATCAACCATGATCTCCCTGCCGCTCTTAGACACCGACCCCGACACTGGCCAGCGGCTCAGCTACGGCAAGCTCTCCGCCAATCTGGAGAATATCCGGGCCAAGTATCAAAAAGGCAACATCAAGATTCACTATATCGGCTTTGCCAAACTGGTAGGCGACCTCCTTGACGGCCTCAAGCAGGTTATGGCCTATTTCGCCATTGCGGCAGCCATCGCTGCTTTGATTATCTATCTCTATACCAGATGTATTCGAAGTACGCTGCTGGTCATTGCCTGCTCACTGATTGCCGTAAACTGGTTGCTCGGCATCATAGCAACCCTTGGCTACGAACTCGATCCCTATTCCATCCTGGTACCTTTCCTGGTTTTCGCCATTGGCGTCTCACATGGTGTTCAGAAGATGAATGGCATCATGCAGGACGTCGGGAGGGGGACGCACAAGCTCGTTGCCGCACGCTATACCTTCAGGCGTCTTTTCCTGGCCGGACTGACAGCCCTGCTGGCCGATGCAGTCGGTTTCGCCGTTCTCATGATTATTGACATTCCGGTCATCAAAGACCTGGCACTCACCGCGAGTATAGGAGTTGCCATTCTCATCGTAACGAACCTGCTCCTGCTGCCTGTCCTTTTGTCCTATACAAGTGTCAGCTCGGCAGCTGCAAAGCGCAGCATCGCCGAAGATGAAGAAGAAAGTAAGGGAAAAGGCGTAGGCAGGCTGTGGGGCTTTCTGGACCGGTTCACCGAAAGAAAGTGGGCTATTGGAGTCATCATATTTGCCATTGTTCTTACTGGCGCCGGATTCGTGATAAGCCTTAATCTGAAAGTTGGGGATCTCGATCCCGGAGCGCCTGAACTGCGCCCCAATTCACGTTACAACAAGGACAACAAATTCATCACCGATAACTACTCCCTCTCCAGCGATCAGTTTGCGGTGATTACCAAGACCCCGCCCGAAGGGGGGATGCAGTACCAATCCCTGATCGAAATGGATCGTCTCGGCTGGGCATTGCAGCAGGTGCCGGGGGTACAGACGGCCATCTCCCTTCCGGACTCCGTGAAAAGGGTCACTTCTGGCACCTATGAAGGGAGCCCCAAGTGGATCACTCTGAACCGAAACCAGGACGTTTTGAATCATAGTGCCCATGAGTCCTATCAGAACAACCCCGATCTCTACAATCCTGAGTGCACCGTCCTGCCTGTCGTCGCATATCTCTCCGACCACAAGGCGGAAACGTTGCAGCGAGTCGTGGCGGCAGTTGAAGATTTCTCAGCCAAACATAATACCAGTGACCGAAAGTTTTTGTTGGCAGCCGGATCCGCCGGCATCGAGGCAGCAACCAATATCGTCGTCAAGAGTGCCAACCGGACCATGATGCTCTATGTCTATGCTGCCGTCATCGTCCTTTGCTTCGTGACCTTTCGAAGCTGGCGGGCGGTGGTTGTTGCCGTGGTACCGCTTATAGGCACCTCGATCCTCTGCGAGGCACTCATGGTGCTTCTCGGTATCGGCGTCAAGGTGGCCACTCTTCCGGTAATTGCCTTGGGAGTAGGCATCGGGGTCGACTATGCCTTGTATCTTCTCAGCGTACAGTTGAACAAACAAAAAGAAGGAGAATCTCTTAAGGATGCCTACAAGCATGCGGTACAGTTCACGGGCAAGGTAGTCGGCCTGGTTGGTATCACCTTGGCTGGCGGCGTGGTTACCTGGGCATTTTCTCCCATCAAGTTCCAGGCCGACATGGGGGTACTGCTCACCTTCATGTTTATCTGGAACATGTTCGGCGCCTTGGTACTCATACCGGCTTTGTCCCACTTCCTGATCAACGACGGTGCGGTTACCGTGCATGAAAATGCCGAATCGACTGCCTTCGTGGAAGGTGTCCAACAGGAGTTGGTCAGTGAAAATAAAACGGCGCCGCTGGTGAGTGCCGACCGAGGGTGAAAATGACAGTAACAAGGAAACGCAAATCATTGAAACGTGCCGGTGAAAACCGCGTCCGTTTTCTCGTGAACGGGAACAGGGTGGACTTAGGCATCGGTGAAGAGGAACACCAGGTCGGGTATTCCGAAACACTGGCCGAGACGCTACGGGAGAGACTGGGACTGACGGGAACCAAGGTGACCTGCGACAACGGCGCCTGCGGCACCTGCACCGTGCTCATGGACGGCAAGGCCGTCCTCTCCTGCATGACACTTACCGTCGAATGCGGTGGAAAGAACATAACCACCATCGAAGGACTGCGGCATCCGGAAACGGGAGCGCTGGATCCGATTCAGCAGGCCTTCATCGACGAGGGCGCCTTCCAGTGCGGGTTCTGCACACCGGGGATCATCATGAGCGCCAAGGCGCTCCTGCTCGAAAACGGCGCGCCGACGGAGCATGAGGTGAAGGAAGCCCTCTCCGGGAATTTCTGCCGCTGCATTACCCATTACCAGGTGGTGCGCGCAGTGCTGGCCGCGGCGCCGGGAGGGAAGTGACCGTGGCGCAAGAATACAGGCACATCGGCAAAAGCACGCCGCGCAGGGACGCGGTTGATATCGTCACCGGCGGCGTCAACTATCTGGGCGACCTCAGGTTCCAGAACCTCCTGCACGGCAAGGTACTCCGCAGCCCCCATCCCCATGCGCTGATCCGGAAGATCGACACGTCACGCGCCAAAAAGCTCGCCGGGGTCAAGGCGGTGCTCACCTGGGAAGATGTCCCCGACTGGAGGGGAGGGATGCCGCCGGTCACCAGGATCCTGGACCAGAAGGTGAGATTTGTTGGGGACGCCGTGGCTCTGGTGGCGGCCACCACCGAGGAGATTGCCAAGGCAGCGCTTCGGCTTATCGAGGTGGAGTACGAGATACTACCCGCCGTCTTCGATATCGAGGAGGCCATCAAGCCCGGAGCGCCCCAGCTCTATGACGAGTTTCCCGGCAACGTCGTTTCCCCCGAATGCCCCTTGTTAGGGCCCAATCCTCTTACCGGGGTTGTCACCGGCGACGTCTCGGCAGGGTTTGCGGAGGCGGATGTCGTCGTGGAGGGAACCTTCGGCTACCAGAACATCCCCAATCCAATCCCGCCCGAGCCGCCAGGGGTGATCGCCCTCTGGGAGGAGCCGCAACGGGTCACACTCTGGGGGTCTTCCCAATCCCCGGCGCTGGACAAGATGATCCTCTCCAGCGTCATCGGGTATGACATCGATATCCGGGTGCACGGCAACCCGATCGGTGGCAGCTTTGGCACCAAGATCGTCCTCTGGCAGGTGGAAACCTACGCCATCCTTCTGAGCCGGGCCGCGAGGCTTCCGGTAAAGCTGATCTACACCAAGGAGGAGCATCTGGCTACCTTCGTGCTGCGGCCGGAATCGCGGATAGAGGCCAGGGTCGGCATGAAAAGGGACGGCACCGTGACTGCGGTTTCGGGCACCTGGCTGGTCGGCACCGGGAACCACTCCACCACAACCCAGGCGCAGGTGGCGGTTGGATGCGGCGAGGTCCAGATTATGACCCGCTGCAAAAACTGGGACCTGAAGAGCGCCATTGTCTGCACCAACCGTAATGCCTCCGGGAGTGTGCGTGGCTTCGGCGGGCAAGAGCTGAAGTGTGCCTTCATCCCGGTGCTCTGTCTGGCCATGGAAAAACTCGGCATCGACCCGCTGGAGTTCATCAAAAAGAACTACATCAAGCCGGGGCAGGGCTATTTCTGGCGCGACGGCAACTGGTACGACTACCGGGGAATCGATTATTCAGCGGCGATGGAGGAGGGGGCCCGGCGCTTCGGATGGCGCGAGAAGTGGCAGGGGTGGCTTAAGCCGACCTCGGTGAACGGTTCCCTTCGTCGCGGGGTGGGTATAGGGGTCCATGGCAACGCCGACATAGGCGAGGACGTCTCCGAGGCCTATATCCGACTGGGGATCGACGGGACGGCGACCCTGATCAGTTGCGTCACCGAGCACGGCACCGGGCAGAGGAGCAACTACCTGAAGATGGTCGCCGAGGTGCTCGGGCTCCCCCTGGAGAAGGTCTTTATCAGCCCCTCAGATTCCATTATCACCCCCTTCGATTTCGGCCCGGTCGGATCGAGGGGAACCTACGCCATCGGGAGCGCGGCCATCGCAGCGGCGGAGGACGCCAGGCGCAAGCTTCTGGAGCTGGCGGCGCACATTTTCGAGGTGCCGGCGGAGGATCTGGATACCGAGGACGGCATGATCTTCGTCAAGGGGGATCCCGACGGCGGGGTTCCCTGGATCGCCGTAGGGCACGAGCGGACCGTACTCGGGTACGGCAGGTTCGAGCCGGACTTCACCCTGGCCAACTGCATGACCACCTTCGTGGAGGTGGAGGTTGACACGGAAACGGGGAAGGTGACCTTGCTCAATGTGGTGAACGCCACCGACGTCGGCCAAGTGATCGATCCTCAAGGTCTTGAGGGGCAACTCAACGGTTGCCTGGGGTCATCCGGCATTGACAGCGCTCTCATGGAGGAGACCATCATCGATCACGCCACCGGCAGGATGCTGAACCCGAACCTTCTCGACTACAAATGGCGCACCTTCGCCGAACTACCGGTGATCGAAAACGTGGTCCTGGAGACCGCCGTTTCCAGCCACCGCTTCCGGGCTGTCGGCGTCGGCGAGGTCTCGACCTCTCCCGGCCCGACGGCGATCCTCATGGCAGTCTCCAATGCCATCGGTGTTTGGCTCCACGAATACCCGGTCACCCCGGAAAGAGTGCTCGCCGCTCTTGCAGGCGTTGTCGGCGGCGTCAAAGGAGGTGCCCGATGAGAAGCTTCAGTTATGTTGATGCGTATTCGGTGGAAGAGGCGGTCTCCGCCTTGGGGCGCTTCGGCGCCAAGGCTCGTATCAACGCCGGTGGGACCGACCTCATGGGCCTGCTCAAGGACGAATACCTGCCCACGTATCCCGAGGTGCTGGTCAACGTGAAAAACATCCCGGGTCTGGACTCCGTCTCGGAGGAGGGGGAGTTACTGAGGATCGGGGCACTGGCTCGGCTCTCGGAACTGGGGCGCTCCCCGCTGCTCCTTGAGCGTTACCCGGCGCTGGCCGAGGCCGCCTACGCCGTGGCGAGCCCGCAGATACGCAATGTCGCTACCCTGGCCGGAAATCTCTGCCAGGATGTCCGCTGCGCCTACTACCGCTATCCGGCCCAGGTCGGCGGGGCGATCGGCTGCGCCCGCAAGCATAACGGGCCCTGCCTGGCAGTGAAGGGAGACAACCGCTACCATGCCATCATGGGGGGAAGGAAGTGCTTCGCGGTCTGCCCTTCCGATACGGCAGTGGCTCTGGCGGCTTTCGATGCCTCACTGACAGTGATAGGACCGCATGGGGAGCACAGTATCCCGATTGCCGATTTCTACACTCCTCTGGCCCACCGGCTGAAACATGGGGAGCTGGTGATCCGGATCGAGGTCCCGGCAGTATCCCTGCCGCATCAACGCTTTTTCAAGTTCGCACTCCGGCGTCCCATCGACTTTGCCATCGTCAGCGTGGCGGTTGTGGCCTCGGTTGAGGATGGAGTATGCAGCGATGTGCGGATCGCTCTCGGCGCGATTGCCCCTGGACCGGTCCGGGCGACGGAGGCGGAAGAGTTCCTGCGCGGAAAGCCGATCAATGACGAGACGGCGTCCGCTGCCTCTGAGCTGGCGTTGGGGGGGGTAAAGCCCCTCGGCAGGAACGGTTATAAAGTTGCCATAGCCAAGAGTCTGGTGAAAAGGGGACTCCTTGGGGAAGGTGGCAATCTGCTCAAGGAGTAAGAGTGATGTGGGAATGGATCGGTAAGCTCGACGAGCTGAGTCGCCTGGGCCGGGAGGCAGTCCTGGTGACGGTGACCAAATACAGCGGATCCACTCCACGGAAGACCGGGGCGAAGATGATCGTCCTGGGGGACGGGATTTTTTTTGGAACGGTTGGAGGGGGAGTAGTCGAGCATCGTGCGCTCGAGGAGGCTACGAGGCGACTTCAGAGCGGGGAGTCGGGAACGACGGAGATATCTCTGAAACAGTCGGGAGATTCTGATTTTCCTGCATGCGGCGGGACAGTGGAGTTGTACATGGAGGTGCTGAACTCAGAGCCGTGCGTCTATATCTTCGGCGCCGGTCATGTCGGCCAGGCGCTCTGCCGGGTGCTTCAAGGGACACCTTTCAGGATTCACCTGATTGACGAGCGACCTGAGTGGATCGGGTCTCCGGAGATTCCCGACGGTGTCGTCCGGCACTCCTGCCGATGGTCCGAATTCATCTCCGGTGCCGACTGGTGCGAAAAGCGCTCTTTCGTCGTTATCGTCTCCTTTAGCGGCGCCATCGATCAGGAGATTCTTCGGGAGGTTCTTCCCAATCCGGCGCACTACGTCGGGATGATCGGGAGCAGGGCCAAATGGGGAAAGGTTAAGGAAAATCTGGAGGGAGCAGGGCTTGACCTGAGCCGGGTCCGCTGCCCCATCGGCCATGACAACGGCGGCGGAGCCCCTCAGGAGATAGCCATAGCCATCGCTTCCGAACTCCTTTCAGTGTACTACGGGCGGGGGTAGCGGCATGATTGGACTGCACGAGCTGAAGATCGTAATCCGCGGAGCCGGAGAGATGGCTACAGGAGTTGCCTGGAGGCTCCACCGTGCCGGCTTCCGCAGAATCTTGATGCTGGAGAGACCTGCTCCCCTGGCCGTCAGGAGAACGTTAAGTTTTTGCGAGGCGCTGAGACACACGAAAATGACAGTGGAAGGGGTGGAGGCCGTCTCGGCCTCCGTCAAATGGGACATCGGTCAGGCCTGGCATCGTGAGAAGATCCCCGTCATGGTAGATCCGGCGGCGAGATCTCTTTGCCGTTTCCGCTGGGATATCTTCATCGATGCAGCCTTGGCGAAGATAAATCTCGGGACAACTTTGGGTGACGCTCCGCTGGTGATTGGTCTCGGTCCTGGTTTTACCGCCGGCACGGATTGCCACGCCGTTATCGAGACCAACCGGGGCCCAGACCTGGGCCGTGTCATTCTGTCAGGGGCTGCCCAGGCAGATACCGGCGTGCCTGCGGAGATTGGCGGATACACCAATGAAAGAGTGCTCCGTGCCCCCGACACGGGGCGTTTCAAGAGCGCTAGGCGGATCGGCGACAGGATCGCCGCAGGAGATCTGGTGGGGCGGGTGGGAGATGCTGAAGTGGTTGCCCTTATCTCCGGTGTTCTGCGGGGGCTGATCATGCCGGGGACGCAGGTTACTCAAGGGATGAAAGTCGGAGATATCGACCCCAGGGGGGATGCCGCGGCTTGTCACATCATTTCTGATAAGGCCAGTGCTATCGGTGGAGGAGTCGTAGAGGCGATCCTCTCGGTCTACAACCGTTGAAGGAACTCCTCTCCGACATCATCTGCCCCGGCTCGGGCGGGGTGGTGAGCCTGATCGGGGCAGGCGGCAAGACGAGCCTGATGTTTCGTCTCGCAAGGGAGCTTCGCTCCGCAGGCCGCACGGTACTGACCACGACAACGACCCGCATCTTCCTTCCCGCTGACGACGAAACCGATGCCCTGATAATGACTTCCGACCCTGAAGACCTGCTTCGGCAGGTTCGTTGCGGCAGGGGGGATCGATCACACATTACGGCTGGTGTGGCAATCACCGGTTCGGGAAAGCTTACCGGTTTCCCGCCGGAGGCGATAGGGATGTTTGCCGCTTCCGGCCTTTTCGATTGGATTGTGGTAGAGGCCGACGGTTCGGCCCGGCGCCCGCTGAAGGCCCCGGCGGATCACGAGCCGGTTATTCCGTCCGCCTCCACGGCGGTTGTGGCGGTGGTGGGACTGGATGCGGTGGGTAAGCCTTTTTCAGACGAGGTTGTTTTCCGAGCCGAGACAGCCTCCGCCGCGATGGGGCTTCGACCGGGCGAGAAGATTTCGGAGGAGGCCGTGGCGAGGCTTATTGCCCATCCCAGCGGTGGATTCAAGGGGGCCACGCCCGATGCCAGACGGATCGTCTTTCTCAATAAGGCAGACGACCCGGAGAGAGAGGCTTCCGGCGCCCGGATCACCGGTCTGCTCCAGGAACATTCCTCCGTCGTTGCGGATACGGTTGTCGTAGGCGCTCTCGGGGCGGGCCGGATCACTGCCGTTTTCCGGCTGGAGGGAAAATGAGGAAGCGCGTCGCCGGAATTGTCCTCGCTGCCGGGGAGGGACGGCGGATGGGGAAGCTGAAGCAGTCGCTCCCTGTTCGCGGGAAGAGCATGCTGGAGACGGTTGTGGATAAGGCGCTGGCTTCTTCTCTCCACCGTGTGGTGGTGGTTCTCGGATACCACGCCGACCGGCTTGCTCCACTCCTCAGTAATAGGCCGGTGACCGTGGTTATCAACCGGGACTATCGGGAAGGACAGGCCTCTTCGCTGAAGGCGGGATTGAGGGAGCTCACCCCGGAGTCGGACGCAGCCCTTTTCCTCCTTGGGGATCAACCGCTGGTCTCTTCGGAGACCCTTGACGGTATTTTGGTGGCCTACCAGCGAATGAATGCTCCGATCATTGCTCCCATTTACGGGGGGAAGCGGGGGAATCCGGTCCTGTTAGGTCGGGAGCTGTTCCCTCTGGTCGAGGATCTGAAGGGTGATACCGGGGCACGAGGGATACTGGCCGGTCATCGCGATATGTTGTTTTCACTGCCGGTGGCGGATCCGAAGATTCTTTTCGACGTTGATACCGAGGAGGACTATCGCTGCCTCCTGGAGATAGAGCAAGATGAAGACAGATTACGCGAAACAAATTACTGACCTGACCAGGACTGCCTTCGCGGCAGACTGCGATTGTGGGATCAATCCGACCAAAGCTGAGATTATCGAAGAATGCATCCGGGAGACGGAGGCGCTATTCATGTCCGGGAGCCATCACTGCGCCGAAGCGGTGGTATCGGTTATCCGGAAGCATTTCAGCCCCGAGACACCTGAAGTGGTCGTGCGCCTGGTAAGCGGCCTCGGAGGCGGTTGCTGTTCCGGGTGCATCTGCGGCGCCCTTTCTGCGGCTACAATTGCCTTTGGTATGGTGCTGCCGGATGATAAAGAGAGCGTAGAACGGCTGACTCGAAGCATGCACACCTGGTTCAAGGAAACATACGGAGCGGCATGTTGCAGAGTTCTTCAGGACAAGCAGCATGATGGATGCCGGGTCAGTCCCGGTGCCGTTGCCGGAAAGCTTGCGGAGCTGCTGTTGGCTTTAGGAATAGTTCGGTAATGAGTTTAACAGCTTCATTAATCAGGTTGCTGTTACGCACCTGACAAACGGAGAAAGAAGGAGGGATTATGAACAAGATGAAACAATTGGTTATGGGGATCGTGCTGGTGTCACTACCCGGACTGATGTCGGCCTGCGCTACGCTTCAGCCCGATGACCGGATCCGTGCCACGGTAAGAGATGCCGTTTTTGCCAAGCAGGGTGACACGGTCCACCTCTTCTACGGCATGAGCAAGCAGGCCAAGGAGGAATTCTGTCTTCATGCAGTTGTCCCGGTATATCGTATGGGAGAAGGTTATTACATCAGCAAGAGTGAAGTAGGAAAGATCAAGGTTACCAAGGATCTGGGTGATCATTACATAGAAGCAGTCGTGGTCGAAGGAGAGATACGGTCCGGTGATATTGCCATGCAAGCCAATAGTGAATGTTTGATAAGATTGCCGGGACGTGAAGTGAAATAATGTTCACCCGTGCGTTCCTTTAATGAGATGGCTGGTGGCTTATGACAAAAGATCATTCCGATTTAGAGGTAGTCGATCTGGGGCTGCTGGACTACGACAACTGTCTGAACCTGCAGCAGGATATGGTTCTGGAGCGTATCGCCGACAAGATCCCGGATCGATTGCTGCTTGTCTCTCATCCTTCCGTGATCTCCATCGGCAAGAGTGGTGGCGCGAACGACCTTCTGGTCTCGTCGGAAGAACTTCATAAACGTGACATCCGTGTAGTTGAAACCGATCGAGGGGGGAAAACAACCTTTCACGGTCCGGGGCAGCTTGTTGTCTATCCGGTGCTGAAGCTGAAGGACCGGGATATCCATTCGTATGTCCGTGATCTCCTGCAGGTCGTCCTTTCAGTGCTCGAAGAGTACGGTGTGAAAGGAGAGCTCCGTCCTGGAACTCCCGGGGTCTGGGTCGGTGAGAGAAAGATTGCCAGCATCGGTATCTCGGTAAGGAAGTGGGTCGCCTACCACGGAATCGCCCTCAACGTTTCCCCGGAACTGTCAAACTTTGACCTCTTCGTCCCGTGTGGAACTCCGGGGCAACCGGTTACCTCAATGGAACGGGAACTGGGGAGACCGCTGAACCTGCACGAGGTGGGGGAGCGGTTTACGAAGCATTTCAAGGCCGCATTCGGATATCGGACCAAAGAGGCCAGCCGGTACCCCGATTGGCTCAGAGTTCGGGACCCGGGTGGCAAGGCTGCCTCGGCGCAGGTCGAAAAACTTATGGGAGACCTGAAGCTTGAAACCGTCTGCCAGAGTGCCCGGTGTCCCAACATCGGTGAGTGTTTCAGCAGGGGGACGGCAACTTTTCTGATTCTCGGCCGCTACTGTACCCGGAATTGCAGGTTCTGCGCCGTCGAGCATGGCAATCCCGATCTCCCCGATCCCCTCGAGCCGGAGAGGGTAGCCTCGGCGGTGAGAAGCCTGTCGCTCACCCATGCAGTGATAACGTCGGTCACGCGCGATGATCTCGCTGACGGCGGTGCCCGGCACTATGCCGAGACGATCGTTGCCATACGACATGCTTCGGATCGCACGGCAATCGAGGTGCTGGTGCCGGATTTCCAGGGGGATCAACGGGCCATCGCGGAAGTTTGCGCGATGAATCCGGAGGTTTTCAATCACAACATGGAGACGGTCCGCCGGTTGTCTCCCCTGGTTCGTCCCGAAGCTGACTATCATCGATCGTTGAGAGTGCTCACGCAGGCGAGTCAGTCTGGGTTGGCGGTCAAGTCGGGATTGATGCTCGGTCTTGGCGAAACCGAGGACGAAATGAAAGAGACGCTCACTGACCTCCTCGAGGCCGGTTGCAGGCAGCTGACGTTAGGACAGTACCTTCCGCCGTCCAGGAATCATTTTCCCGTCTCCCGCTATCTTCACCCCGAAGAGTTCGAGAGATGGGCGGCAGCGGCAGGCAGCATGGGTTTCCACAACGTCGCGGCCGCTCCCCTCGTGCGGAGCTCATACCATGCGGAACATTTCTTCCGCGAAAAAAAGGAGAATTGCCGATGAACAATACTGTTAGCCCGCCGGAAGCGTCAACCCAGTATCGTTTGCCCAGGCTTGGGGAACCTGCTCCTCAGTTCGAGGCAGTGACGACACAAGGCGCCATCAGGTTGGAGGATTACACGGGTCGATGGGTGATTCTCTTTTCACACCCTGCCGATTTCACCCCGGTCTGCACGACCGAATTCATTGCTTTTGCGCATGCCCAGCCGGCGTTCAAGGAGATGAATTGCGAGCTGATAGGGCTGAGCATTGACAGCTACTTTTCGCACATCGCCTGGATCATGAGCATTGAAAAGAACTTCAATACGAAGATAACTTTCCCGGTTATTGCCGATATCAACAGGGACGTGGCAATCAAATACGGGATGATAATGCCCGATGATGCCGTGACTGCCGCATCGCGCTGTGTCTTTGTCATCGACGATAAGCAGATCGTCAGGGCGATGATCTATTATCCTTTCACCACCGGTCGCAACATCGATGAGTTGTTGCGACTGGTCAAGGCCCTGCAGACAGCTGATGACCGTGCGGTCGGAACCGGGGCCAACTGGAAGCCGGGAGACAATCTCATTCTCTTCCCGCCACTCACTCAGGATGAAGTCGAAGAGAGGATGCGGAGCGGTTCGCCCGACTGCAAGGATTGGTTCTTCGCCGAGTGTAAACCTTGATGCTCTTGCAAATTATCTATCATCCCCGAATGTTTCTATCGGGGATCCATAATCCTATAAAAGCATTTGGAACTGGGATGAATAGGATAAACACAGATAAATCAGATAATTAAATACAAAAGATTGTAAACCAAAAAGGTGAAGGACTATTTGTTAGTATCTTTAGTTTTTATCCGTGTTCATCCTATGTATCCATGGTTAACTGCCGTTTTTGGATAATTTCAGTAGGTTAAAAGCTGGATTTCCGCTCAGAATCACTGCGGGAATGACATTTTGCGAGAGCATCATTTTGGGGTCAGTTGAAATGTGGTTGCGGAGCGGTTTTTTGCAGAGTCATTTGTCGTTTAGTATATATCGACGACAAATTTATGGTTTGGGGGCATGTGCCTGTTTACGGATACTCTTCACTGCTTGATCGATATCCCCTGCTTTAAGTCCGGTTTTTTTTAAAGCCTGCCTGGCGACACAAAAGGCAGCCTCAAGACGCTCTTCCGGAGAAAGCGCCGCCAGAATGAATTCCTCGGGTTTGATTTTTTTAGCTGACGTTCCCATTTAGTACCGCGCTTTTTCCATACCAACTAAAGGTAACTTACCCTCATTTGCCCTACACCATCGCTCTTTCGGTTCTTGATGACAATATCCACATCCCGACCGAGGAGGTTGACGAGGTGACAGAGCTTTTCTAGTGAGAATCCTCTGAGTTTACCATGTTGAATCATGGAAACTTTCGGCTGCGGAATCCCGAGGATTGCCGCAGCCTGAGTCTGCGAGAGATGACGTTTCTCAATTATATTATTTATTTTCATTGCAATGCTGCTTTTTACCAATAATTCTTCAGCATCAGGCAGACCGAAATCTGCAAATACATTTCCCGTTGAAGGAGTTGCACCGATGTTTTCCAGATGTTGTTCCTCTCTGGTCTCTTTTAGTTCTAAAGTTCTCATTCGTTCCCTCTATGGGTTGGGTTTCTTAATATTAGCTCTTTAGCTTTAAATAGTTTTTTGTTAAGTGGGCTAATTGCCTG
Source organism: uncultured Geobacter sp. (assembly GCA_937860145.1). Taxonomy (GTDB): domain Bacteria; phylum Desulfobacterota; class Desulfuromonadia; order Geobacterales; family DSM-12255; genus CALMBF01. Next base: position 50,664 of record CALMBF010000041.1, read on the forward strand.
AAGCCTCTTTGGCTCTATGTAGTTTTAGTTCAAGTGCCTGCCAGCGCTTTAGCTCTTGCGAGCCGAGCTTTAATGATCTCTATCTCTGTCCTTGGGGTTTCTATCCCTCTTTTGGACTTTTTCTGAAATGCATGCAGGACATATATTTTACTGCCAATCTTGACGGTATACATTACCCGGTATGTATTTCCGTCATGGTCATCGCAAATTTCTATGACCGATGCCCCACCGCCTATGCCTTTGAGCGGCTTGGCGTAATGAACTTTCCCTCCTTCCTGGGCTACGTGGAGTGCGTGCCCCATGCTGCTCTTTGTATCGCTTGGAAAGTCTCTTATGACTTCCAGCGAATCGCCTAAAAACTCAATATCTTTTGCCATTCCACCCCCTGATGTCATCTCTCGCAGGGCCTGACTGATTTATACCAAAACAGGTATAGATTGTCAATTGAAATTCAAGCAGCCTTTGACAGCTCGAAAGCTTTGATCTGGAATTGGAATAAGAAGAGGCTGGAAGGGTTGCCCCTGACAAAGACGGAAGGAGTATTATTCCCGTTCGGTAAAAAAAAGGTGGTCGCGCCGGCAAACGCGGAACTGCATCTGGTCTTGCGAGGAAGTTTTTGGAGAAATAAGCGGTGAAGTCAAGCACCTGTTATCCGTAACTTAACAACTTGGAAGCCTGACCCAACACTTCCCCAAAGGTCGCCCACGTCGCTCCCCTGGGCGGTCATGGTGCTGGCCAGGCCAAAGTCCGGAAAGATCTACCTTCCGGTTGAAATTTATGGACTGGATAAGGAACTTGTATGTGCAATAGGAGTATACCATCCCCTGTCAGGGCCATAGCCACTTCAAAAAAGCCATAAAGGATGCTATGATTCCGCCAGGTTTTGATTTTGACTCATTCACCTTGGCTATATACATCTTCTTGTCAGCAACATCTCGTGCCTTCACCAGCTTGATCTGCTCATCAGTTAGCCCTCCCGCCCAGACGACCTGATTATTACGAATCCAGTAGTGTGAGCGGCATTCAAAGCTCCAGTTTCCGATTGAAGGATGCAATGAAATCTTCCCTCTCGACATATGAACCGACCACTCAACAGGCGACAATGGAGTAACCACTTCCTCTCCACATCCACAACAGCACAAGTGGAGTGCGGTACGATAGCGTACACATATATACAGCGTTCCCTTCTCTAAACGATCAGGTATAACATCAACAAACGAAGGGGCTATGGTGGCAATTTTCATTCGCTGCAAACGCTATCTCCCATAGGTGTGGCATCTCTCGTAAGAGAATGGGAATCCACAGAATACGTAGTGTGGTGGACCTTGAATCGATCGCTGTAGAACCGGCAAAACTGCTTCCACTTGATAACCGCAAGAGTTGCGTTCAATGCGTTCATATCAGCGACTTGTATGTTGCTGCGGTATAAGTCGCCATCTGTATCATCTCCTTGAGGGGCAACCTGGTCGAAATGATCATGTTTATCAGCTGTCGCCAATGTGGCCCTGCAAGTACCTATCAGAGAGCAATCTTCCGGTATCATCTGTATGTCCATACCAACATCAACAAAGGGAATCCTTTTGTCTCGGAGGTATATACTGATGAGTTTTCGAGACAAGCCGGTATCCACGCAAAGGAATACAAAATCGAACATCGACAATTCTTCGAGATTCATTTCCATGATGTACACATAATGGGGGATGACACCTCTACGCATGGCACTATACATCTGGGAATAATAGTCAACTTTTGCGATACGTTGATTCAGGACCTCAACGGTAGCCGCCCCCGGAGAGCGAAATGCATTATGTTGACTGAAAATATCGCCATCAAAAAGATGAATCTCTTTGACTCGTGTCTTGGAAATGAGATCAAGGACATACGATCCAGTCCCACCAAGACCGATAATAGCGACCTTGTCCATCTCCAGTTTTTCAGATACCGGAATAATGTTTGCCCTGCTTGATGCTGAATCGAAATACTTAAACACTGAGTTGTCATCTTCACGCGGCACTATCACCCTCCAAGTGCAGGGGGTGACCGTGGGATCAAGGCCCTTAGCCTCATTCGCGATGATGGAGATATAGCTCTTCATTTTCGTGTAGTAGTCCTTGAACCCACCTTCTGGTTTATTTGAGAAGCGGTGCTGGACATCAAACCCATCCCACATCGGCTGCCCGCCGGAATGCCTCAATGCTTCGAGGGGCCGCCCCGTCTGGTGGCAGGGATATTCACCCGCAAACCAGACTTGATGATCCCTTGGCGGACCCAGCGCTTCCAGTGTTCCGTTAAGATCGCTGACAACAATACCATGGGCTATTGTCAGGTTGGAGGTTACATAAGGGACGGAGTGAACGAGGAGGTACCCGTTGTGTACCTCCACCTCATACCCCTCGTCTTGAAGTCTCCTGATATCGCTGTTAGGAACGGTTGGTCTTGGACACATTGAACACCATCCCTTCGTGGACAGTTACATCCTGCCCAGCAACTAGAGTTCCGTCATTACCATGCAGTTTCGCATAAGCTACGGTATAGACGAGTGTATCGCCCCCAGTTCCTTCTCCTAGGAAGGCTAGACCAACGACTTCCTCGTATGTGATCTTATGCCCGATGAACTCGCGCTCGCGGCCATTCACCACAATCGAGGTGGATTTTTGCTGCCCTGGTGCCTGATCTGCATGACTATTGCTCATAATCTCTTTCTCCTTTGGCAAGTTTTTTCGGCCAGATGACCGTATCTACTATGTAATGCTCCACTCGATCCTGGGTACGGACATGAAAATATTTTTTCCATGCACTTTTTTTTATGTCCGGGAAATGGTAGTTTTGGAGCATTACTTAGATAGATAGAATCTGCTCGGGAGATGCGGATGCAGACACCCTCCACAACGAAAACCGTATTTTCTGCAGACGAGATCAGTGAAAAGCTGAATAACTTGTCCACGGCCGACTTTGTCAGGATAAGGAAAATAGCTGCTTTTTACGGCAAGGGTTACATTGAACCTGATGAACTCATATCTAAAGCCTTTATCGCGATTCTTTCCGGTGCTAGAAATTGTCCTACAGATGTCAACGTGATCGCGTTTCTTGCGAATACCATGCGTAGTCTTGCATCCAGCAATTTCAAGTCGCTAGATCGCTCACCCGAGTTTCTTGAGGTTATCCCGAGCATCGAAGGAGAATTTGATGGGCTACCGAGTAGAGATTACCCATCTCAGTCGCCCTCTGCAGAGGAAACCCTCCTATTAACCGAGGAAATTGGCTTCGTCCTATCTTTGTTTGCTGACGACGAAATTACGCACTTGATCGTAGAGGGGTTGCTGGAAGGGATGAGCTCGTCTGAGTTGCAAGAGTTGGCTTGTCTCGACAAAACTTCTTATGAATCAAAGCGAAAGTTGATTCGGCGGCGACTGGATAAAGCGAAGTCGAAAGGAATGTTTCAATGAAAAAGCATATTCATCGTGAGATGTTGAATCGTCTGGCCGATGAACTTGTGAGTGACGTCATAAGCACGTCGGACGCCGACATTCTTTCTGAAGCATCTGAAGATTATGGTTCTCCGGAAGTGGCGGCTGATCATGTACGCAGTATCCTAAAGAATGCCCAGCAACAGGTGGCGAAGCAACGACTGGTGGCTGCTCGTGAAGCCGTCAACCAGTTCAAAGATAACGAGAAGTGCGCAAAGGTTATATCTCTCGACCCCGTGCGTGCTCGCCGTGCCCTCGAAAAAACGCTTCTTGCTCACCCCGAGTCAACACGGGAGCTAACTATTGCGGCCCGAAAGGGTTCAGACCTTTCTGATTCAGACGTGTTGAGTATGCTCGAAGATCTTCGTGACCTTGGTCTATACGACCCAGACTCTGATTGTGAGGGTGACGAGTGAGTACTCCCACACCGGCCGAAGAGCTGCTGTTGTCATTGGGGGTCACTGAGCCAAGCGAAATCGATCTTGAAGCGATAGCATGGACATTACGGGTTAAGGTCAGGTACCGACCTCTTGATGGTTGTGAAGCAAGAATTGTTGGGTCTATGGATACCGCGATTGTCACGGTCAATAGCCGATGTTCCCTTGGTAGGCAGCGATATTCTATCGGCCATGAACTCGGGCATTGGAAATTTCACCGTGGGAAATCCTTGGCATGTAGAAGCTCAGATATTGAAGATTTCGGTGGTAAAGGATCACCAGCTGAAAAACACGCTGACAGATTCGCGGCAAGCCTGCTCATGCCACGTTATCTATATCTGCCTGCTCTGAGAGCTGCACGCCGGCTAAATTTCGATGTCATTAGAAGCATGGCTGAACAATTCAAAGTCAGTATCACAGCTGCTGCGATCCGTTGCATCGAAATTGGCGATACGCCCGCTATGGTTGTATTTCACACTCCTACGGGACGAAGTTGGTTCCTTCGATCTAGCCTGATCCCAGATAGTTGGTTCCCAAGAAAGGAACTTCAACCTGAAAGTCCATCCATGACTCTCTTGTTCAACAAGAGTGCGACTCTATTGGCTCCTACACGGCTGAGTAGCGTTTCCGCTGAAGCTTGGTTTGATTGTTATAATGCTCGGAAGTATGAAGTTACGGAACAGGCAATAAAAATCAGCCCTACTGAGATTCTTTCTCTAGTGATTCTTGAAGATGAAGAAATGTTAGAGGCCGATAGCTAAGATTCAATGCGTATCGCCTGGCGGGACTTTGTTATCTACGTTTATATTGAATCAGCCAGACCTATTTTTCGGCAATTTCACCAACCCTTGAATTAATTCCCAATCCTGAAAAACCTATCCCCCTGCGATAACTTCACCACAAAATACTTTTCCCGATTCAACCCTTCCGGCAATTTATCCTGAGAATCTACACTGCAAACTGAATACCCATTTCAATTCCCAAACGGGTTTTCCATTTCCTCACCCCCTGCCCTGTGAATCGGCATGCAAAAATGACCCACCTATAGCCTAAATCGGCGTCCAAATT
>CALMBF010000042.1 GCA_937860145.1 uncultured Geobacter sp.
GGGGAGGAACGGGACGACGAACACCAGGGCCAGGGCGGGGTGAAGGTGGGCCTTGAAGAGGCCGGCCCAGCAGAGGCCGCCGCCCAGGAGCAGGTAGGGCCAGTAACTTGCCGTCTGCCGCCGGCGCAGCAGGTATGACAGCACCATGCCGGCCACGGTCAGCAGCAGCCAGAGCGGCGCGGCGGGCTGGGTCGGGTCGGGGTAGAAGAGGGCGATGATGACGAGCCCGACCGCGTCGTCCACGATCGCCAGGAGGAGGAGGAAGGAGATGGCCGGGTGCCGCCGGCCGAAGACCAGGGAGGCGACGAGCCAGGCAAGGGCGATGTCCGTGGCGGTGGGGATCCCCCACCCGCGCCCGAGGGAGGGGTCGCCGAGGGTAGCGTTCAGCCCGAGGTAGACGACGACCGGGCCGACGACGCCGCCGACCGTCGCCAGCAGGGGGTTGACCGCCTTGCGCAGGGGGTGCAGGTCCCCGCCGGGGAGGCAGCTCTGGGTGATCTCGGCGGCGGCTATGCCGAAAAAGAGCACCATGAAGAGGTCGTTGACGAGGAAGTGGAAACTGAGGGGGCCGAGCAGCCGGGCATGGTCGAAATGCCGGTAGCTCTCCGGGTCCAGGTTTACCCAGCACAGGGCGACTACCACCCCGGCGATCAGGGGGATGGAGAATTCGCGCAACATGTTGATCTGCTTTTTCACGGGACCGACCTCCCCACTCCGTGCACTGCCGGGATGAAAAAATCCCCCTGTTTCTGTACACCGAAACAGGGGGATTGCCAAGAGGTTCCGTTCATCATGCGCGGCATGAAGCGCCGCGACTGCCGGCTCAGTGGGTTACCTGCCCACCCTCCTCGGGAAAGTTCATGGCGGCCTTGGCCCGCTCGATCTCCTCCATCTCCTTGAGGCGCTCGCCGATCCAGTAGTGGAGTGTGCGGGCCGCGTCGTAGTTCAGCACCACGCCGGTGTCGATGTAGCGGACCATGCTGCTCTTCAGGTCCGCCGGCTCTTCCCCCGTCACCTCGCCGATGGTGCCGTTGGGGGTGATCTCGTGGGTGATCTCCTGGGGGAGGGGCGGCCGCTCCAGGTAGAAGTTCATCACCAGCTCCCCCCGGGGGGTCAGCCCGCCGTGGGCGCCGTTGACGTAGGTCGGGTTGTAGGCGTAGTTGTAGATATATTTGAAGGTTACTTCCGGCTTCTTGCTTGACACGATAACGTCCTCCTTTGTGATGTGTTTCCATGTTCAAACATCATCCGCAGGTGCATGCTGCCGGAATGAGTGCAGGCGGCATGCATCTGCGAAACAACGTAGCTATGTTCAGGCGATCTGCAGGACGATCTTGCCGAAGTGCTTGTCCTCTTCCATCATCCGGTGGGCCGCGACGACCTCGTCCAGGGGGAAGCTCTTCTCGATGATCGGCACGATGGTCCGGTCGGCGAACTTGGGGAGAGCGACCCGGGTGAACTCGGCAACGATATCACCCTTGTCCTTGACCGGACGCGAGCGGAGCACGGAACCGATGATCTGCTGGCGCTTGACCATCATCAGGGCCAGGTTCAGCTCGGCCTTGATGCCGCTGATGACGCCGATGATCACCAGGCGGCCGGCATAGCCGAGGGAGGCCATGTTGGGAGCCAGGTACTTTGCCCCCACGTGGTCGAGGATGACATCGACCCCCTTCTTGTTGGTGAACTCCTTCACCGCCTCGGAGAAGTCCGGGGTCTCGCGGAAATTGACCACCAGGTCGGCCCCCAGCCCCTTCACCCGCTCCATCTTCTCCGGCGCGGCGGTGACGATGATCTTCGTTGCCGGCACCAGGGCCTTGCAGAGCTGGATACCGGCGGTGTTCACCCCGCCGCCGCCGCCATGGATGATGACGGTGTTCCTGTCCTTCAGGCCGCCGATCATGAAGATGTTGAGGAAGGCGGTGATGTAGGATTCGCAGACGCAGGCCGCCTCGGCAAAACTCATGCTTTCGGGGATCGGCATCAGGTGGCTGGCGTAGGCAACGGCATACTCGGCATAGGCGCCCCCACCCACCAGGGTCATGACCCGGTCGCCGACCTTCCAGCCGCTCACGCCGGGGCCGAGTTCCTCGATCGTTCCCGCGACCTCCAGGCCGAGGATCTCCGAATCACCCGCCGGCGGCGGATAGTTCCCCATCCGCTGGACCAGGTCGGGGCGGTTGACCGTGGTCGCATGGACCTTCACCAGCACCTGCCCTTCGCCGGGTGCCGGCTTTGCAACCTCACCCACCTTCATGACCTCGACGCCGCCAAAACCGTCAAGCAGAACTGCCTTCATAGCTTCCCCCTGAATTGTGATGGTCAATCACCCTGGCCGCATCCGCGCCGCACGTGCCGGCGCCGGGAATCGTGTAAACGGCAGGGTGTCCTGCAAAATAGCGTTATTTTTTTCCCAGTTCAAGTGAATTAACCTGAAAAACGGCCGGGGCCGGCGAGGGCGGGAACACGGCGGGGCGAACGCGTGGCGGGAAAAGGGGCCGGCATGAACGTGACTGTTGCACAAAGCCGGCAAAATCTCTATGCTTTGCCGGCGTGTCCGGTGAGACCGGACCCACCCGACCGGGAAGGGGATCTCTCATGGAAATCTGGCTGACCTACTGCGGTGCCGGCATCATCGCGGGGGTGCTGGCAGGGCTGCTCGGTGTCGGCGGCGGGATCATCATCGTCCCCATGCTGACCCTGACCTTCACCCTGCAGCATTTTCCCGGGCCGGTGGTCCATCACCTGGCCCTCGGCACCTCCCTGGGGACGATCATCTTCACCTCCTTCGCCAGCCTGCGTGCCCACCACCGCCACGGTGCGGTCAACTGGCAGGTGGTCAGGAGGATCACCCCCGGCATCCTGGCCGGGACACTCGCCGGTTCATACCTGGCAGCCCACCTCTCCACCACGGTCCTGCGGGGCTTTTTCGTCGCCTTCACCTACTACGTCGCCCTGCAGATGCTGACCGACATCAGGCCCACGAGTACCCGGCAGCTGCCGGGAGCGGCCGGACTCTCCCTGGTGGGGACGGCCATCGGGGGGGTGTCGAGCCTGGTGGGGATCGGCGGCGGCAGCATGTCAGTGCCGTTCCTCGTCTGGTGCAACCTGAGCATGCACAATGCCATCGGCACCTCGGCTGCCATCGGCTTCCCCATCGCCCTCTTCGGCGCCATCGGCTTCATCGCCAACGGCCTGGGGGCCACCCCCCTCCCGGCCGGCAGCTTCGGCTTCATCTACCTGCCGGCCCTGGTCGGCATCTCGGTGACCAGCTTCATCGTCGCCCCCCTGGGGGCACGGCTTGCCCACCGCCTGCCGGTCGCCCACCTGAAGAAGATCTTTGCCTGCCTGCTCATGGTCATCGGCACCAGGATGCTCTTCAAGCTCTTTCAGTAGACCCCGCCGGTAAGGACGGCGGTCACGCTCCCCACCGTCACCTTTGTCTGCGCCTTCACCGGTATCCGCCGCTCGTCGTCGGTCAGCCAGATGTAGGCCCCCCGCTTCCCTTCGAAGACCCCCACCGGTTTCACCATCGGCTCGACCTTGAGGGTCGTGAACTCGCCGGCCGGCACGGAAACCCGCTCCCTCTTCAGGACCCGGACCTCGATGCGGTGGAGCTTCTTGCTGTCCAGCACGTTGATGTAGAACGATCTCCCCGGTTCGAGGTGCTGGTGCCGCACAAAGTAGAAGCTCGAATAGATGTCGAAGGTCTCCCCGTCGATGGGCACCGTCACCTTTTCGCCGTTCTTGCGGTCGTGGAAATGGGCGACCCTGGCGGCGACATTGAAGGAGATCTCCCGGTCGCGGGTGTGGCTCCCCTCCCTGAACAGCATCGTGAAGGTCCGCGGCTCGCCGGGGAACACCCCTTTTTTCAGCAGCACGCTCTCGGTGCGGTCGTCGACGGGGAAGAATCTCGACAGCCACGCGTTGGAACGGGCGGACGAGATTATCCGGCGGGTCTCCCCCTCGTCGACGATCTCCTGGGTTGCGGTCCCCACGTTGATCCCGGTCCAGCTGAGGCTGTACTCCAGCTTTTCCGGGATCTTCTGGCCGGCGCCGGCAGGACAGGGGAGAACGAGCCCCGCGCCGACCAGCAGCAGGACCGGCAGCATATGCAGAATCTTTCCCATTGCGCTCCGCTCCTCTGGCGGGAGTACCCTACTTCTTGTCCTTCTCTTGTTCCTTTTCCTTGGGCGCTTCGTCCTTCGGCTTTATCTTCCAGACGCCCCGGGCCTTCCGCTCGGCAGGGGGGGCAGCCTCCTTCTTCCCCTGCTCCCGGCGGCCCTGCAGCTCCTTCCTCTCCGGGACCGGCCGGGGGCTCTCCTGCCGCTCCACCCCCCTGCCGCGCTGTCCTCCTCCCGTGACCTCCGGGGGGCGGCTCTGCTGGCGGACGGGTTCTGCCATGCTCCTGCCCCTGCCGTTCTTCACCTCGCCGGCCCCGGGCGGGGTCTCCTGGTCACGCCGCTCCCCGCCGCGCGGTTTCTGCTCACCCACAGCCTGGGGTGCGGGGATCCGCGGTGTTGC
>CALMBF010000043.1 GCA_937860145.1 uncultured Geobacter sp.
CACCACGGTTGAACATATGGCGCTCAAGCGCCACGCGCCATGCCTGGCGCACAACTGAAAAGGGCCGTGCTGGATGCCAGCACGGCCCTTTGTTTGTCAGGAAGGATCACAAGTCCCTCCTCCCTTGAGGGAGAAGGTGGCCGAAGGCCGGATGAGGGGGGGAACGTTGTTACTCTTCACGGTCGCCTACTTCTTCACCCACGAGTCCCGCAGGGTGACGGTCCGGTTGAAGACCGGGCGGCCCGGGGTCGAATCCTTCCGGTCGACGCAGAAATACCCCTGGCGCTCGAACTGGAAGACCGCCTCGGGAGGCGCCTGGGCCAGGGAGGGCTCCAGCTGGGCATCGGTCAGGAGCTCGATGGAGTCCGGGTTCAGGTCCTTCTTCCAGTCGTCGCCGGTCGGGCTCACCACCGAGAGGAGGCGGTCGTAGAGTCGGACCGGGGCGGAGAGGGCGTGGGGGGCGGAGACCCAGTGGATGACCCCCTTGACCTTGCGCTCCGCACCGGGGAGGCCGCTCTTGGTCTCCGGGTCGTAGGTGCAGTGGACCGCCGTGACGTTCCCCGCCCCGTCCCTGTCCACCCCCGTGCATTTCACGATGTAGGCCGCCCGCAGCCGCACCTCGGTACCGGGGGAGAGGCGCTTGAACCCCTTTTCCGGGACCTCCTGGAAGTCGTCCGCCTCGATCCAGAGTTCCCGGGAGAAGGGGACCTGGCGGCTCCCCAGGGCCTCGATCTTCGGGTGGTTGGCCACGGTGAACTCCTCCCCCTCCCCTTCCGGGTAGTTGTCGACCACCAGCTTGAGCGGCCGCAGGACCGCCATGGCCCGGGGTGCCCGCTCGTTCAGGTCCTCCCGGACGCACTCCTCCAGTATCCCCATGTCGATCCAGGAGTCGCTCCGGCCGACGCCGATCCGCTCGCAGAAGGTCCTGATCGACTCGGGGGTGAACCCCCGCCGCCGGAGACCCACCAGGGTCGGCATGCGCGGGTCGTCCCAGCCGTCCACGTCCCCCTCCTGCACGAGCTGGAGGAGCTTGCGCTTGCTCATGACCGTGTAGGTCAGGTTGAGCCGGGCGAACTCGTACTGCCGGGGGGTCGCCGGCACGGGGAGGTTCTGCAGGAACCATTCGTACAGCGGTTTGTGGTCCTCGAACTCCAGGGTGCAGACCGAGTGGGTCACCCCCTCGATGGCGTCACTTTGCCCGTGGGCATAGTCGTACATGGGGTAGATGCACCACGCCGAGCCGGCGTGGGGGTGGACGGCGTGGAGGATCCGGTACATGACCGGGTCCCGCAGGTTGATGTTGGGGGAGGCCATGTCGATCTTCGCCCGGAGCACCTTGCTCCCGTCGGGGAACTCACCCTTCTTCATGCGGCGCAGCAGGTCCAGGTTCTCCTCGGGGGTACGCCCCCGGTAGGGGCTCTCCTTCCCCGGCTCCGTGAGGGTGCCCCGGTAGGCGCGGATCTCCTCGGCGGTGAGGTCGTCCACGTAGGCCTTCCCCTGCTGGACCAGGTACTCGGCCCACTCGTAGAGCTGGCCGAAGTAGTCGGAGGCGTAGTACTGGTGCTCCCCCCAGTCGAAGCCGAGCCAGCGGACGCTCTCCTTGATGGACTCGGTGTACTCCACGTCCTCCTTCACCGGGTTGGTGTCGTCGAAACGGAGGTGGCAGCGGCCGCCGAAGTCCCGGGCCACCCCGAAGTTGAGGCAGATGGACTTGGCGTGGCCGATGTGCAGGTAGCCGTTGGGCTCGGGCGGAAAGCGGGTGACGACGGTCTTGTGCCTGCCGCTCTGCAGGTCGTCGGCAACGATGGTGCGGATGAAATTGGCCGGCTGAGCCGGGGATGTCTGTTCATTGCTGCTGGACATGGGCAACCTCAACGGGGTTAGAATGGGGGGGTCATGCCGGATAAACGGGCATAATCGCAGATTTTACCACCGGTTTCAATGCGGATTTGCGGCGGGCGGGATGAAATCGCGAACTTTCAGGAGCCCGGGGGGGCCTCCTCTTCCTCGGAGACGCAGATCCGGTTGCGCCCCTCCTCCTTGGCCCGGTAGAGCGCCCGGTCGGCCTCGGCAATGAGCCGCTCCACCGGCATGTTCTCGACGGGACGGCTGCTGGCGATGCCGATGCTGACGGTCACGGTGGACGAAGCAGACGAACTGCCGTGGGGAAGCTCCAGGGCGGCCACCTGCTCCTTCATGGCAATCGCCACGATCAGCGCCCCCTCGATGCCGGTGCCGGGGAGGAGCGCCATGAACTCCTCGCCGCCGTAGCGCACCAGGAGGTCGGCGGGGCGGTGCATCCCCGCCTGGAGCGCGCCGGCCACCTTCTTCAGGCACTCGTCCCCCTCGAGGTGGCCATGGGAGTCGTTGTACGGCTTGAAGAAGTCGATATCCACCATGATGACGCTGAACTCCTGCCACTCCCGTATCGCCCGCAACCACTCCCGGGAGAGGAAATCGTTCCCCGCGTGCCGGTTCGCCAGGCCGGTCAGGCCGTCCCGGGACGACAGGCGCTGCAGCGTGCGGTTCGCCTCTTCCAGCCGGGCCGTCATCTCCAGCAGTTCGCGCTCCCGTGCCTTGCGCCGGTCCATCTCCCCCTTCAGCTTCAGGGCCGAACTGACCCGGACCTTCAGCTCGACCCGGTTGGGGGGCTTGGTCAGGTAGTCGATGGCACCGGCGGCAAAGGCCGGTTCCAGGTTTTCCAGCTGTTCCAGCCCGCTCACCATGATCACGGGGACGTCCCGGAACTGCTCCAGCTGCTTCAGTTCGCGGCACCCCTCGATGCCGTCCTTCCCCGGGAGATGAATATCCAGGAGCACCAGGTCGACCAGGCTGCAGCTGGGGTCGTCCTCGGCGCAGACCATGGTGAAGAGCTCCTCCATGGAGCCGGCCTGCATGATGTTGGCGTACCCCGCATCCCTGAGCATTTCCGCAAGGATGGACCGTGACACCAGTGAATCGTCGACAATCAGAATGTTCATGGCCGAAACCTTTTCCCTCTCCCTGGCCGCAATCCGCAGCCGTCCCCCATCGGAAACCGGCCGCAGGCGCGAACCGGCTCGTATCATTATAATAAACTGCTGGAACAAAAAAGGAAACCGTCACTACCGGTATTTTATCCCGAGGAGGTCGGGCATCGCCCGGGAAACGGTGTCCGGCTCAGTGACCATACGGACATTCAACTAAATTCATTAATTACAAAATTGACATTATATGACAATAATATCGCTTGACAATCAAGTTTTCCCTACCTTATTATCCCCCACCAATATTCCCGTGGGAATGCAATTTAATGAATTGGAGGTAGTACATGAAGTTCCGTAAGCTGGTAGCACCCGTCATCGCAGTCGCCCTGTTCGCAAGCCTTGCCTTTGCCAGCGGCACGACCGGAAGCCTCTCCGCGGACGAGGCCCTGACCGCTCTCATGGAAGGGAATGCGAAGTTCGTCAGCGGTGACGTTGAGCACCTGGTTGCAAACGCACAGCCGGCACGCCGCATCGACACCGGCACCAACGGCCAGAAGCCGTACGCCATCGTGGTCACCTGTGCCGACTCCCGCCTCAGCCCCGAGATCCTCTTCGACAAGGGGATCGGCGAAGTGTTCGTTGTCCGCGTGGCCGGCAACGTGGTTGCCCCCCACGAGCTCGGCTCCATCGAGTATGCCGCCGAGCATCTGGGCGCCAAGCTCATCATGGTGCTCGGACACTCCAAGTGCGGCGCCGTCAGCGCGGCCTACGACTACTTCACCACCCCCGAAGCCCTGCGCCCCGAGCTGAGCAATAACCTGGAGAGCATCGTCGACAGCATCGAGCCGGCCGTACTCAAGGCGGTTACCGCCGGGACGGGCAAAGCCGGTGCCGAGGACATCAACGTTGACGAAGTGGTCAAGCAGATCAAGAAGAAATCCCGCGTGATCCGCGAGATGACGGAGACCTCCGGCGTCAAGGTCGTCGGCGGCAAATACGACGTCGTCACCGGCGCCGTGTCGATCCACGCTGATCACGAATAGCCGGGGCAACCGGCACAGGCCGCCAGAGGGGGCATCCGTCAGGATGCCCCCTTTTTTGTGCCGCTTCACCCGCGGAACTGCAGCTGGTAGAGCCGGAAGTAAACCCCTTCCCGCGCGATGAGCTCCTCATGCCCCCCCTCCTCGACCTTCTCGCCCCGGTGGATGACCACGATCCGGTCGGCGTCGCGGATGGTGGAGAGGCGATGGGCCACCACCAGGGTGGTGCGGCCGGCCATGAGCCCCCGCAGACCCTCCTGGATGAGCCGCTCCGACTCGGTGTCGACGCTGGCCGTCGCCTCGTCCAGCACCAGGATCTCCGGGTCGAAGGCCACCGCCCGGGCAAAGGAGATCAGCTGCCGCTCCCCCACGGAGAAGTTGTTACCCCGCTCCCGCACCTCCTCCCCATACCCCTTCTCCAGCCGCTCGATGAAGCGGTCGGCCCCCACCAGGGCCGCCGCCTGCCGTCCCCGGGGGCGCACCCCCTCGTCGCCGAGGCAGATGTTATCCTCCACGGTACCGGTGAAGAGGTAGGGATCCTGGAGCACGATGCCGATACGGCGGCGCAGACCCGCCAGGGGGATCTGCCGCAGGTCCGTGCCGTCCAGCTCGATACCCCCCCGCTGCACGTCGTAGAGGCGGGACAGGAGGCGGGTCACGGTGGTCTTGCCGCCGCCGGTCTCCCCCACCAGCGCCACCTTCTCCCCCCGCCGCAGCTCGAGGCTGAACCCTTTCAGGACATAATCGTCACCGTTATAGGCGAACCAGACATCCGTGAAGCGGATGAAGGGGATATCCCGTTCACCCTCCCCCTTCCCCCCTCCCGTCAAGGGAGGGGGGAATTTTTTGTCGTCAGCTCCTGAATAGGCGGAAACTTCCCCCTCTCCCCCCGTGGGAGAGGGCCGGGGAGAGGGGGCGGGCACACCCTCCGCCAGCACCTCGTTGCAGTCCAGGAGGTTGAAGAGCCGCTCCAGAGCCGCCATGGCCCCCTGCATGACCGAGTACTTTGCCGACAGGTCGCGGATGGGGGCGAAGAATTTCTCGATGTACTGGATGAACGCCACTAGGGCACCGAAGGTGAGGGTCCCGGCCAGGATCTCGCCGGAGCCGTACCAGACCAGGAGCCCCACCGCCACGGAGGAGAGGGTCTCCACCGCCGCGTAGAGCGCCGCGTCCCAAGTGATGACCGGCATGTTGGCATCCCGGTAGGAGCCGTTCAGGCGGGTGAACTCCGCCATCTCCTCCCGTTGCCGGGTGAAGAGCTGCACGATGGCCATGCCGCCGATGCTCTCGCTGAGGAAGGTGTTCAGGGTGGCCAGCCGGGCCCGTACCTGGCGGAACGCCCCCCGCATCCGGCGGCGGAAGGTGAAGGTGATCCAGAAGAGGACCGGGAGCACGGCAAAGGTGACCAGGGAGAGGTGGAGGTTCATCCAGAGCATGACGCCGACGATCCCCGCCAGGAGGAGCACGTCACCCACCACGGTGATGATCCCGGCGGCGAACATCTCCCCCAGGACCTCTACGTCAGAGGTCAGCCGGGTCACCAGGCTGCCGGTGGGGGTCCGGTCGAAGAAGGAGGCGGAGAGACGCTGCACGTGGGAAAAGAGCTCCAGGCGGATGTCCTGCATCACCCGCTGGCCCAGGTACTGGAGGAGCCAGACCTCCAGGAAGGAGAGGAGGGACTCGGCCAGGATGAGGAGAAGGAAGTACAGGGCGATGGCCGGAAGCCCCGCCAGGTCCCCCGTGACGATGTGGTTGTCGATGGCCTGCTTGATCAGCCAGGGCTGGGCCAGTTTGGCCGCCGTGGTGAGGGGAAGGATGCAGAGCACCGTCCCCACCAGGTGGAGGTAGGGGCGGAGATAACCGGCAAACCGCCAGAGGAGCCTGCGGTCGTAGGCCTTGCCGACTATCTCGTCTTCGTAGATACCCTGGAAGTGCATCAGATCTCCTCCATCTCCCGCCGCAGCTGCTGCTCCCGGTGGAGCGCGGCATAGCGGCCGCCACGGGCAAGGAGCTCCTCGTTGCTCCCCTGCTCCACGATCCGCCCCCCCTCCAGATAGACGATGGTGTCGCACCCCCGCAGGGCGGAGAGGCGGTGGGAGACGATGATCACCGTCCGGCTGCCGTAGAAGCCGGAGAGGCTCGCCAGGATCTCCTCCTCCGTCCCCGCGTCCACCGCCGAGAGGGGGTCGTCCAGGATCAGGATCGGGGGGTCCTTCACCAGGGCCCGGGCGATGGCGGTCCGCTGTTTCTGGCCGCCGGAGAGGGTGATCCCCCGCTCCCCCACCATGGTGCCGAAGCCGTCGGGGAAGCGGGCCACGTCGCCGTCGAGGCTGGCAAGCCGCGCCGCCGCGCCGATCTCGCCGCTGTCCGCCCCCCCCTTGCCGAAGGCGATGTTCTCCCCCACCGTGCGGGAGAAGAGGAAGCTCTCCTGGGGGACGAAGCCGATGGCATCCCGCAGGGTCCGCAGGGGGAGCCGGTTGATGTCGGTCCCGTCGATGAAGAGGGTGGCGTCGGCCACGGGGAAGAGGCGGGGGATGAGCCTGACCAGGGTCGATTTCCCCGCCCCGATGGGACCGACGATCCCGAGGCGGGAGCCGGGGGGGATGACCAGGGAGATCTCCCGGAGGAGGGGAGTCTCCCCGTAGGAGAAGGAGAGTCTCCGCAACTCTATCATCCCGGCGATCCTCGCCGGGGTTACGGGGTCGGCCGGTTCGGTCACCCCGGGCTCGGCCAGGAGCACCTCGTTCAGGCGGGACATGGAGGCAGCGCCCCGCTGCATCAGGTTGAGGATCCAGCCGAGGATGATGGTCGGCCAGATGAGCATGGCCAGGTAGCCGTTGAAGGCGACGAAATCACCCAGGGTGAGGAGGCCGGCCACCACCTTCTGCCCGCCGATCACCAGGACGATCAGGGTCCCCAGGGCGCCGGTGGCCGCCATGACCGGGATCATGAGCCCCCGCAGCTGGGCCATCCGCATGTTGCTCGCCATGTAGCGCCGGCTGACCGCGGCGAAGGCCTCGATGGACGCCTCCTCCCGGCAGTAGGCCTTGACCACCGCCGCCGCGGAGACGTTCTCCTCCACGGCGCTGGTGAGCCTGGCCAGCTCCTCCTGGGCCCGCTTGGAGCGGCGGAACATGGCGGCGCTGATCCGCTTCACCACGAAAATCATCATGGGGAAGGGGATGACCGCCAGAAGCGTGAGGAGCGGACTGATGCGGGCCATGAGGAAGAGGGCGGAGAGGTAGACGATGGCCGTGTTGATGATGTTGAGCGCGCCGAACCCCACGAGCATCCGCACGTTGGTCAGGTCGTTGGAAAAGCGGGAGAGGAGGTCCCCGGTCCGCTCCCGGTTGAAGTAGGAGAGGTCGAGGGCGAGGAGCCGGGCGTAGAGATCCTGCCGGATCCGGTACTCGATCCGCCGGGCGTTGTGGAGCAGGGTGGTGCGGGAGAAGACCCGGATAGCACCGTGGAGCAGGGCGGCAACGATGATCGCCCCGCCGTACCAGGACGGGGAGTGGGGGGCCTTCGCCGGCGACTGGATGCTCTCCACGGCCAGTTTCAGCAGCCAGGGGATGAGGAGGGCGAAGCCGTTGGTGGCGACGAGGAACAGGGTCCCGAGCAGGTAGCTAGCCCGGTTGTCCAGCAGGTAGGTTTTAAGGAGTAGTAGCTCGCGAATGGCAGACCTTGTCGGCGGTCCTCCCGGGCTGTGCCGGCACTACCGCTGCTGTTGCGTCACGTAGGCGCTGCTGCGCTGTTCGGCAAAGGTGAGATGGGCAAGCATGGTGTCCCTCGCCCGCTCCGGGTCGCGGTCGCGGATCGCCTCGTAGACCGCCCGGTGGTGGTGATACAGCTGGCGGTGGTCCTCCCCGGTCATGTAGACCGCCCGCCAGACCCCCCGCTGGAACTCCTTCATGGCGTCGAAGATGCTCTGCATCAGGTGGAGCCAGACGATGTTGTGGGTGGCCTGGGCGATGGCGATGTGGAAGTTAGCGTCGATATCCTGGGACGGTTTCATCCCCTCCAGGTTGGACTCCATCTCCGCAACCAGCTTCTCCAGCTTGCGCAGGTCCTCGGGCAGTGCCCGCTGGGCGGCGTAGTAGGAGGTCCATGCCTCCATGCACTTGCGTACCTCGATGACATCCAGGGCCCGCTCCTGCTCACCCTTGATCAGCTCGGAGAGAGGGCTCCCCCCCGGGGACTCCACCAGGGACATGACCACCGTCCCGCCGCCCTGGTAGGACATGACGAGGCCCGACGAGGCGAGCATGTTGAGGGCCTCCCGCACCGACGGCCGGGAGACGCCGAACATCTCCGCCAGCTCCCGTTCGGGGGGGAGCCGGTCGCCGGGGGCAAACTCCCCCCCCAGGATGGAGGCGCGGATCTGGTCGGCGATCTGGCTGGAGACCTTCTTCGGCCTGATGGGTTGAAAGGGCATAGAATTCCGATCTGCACCAAATGGGGTGGCCCGGAAGCCACCCCATGTATGTACTACATTTATGAACCCTTTGCAATCGAATCGCCCCCCGGCGACCGGTCATCGCCGGGGGGTGTTCACCAGGTTCGCCGGGGCGCCGGCGATGAAGGAGGAGATGTTGGCGGCGACGATCCCCATCAGCCGCCGGCGCGCCGCCAGGGAGGCCCAGGCGAGGTGGGGGGTGAAGACCACGTTGCGGGCGCCGAGGAGGGGGTTGTCCGCCAGCATCGGCTCCACGGCCACCACGTCCAGGCCGGCACCGGCGATCACCCCGCGGTTAAGGGCACCCGCCAGGTCGGCCTCGCTCACCAGGCCGCCCCGGGCCACGTTGAGCAGGAACGCCCCCGGCTTCATCCGGGCCAGGAGCCCGGCATTGACGAAGCCGGTGTTCTCGGGAGTCTGGGGGCAGTTGAGGGAGACCACGTCCGCCATGGCAAAGAGCTCCTCCAGGGGGAGGAAACGGACCGGCGTCGGCCCGGGGTCAGCCGGGATGCGGGGGGCATGGGCGACGACGGTCATGCCGAAGGCGTGGCCGATGCGGGCCACGGCCCGCCCGATGGCGCCGTAGCCGACGATCCCCAGGACCAGGCCGTCCAGCTCGGTCAGGGACCCCTTCCAGAAGGAGTGGTCCTGAGAGCGGACCCACTCCCCTGCCTTCACCGCCGCGTCGTGCTGGCCGACCCGGGTGGTCAGCTCCAGCAGGAGGGCAAAGGCGGTCTGGGCAACCGACTCCGTGGAGTAGGCCGGCACGTTGGCCACCGGGATCCCCCGCTCGGCCGCCGCCGTCACATCCACGTTGTTGTACCCCGTGGCGAGGAGGGAGATGTAGCGGAGCCTGGGCAGCTGCTCCAGCACCGCCCCGGTCAGCTTGACCTTGCTGGTCAGGATGACCTCCGCATCTTTTGCCCGTTCAACCACGAGTTCCGGCGGCGTCCGGTCGTAGATGGTGCACTCCCCCAGGGCCTCCACCGGGGTCCAGGGATTGTCCCCGGGGTTGATGGTGTATCCGTCGAGGATGACGATCTTCATGGTTCCTCCCGTTTCCGCGTACAAAAATAGGGTCGGGGCGTCCCCCGGCCCTGAAAGAAGTACACAGGGGGATGCCCCCCGTCAAGCAAAAATGAGAGCCGGTCAGGCCAGCCCGGCGCTCCGGGCAAGCAGCTCGGTCAGGTGCATGATCCGGACGTGGGGGAGATGGTCGGCCAGCCCCTTCCTGAGTTGCAGCAGGCAGCCGGGGTTGCCCGTCACCAGCACCTCGGCGCCGCTGGCAGCGATGTTGGCCAGCTTCCGATGGAGGATCCGGTCGGACATTCCGGGCCTGGCGATGTTGTAGGTCCCGGCGCTGCCGCAGCAGGAGTCCGCCTCGGCCAGCTCGGCGTACGTCAGGCCGGGGACGAGCCTCAGCAGCTCCCGCGGTTCCCGGCGGATCCCCTGGCAGTGGGCGATGTGGCAGGGGTCGTGGTAGGTCACCTTCAGGTCGACCGGCTGCAGCCGGGGGGCCAGGTCGCCTGAATGGAGCGCCAGCACCTGGGCAATGTCCCGGACCTTGGCGCCGAACGCTTCCGCCGCCGGGTCACCGGGGAGGTGGTGGCCGTACTTCTTCAGCTCGGCGCCGCAACCGCCGCAGTCCGTGACGATGAAATCCAGGTCGTATCCGGCAAAGATGTCGATGTTGGTGCGGGCCGCCTCCTTCAGGCCTTCCAGGTCGCCACCCAGCATGTTGGGGGCGCCGCAGCAGACCTGGCTCCTCGGGGTGATGACCCGGTACCCCAGGGACGAGAGGAGATTGATGGTCGCCCGGGACGCCTCGGAAAAGATCAGGCTCATGACGCAGCCGAGGAAGAAACCGACCGTCCCCCGCTCCGTCCCCGCGGCCGGGGTGACCTCCATGATCTCCTGCCTGAGTGGCCGGGCCGGCAATTCGGGGAGCAGCCCCTCCATCCGCTCCAGCTTCTTGGGGAACATCTTCAGCACGCCGAGCTTGCGCACCAGTTTCTGCAGCCCGGTTTTCTGGTAGGCCCGCAGGGGGGTCATGGAGCCCTCCAGCCGGTCGGGGTGGGGAACCAGCCGGCGCAGGACCAGCTCCTCCATGAACCCGAGACCCAGTGACTCCTTCCGTTCGCAGGTGAACTCGGCGACCAGCTCGCCGGCATTGACCCCGCAGGGGCAGGCCGAGGCGCAGGCCTGGCAGTCGAGGCAGAGGGAGAGGTACTCCAGCAGTCGCTCGGACTGGTCCAACTCCCCCTCCTGGACCTTGCGCACCAGGGCGACCCTCCCCCGGGGGGAGGCGGTTTCCAGGAAGGTCTCCTTGTAGGTGGGGCAACTGGGCAGACACATGCCGCAGCGCATGCAGTTGATCAGTTTTACATAGTCCATCTTTTCCCTCTGAATAATCGTAAACCGGTGTGTGAATGCTGCCGTAATGAGAGCCTCAGGGCTCATTCGTCGTAATTCTTGGTGAAACGAAGCGTCAACAGTCGATATTGTCTGAGCCCGCAGGGCGAGTTTATCGACTGTGCGAAGTGAACCTAGAATTACAGAAGGAGCACGTCAGCTCGAATGCAGGCGGCATTCACTCGCCGCCACCGCGATGTCCCTCTGCAAGCGGATTAAAAGACTTTGCCCGGATTCAGTATCCCCTTCGGATCGAAGGCATTTTTTATTCCCCGCATGACCCGTATCCCGCTCTCCCCCACCAGCCGGGGCAGGTACTTCTTCTTGGCGATGCCGACGCCATGCTCCCCGGTGATCGTCCCCCCCATGGCGATGGCGGCGTCGAAGATCTCCTCGAAGGCGGCGTGGGCCCGTTTGATCTCGTCCTGGTCACGCTCGTCGGTGAGGCAGGTGGGGTGGAGATTGCCGTCGCCGGCGTGGCCGAAGGTGCCGATGGTCACGTTGTGCTTCGCCGCGGCAGCCTGGATGACCTGGAGCATCGGGGCGATGCAGCTCCGGGGGACGGTGGCGTCCTCCAGGATGGTGGTCGGCTTCAGCCGCGCCAGGGCGGAGAGCGCCGTGCGCCGGGCGGTCGCCAGCTTGAGGGCTTCGTCGGCAGTGGCGGCGGTCTGGAAGAAGGACGAGCGGTAGCGTTTGCAGATCTCCTCAACCGCCAGTGCCTCCTCGGCGGTCACCGCCGGGTGGCCGTCCACCTCGATGAGGAGCACCGCGTCCACGTCCAGGGGAAGGCCCACGTGGGCATACTCCTCGACGCACCTGATGGTGACCCGGTCGAGGATCTCCAGGGTGGCCGGGATCACCTTGGCGGCGATGATGGCCGATACCGCCAGGGCCGCGTCCTGCAGGGCCGGGAAGTGGGCGAGCATGGTCACCTTGGACCGGGGCCTGGGGATCAGCTTGACCGTGATGCCGGTGAAGAACCCCAGGGTCCCTTCCGAGGAGACCAGCAGGGGGTTGAGGCTGTAGCCGGCCACGTCCTTCACCACCTTGCCGCCGCTCCTGAGGACCGTGCCGTCGGCCAGCACCGTCTCCAGCCCCATGACGTAGTCGGCGGTCACCCCGTACTTGAGGCCGCGCAGGCCGCCGGAGTTCTCCGCCACGTTCCCCCCCATGGTGGAGATGTTCATGCTCCCCGGGTCGGGCGGGTAGAAGAGCCCCCGGGACTCCACCTCCCGGTGGAGGGCGCTGGTGATCACCCCCGGCTCCACCGTGGCGGTCAGGTTCTCCTCGTCGATCTCCACGATCCGGTTCAGCCGGCTGGTCTGGACCACCACGCCGCTGTTGACCGAGAGGGAGCCGCCGGAGAGGTTGGTCCCGGAGCCCCGGGGGGTGACGCTCACCCCGGCACCGTGGCAGAGGGCCATGATCCGGGCCACCTCCTCCCCGCTCCCCGGGAGAACAACGGCGCCGGGGAGGCTCTCCAGCTCCGGGGTGGAGTCGTAGCCGTACACCGCCAGGGACTCACGGTCCGCCAGGGTGTACTGCTCGCCGACGATGTTTCTCAGTTCGTTGATGAATGACTGTTGCATAAGGTTGCTCCTGTTTCTAACTCCCCCTGTCCCCCTCTTAAGGTAAGAGGGGGGACGTGAGGAGCAGCAGTTACGGTGAACGAAGCGTTCCTCCCCTTAGGGTAAGGGGAGGACAGGAGGGGTTATGGTCAGGGTACCATCCATTGCAGGACATACGCCTGCAGATAGACAATAACACCCACGATCACCGTCAGGAACAGGGAGTGCTTCAGGGTGAAGCGGAACAGGCTCCCCTCCTCCCCCACCATGCCGGTGGCGGCGGTTGCCACCGCCAGGGACTGGGGAGAGATCATCTTACCCATGACCCCGCCGCTGGTGTTGGCCGCGCCGGTGAGGATAGGGTTGAGCCCCAGCTGCTCGGCGGTCGCCTTCTGCAGGCCGCCGAAGAGGACGTTGGAGGAGGTGTCGGAACCGGTGAGGAAGACCCCCAGCCAGCCGAGGAACGGGGCGATGAGGGGGAACCAGTGGCCGGTCTTGGTGAAGACCAGGCCGAGGCAGTTGGTCATCCCCGAGGCGTTCAT
>CALMBF010000044.1 GCA_937860145.1 uncultured Geobacter sp.
AATTTGGACGCCGATTTAGGCTATAGGTGGGTCATTTTTGCATGCCGATTCACACCATTCAGCATGACGTAGCTCGCCAGGACGGCAGAACAGCATCGGTGCCAACTGCATGGCACACTTAACAATAAAGCTCCCGGAAAAGGAATCAATAGCCCGTAGCAGCTCTGAAACCTTCTTTGGGTTGGTGGGTGCAGCCATGTGCTTCGGCTTGACGGCGGGCAATACTTCCCTAAAGTCAGTAGCGGGATTACTGGTGATATAACCGTGCATCATGGCATAACGGAAAGTGCCGTGAAAGGCTATCTTCAGTCGATGAGCTGTTTCAAGGGTACGAATTGCAACTTTACGGAGTAGCTGAACGATATCAGTAAAACTCACCTCTGTTATGTGCCTGCTGCCGATCTCCGGGAAAACATCACGTTCTAACTGCCGCATGAGGCGATCAGAATGGCTTTCAGACCATTCGCTGACCCTGCTAGCGTGCCAGTCGCGTGCTACCTTCTCAAATGTTCTGGCAGCATACTCAATCTGCTCCTGTTCTATAATTCTTCCATTTTCAGATTTCTGCTTTATGGCTTTTTTCCCGATACTAGCGCTAGGATCGGTACCATTAGACATATACTGCTTCGCTTCATCACGCTTTTTCCGTGCATCTGCGAGCGAAACTGTCGGGTATGAGCCTAACGACAGTTTATTCTCCTTACCAGCGAAACTGTATTTGAGTTTCCACAGCTTGCCCCCGGAAGGTGTAACTAGTAAAAACAGTCCACCGCCATCGGATAACTTGTATTCCTTGCTAGTAGGCTTTGCTTTTGAAACTTGGAGATCGGTGAGAGGAAGGGTACGCCTTGGCATGGTCTTAACCTCCATTTTAGGGGCCGATTTCAAGAAGTTTTTGGGGCTTATCAAAACGGCCCCTAAAAAAGCCCCTAAAAAACCTGTCCCTAGCTGGATTCAACTGGACGTGTCAAGACTGATGATAACAAAAAAGCCTTGATTTCTCAAGGCTTTCTGTACTGCGCCGGACTAGTCCGGACTTATGATTGGTGCGTGGAATGGACTCGAACCATCACGAAGTTGCCCCCGCCAGCCCCTCAAGCTGGTGCGTCTACAACACGTCAGCAAAGGGCCGCCACATCGGGCTTTACACCAAATTAAAAGAACGAAGATAAAGCAGACTCCTGAAATCTTATACACCAAAAAGGGACTAATTTGTATCCCAAATTGTATCCCAAATTCTCAGATACCCTCAAAAATACCGTAAAAAAAGTTAAGTGAGAATTTCAATAAGTTACGTGTTCTGTGTGAATCCAGCTTTTGGACTCGAACCATCACAGAGCGCCCTACTCTGTTCCCATCTCTGCCGGTGATAGGTCATAAATTAGGGATGCAAAGAAACCATCACCGTATGAGTACAATTTTACTAGATTTAGCTTGCTCAATTGATGAATTGCTTTCATGAAATCGGAGTTAATCAATCCCGATGACTTTTCTACTTTCTTTAACTCAATTTCCGTATTGAGTTTTTGACCAGTTGCAGCCGTTGTGGGCATGGTACTGGTCATTGCCCAAATCATAATGTAGACCTTACAGCAATCAGGACTCATTTTCTTCCAGCTGCTATTGGAACTCTTCGGGGTTGCAGGGAGCACCATTCTGCGGAGACTCTTTGCCCACAGCAAATCAATGCTGTCAAGCTGCTCCTGTTTCTTTTCCGCCTCTGTCTTTGCTTTTACTATCGTAACCGCCATAATGCTCCCCCTTTTGATTTTATCTTGCCAACACGTTTTTAACTGCTGTAGGGGTCCAAACGCCACCACGTGCAGTTTTTACCCCCAGTTTATCCAGTTCAGCAGCTACTCCCCTTAAGCTATTGCCCTGAGCAATCAAGGCTTCTATGGTAGGTTTCACCCTTGCTGCAAAATCATCTGCGTTCTGCTGCCGTACCTGAACCCCCTTTGCACTGGCATCTTTTACCAGTTCAGGTTTCAGGTTGTTTGTTCCCAGTTTTACTCCTCTTGCCTTTGCTGCTGCAAGCCCTGCCTTTGTCCGTGATGCTATCATTTCTCTTTCACGCTGAGCAAGTGAACCATAGATATTGATAGTGAAGGAGTCACACCCCGGCAGGTCCGACACTACGAAGTCAACACGGGACTTTTGCAGGGAGGTTATGAAATGAAGGTCACGGCTGAGACGGTCTAGCTTTCCTACCAGCAGACGGCCACCAACAAGGGAAGCGTGTTTCATGGCGTTCATGAGTTCAGGACGGCTATCATGCTTCCCGCTCTCTATTTCTGTGTACTCTGCTACAATCTCCCCGCCGTTGATTGCTACGAAGTCAGTTACCATTTTTTTCTGTGCTTCCAAACCAAGACCGGACTTGCCTTGCTTTTGGGTAGATACTCTGTAGTAAGCAACATATTTCATGGTAACAACCTCCCTGTATAATTACCTGTTGAACATTTAAGGTTATTATACACTAGGTTTATGGTTTGTCAATAAAGTATTTTGCAATCAATTGCACTGAACCTCCCTCCCCCCTTTCGATTGCAATTAATATCAATCAATCGTAATATCCCCCTTTGATTTTAATTGAAGGGGATACAATGCCAACGCTTGACTGGATAGGTAAGAAAGCCGTTGTAGAACACCACAAACAAGTTCCGTTTCATCTTCTCCGTTGCAATGATGCTCTTTCGGTGGGGGAACCCGGAAGCGGTAACTTACTTGTGCAGGGTGATAATCTCTTAGCATTGAAAGCCCTGCTTCCCTACTATGCCGGACAGGTCAAGTGCATCTACATAGACCCACCCTATAATACCGGAAATGAAGGGTGGGTTTATAACGATAACGTGAATAGTCCTGAAATGCGGGAGTGGCTTGGGAAGACTGTAGGAAAGGAGATAGAAGACCTTTCACGTCATGATAAGTGGCTGTGCATGATGTATCCACGCCTTGCCTTGCTCCGTGACTTCCTCCGGGATGACGGGGTAATCATGATAAGCATTGATGACAATGAGCTTGCAAACCTTACTGTATTGGTCAATGAAATTTTTGGAACAAACAACGTCCTTGCAACTTTAGTATGGGAAAAAGGGAAGAAGGGGGATGCTAAATTTTTTTCTGTATCCCATGAATACATTGTTGTTGCTGCAAAGAACAAAGCGCACCTTATCGCTAATAACACTAAATGGAGAAGGAGTAAGCCGGGAGTTGACCAAGTTCTTACCTATTATAATGACTTGCGTGAACAGCACAAAGGGGACCATGACGCCATAAGAAAGGATATTATGGCTTGGTATCGCTCCCTTCCTGCAAAACATCCCGCAAAGGCACATAAGCATTACAACTGTTCAGACGATAGAGGGCTATATTTTCCTGACAACTTTCACGGTCCCGACGATGGAAGGGAAAACCGGCCACGTTACGACATTATTCACCCAATTACTGGCCAGCCCGTTAAGAAGCCTTCGACTGGCTGGCGGTGGGAAGAGGCAACAACCCTGCAAGCTCTTGCAGAAGTTCCCCCAAGAATCCATTTCGGCCCAACTCACAACACAATCCCATGTCGCAAGAGCTATTTGTTTGAAATCGACAAAGAACCATTCCCTAGCGTCTTTTACAAAGACGGAAGAGCAGCAACCCTAGAGGTTGAACAGATGCTTGGACCCGGCAGTTTTGCCTTCCCAAAGGATTCAGAGGTGCTTGCAGACCTAATAGGCATGGTTACAGAGAAGAACGATACTATTCTTGACAGCTTTGGAGGCAGTGGAACAACAGGACATGCCGTTTTGAAGCTGAACCATGCAGATAGAGGGCAAAGAAAATTCATCCTTGTAGAGATGGACAAGGAAATATGCCAGACCAGAACAAGAGAAAGGCTCGCAAGCGTCATTAATGGCTATACCGTTGGCAAGAAAGAAAGCAAGTCCCTTGTTCCTGCTCTTGGGGGGGGCTTTCGCTTCTGTGAACTTGGTGAACCGCTCTTCAGTTCAGCAGGGACAATAGAGGATGATACCGTATCATTCAAAGACCTTGCCCACCATGTATTTTTCATTGCCACGGGTGAACCTCTATCCCATGAATCAGACCTTAAAACGCCCTTTCTAGGTGTATCTAAATGCGTTGCCGTGTACCTGCTCTATAACGGCATATTGGGTGACAAGTCAGTGAACGGTGGAAACATCCTTACCCGTGAAATCCTGGCTTCACTCCCTCCCCACGACGGAACCCGGATTATCTACGGCAACGGTTGCAGGATAGGACCGGAAAGGCTCCGGCGTGAAAACATCATTTTTAGACAAATCCCCTATGAAGTGAGGGTTTCATAATGCTTGCTCCGAAAGAATATCAAACCCGTACCCTTGAAACCCTCCGGCAATACTTTGCTACCTGTCAGCGGGTAGGAGATGCAGACACCGCCTTTTACACTATGACAAAGCAGGTGTATGGAACCGGGATACCCTACAGGGAAGTTAAAGAGCTTCCCGGCCTCCCCTATGTCTGTTTGCGTATCCCCACGGGTGGAGGTAAGACCCTTGTTGCCTGTCACTCCATAGTGATTGCGGCAAATGACCTACTCC
Organism: uncultured Geobacter sp.; assembly: GCA_937860145.1. Lineage (GTDB taxonomy): Bacteria > Desulfobacterota > Desulfuromonadia > Geobacterales > DSM-12255 > CALMBF01. The sequence continues at coordinate 4,584 of CALMBF010000044.1, forward strand.
ATGCTGATAATCCGGTTGTTCTCTGGCTTGTTCCTTCAAACGCTATCATGGAACAAACCATTAACGCCCTAAAGGACAGAACCCACCCTTACCGGATGGCTCTTGATGAAACCTTGTCCTCCGTGTCGGTCCTTTCCATTCAAGAAGCCCTATACGTTACCCGCCCTACCCTTGCCACAGGAACAACGGTGATTGTCTCCACCATTCAGGCGTTCCGGGTAGATGCAACTGATGGGCGGAAGGTGTATGAACCTTCCGGGGCACTCATGGACCATTTCAACGGTCTTGACTCTGCCTTGATTGAATCCTTGGAGAAGTACGAAGACGGAAAGCCTGTGCAATCAGTTGCAAACCTTCTCCGTATTCACCGCCCCATTGTTATTGTTGATGAAGCCCACAATGCCCGGACAACCCTTTCCTTTGAAACCCTAGCCCGGTTCAATCCTTCCTGCATTATCGAGTTCACCGCCACTCCTGACACGGAAAACAGCCCTAGCAACGTGCTTCACTCTGTATCAGCGGCGGAACTGAAAGCGGATAACATGATTAAGCTACCTATCCGCCTTGAAACCCGCCCCAACTGGAAAGAGCTTGTAGGGGATGCAATCACCCTCCGCAAGAATCTTGAAGCCTTGGCAATAGCAGAGAAGAGGGCAACGGGTGAATATATCCGCCCTATCATCCTGCTACAGGCACAACCCAAGAGCCAAACACAAGAGACTTTGACGGTTGAAGTGGTTGAACAATGTCTATTGGAAGATTTCTCTATTCCGGCTGAAGAGATACGACGGGCAACGGGAACAGACAAGGGGCTTGACGGGCTAGACCTGTCAGACCCTACCTGCCAAGTCCGGTATATCATAACCGTGCAAGCCCTCCGTGAAGGGTGGGATTGTCCGTTTGCCTATATTCTCTGTTCCGTCGCTGAAATGAGGTCTTCAACTGCTATCGAACAGATACTAGGGCGGATAATGAGGCTTCCCAAGGCACAACGGAAGCAGCATGAAGGGCTTAACATGTCCTATGCCTTTGCTGCTTCCCGTGAGTTTATCGAGGCGGCAAACGCCCTTGAAAACGCTCTTGTTGAAAACGGGTTTAACCGGCAAGAGGCAAAAGACCTTATCGGCAAGATTCCAGAAAAGCCGCAAGGTGGGCTTGAACTGCTTTGGACAAAAGCGACTGAGACAGTTGCAGAGGTCCCCAAACTGGAAAGCCTACCGGCTGAGATAGCAAGCAAGGTGACGTATGATGAACAGAAGCAGGAGATAACCTTCAACGGGGTAATGGAAGAGCAAGAGAAGTTCGCCCTTCAGCACTGCTTTTCCACCCCGGAAGCAAAGGCCACCATTGAACGGGTTTTCAGGAAGTCCCGTGGGCTTGTTGCTGAACAGCCGAAATCACCCGCTGAACGTGGGGAAGCTTTCTCTATCCCCCTGCTATCCATCAAGCAAGGCAATCTATTTGAAGTCTTTGAACAAACCCACTTCCTTGAAATGCCGTGGGAACTTGCCAAGTGTGACCCCACCTTGACAGCAGCAGAATATGCAGAGAAACGTTTTGACGGCAACGTGGTTGAAATCGACTTGAACGACAAGGGGAAGGTTGCTCAAAAGTTCATTTCAAATCTGCAAGACCAAATGACATTAATTGCACAGAACCAGACAGAGACGGTTGCAAATCTGGTTCACTGGCTTGATAGAACCATACCCCACCCGGACATTCCACCGGCAGAGACAGGCCCCTTTTTAACGGCTCTAATTCACCGCCTGATAGACGAACGGGGCTTTACCCTTAGTCAGCTATTCCGGGACAAGTACACCCTGAGACAGAAGGTTACAGAGAAGATAGAGCAACACAGACAGCAAGCCCACGTCCGGGCATATCAGATGCTTTTACTTCCTGAGAGTGCAACACCCCTTGTAGTAACGCCGGAAGTCTGCTTTTCCTTCCCGCAACACGATTACCCATATAATACCCGTTATGACGGAAGTTACCCCTTCCAGAAGCACTATTATAACGAAGTCGGAAACCTGAAGGACACCGGGGAAGAGTTCGATTGTGCAAAGTTCCTTGATACCTTGCCTGAAGTTAAGTTTTGGGTAAGGAACATTGAACGGCGGGAACGTCATTCATTCTGGCTACAGACAACCACAGACAGGTTCTACCCTGATTTTGTGTGTATGCTTAATGACGGGCGGTTTCTGGTTGTCGAGTACAAAGGGGAAAACCTCTGGACTAACGATGATTCAAAAGAAAAACGAACCCTTGGGGAATTGTGGGAGAAGCGAAGCGGCGGGAACTGCCTTTTTATCATGCCGAAGGGTAAGGATTTAGGAGCAATAGCGGCAAAGATACGCTAGGGGCCCCCAGAAAAATTTTTCCCGGTGAAAAAGCCCCTATTTTCAGTGGGGGGGGCATGAAATATCGCCGTGATTCGTGCACTCCCCCTGTGCAATTGATTGCAACCGAGTGAATATTCACTGTGTTCAAGTTTACCAACCAAGCGATTGCCTCATGTTCTCTATGAAGTTGTCAGGGTCTTCAGCGTACAAATCCCTGAAGATACTAAAGAACATGTCTGGCAGACAGAATTCTAACTGCTGTTGCTCCCTCTCTGCTATCTTCCTGAAGTCAGCAGCATAATGGTTCAGCAGTCCACACTTGAAAGCAATATCCCCATAATTCTTTAACAGCCGGTTAAGCAGTGAGGTTTGCTTGTCTACCATAGGGGACAAGACCCCGCTTTCAACTTCCTGCAAACGTACCTGCCGTAACCTCTCCATCTGCATTTCAATCAATGTTGACTGTTCGCTGATTACGTTCACGTTCCGGCGGACTTGCTCGGTAAGCCTTGCTATCACATAGGGATTCATGAGCTGTTCTAAGGGGATTTTGGCAGCCCTGAAGCGTTCTAGCTGGTGGGCAAGGGTAAGTTCCGTTACATCAAGGCATTGCTCCCAATCCTGCTGAATCGTCTTTGCCACTGCATAGGGGCTGTGAGCCTTGAGCATGGAAAGGACAATTTCATACTGTTCTGGGGGCAAGTTGTTGATACGTTCAAAGGGGTCGTGATTGACGGCCTTAGATGCTTTCTGTGCTTTTTCGATACCACTGCCCTGTGGTTTGTCTTGGCTCATAATATCCTCTAAGCGGTGGGACTTACTGATAATCCAAGAATTCGGTACACCATATAAGGGGAATGTTCCCTTAGTAGGGCTGTAAGCAGTTTTTGTTCTTCCGGCGGTAATTTTTTGATGATTCGTGCAAAAGGACCATAATTAACAGCTTTGCTTGCTGCCTGTGTCTTTACGTCACGCTTCTTTTGCCTCATGACTTCCTCCGACGGCGAGTCAACTATTAAGAGGTTGCATTACCGTTTCCTTATAAAAATGGTAAGCAACGGTATGATGCGTACAAATTAATTGAACCGATGGAAATATTGGTAAACCCTTAACATCAAGCTGTTCCTGAAGCAATGTACGAAACTTCCCCCAGTTCAGCAAACACGCCTTCAACACATCAACTGGATTGTTTTTCTTGAATTTGCCAATGAATTCATTAACCCTATGTGTTTCATCACTACTGAAAACAACAGCATCAGGATTAAAATCATAATTGGTACTCATGATTTCACGCCATGCATTGAGCATTTCTTGGTATTTAATGTCTTTATCGCTAATTTTATCGGGTTTGTTGGTTGCAAATGAATCAATGTCAACATTTGAAGTAGATTTTGAATCGCATTTAGTCAGGTAGAAATTTACTGCTGATTCTATGTATTTTGTTAAGTACGGCAAATCTGGCCTGAATGGACTTTTGAAAGCAGAGGTATTCTTTTCAGTATAGATAATGAATTCATTCCATTTACTAATAATAGTCCTTACTACACTTATCAATTCGTAAGGTTGTGTTTTTTCAGATAGGTATTTAATGATACCCTTTTCTTTTGAGGTGAATGGGTTTACGTACTTTATATCGGTATATTTATTTAGTATTTCTGTTTTCCACATAATCTCAAATGCATTTACGTTAAAGCTAGGTTTAGTATTTAGTTTCTCTCCTATCGAAACAGAAAGGCTTTTATGTGTTTCAGATTGCGTTGATTCATCAACGCTAGTATTTTCTTGTTTTGTTTTTTGGTTTGTTGTTTTTGGTTTGTATTCTTTGTGTAAATTGATTTTACAACCCGTTGTCAAATTATCTTGCAAGCTACTGTCATTATTTTTAACACTGGTAGTCATTTTGTTTGACATGCTGTCAAGTGACTTAACATTGGCACTTTCTGAGTTTGATGTATTATTGCAGTTAATTGCAGTATAATTTTTCGAGTTTTCAGTGTATTTGTCAGCCTTGAACCTGTAGATATGCGTTGTGTTAGGTCTACGTGTAATTTCTAACCACCCTTTATTTTCCAGACTATCTACGACAGACATAACAGTTTGCCTACACAATTTGCTTTCACGAACAAGTGTGTTTTGACTTACATAACTTTCATCATCATAACGAATATGATAACGAAGTATAAACAACAATGCAATTTCACTTGTTTTTAAATTAGGGTCACTAATTATAGTTTTATCCTGAATGTACATAAGACCTCCCTGTAGCAATGTTCACTTTTGATATTTGCTTATGAATGCAATCACTTCGTCGTAGTTCCACATGTTACAACGATTTGACAGCTTTATTGGTTTGGGAAATTTCCCTAAATTTACCCAAGCCCACAATGTACACCTACAAATTGGTAATAGTTTTAATACATCTTTTGTCTTGATGAGATTCATGTTTCACCATAAAAAAAGCCCTAAAACACAAAGATATTCCGCACTCCCTTGCGTTTTAAGGCTTACTGCTATTAAGTTTATGCTACTATATCAACATACATTTACTATGTCAAACATTTTTAATTAATCATAATAGGGTATATATTATGTGTAAATTATTTTCTCTATTGCTGCAATCAATGTTTCAGGTAAATATTTTTTGCCATACCTATTAAACGTTATACCTCCTTGCTCATGTCCTAATAAATTTGCAACAACAGATTCGATTATCCCATTTTGTTTCAATGAATCTGCAACTGTATGTCGGAATGAGTGAAAAACCTTAAGCGGGTCTTGAGTAACATACTGTCTATTAAAGTAAATTGACCACCAATTGCCGAACTGCTTTCCCCAAGTAGTTTTCCACTGTCTAAACCCCCATAAATTACCAGTGCAATTAACTCCATCGACAAATTCCAGAAAACCAACTTCTTTCAATTTCGGGTGAATTGGTACTAGCCTATCACTTGATTTCGTCTTTAGTGATTTCCCTGCATTATCGTTTACATCGAAGCACCATATTCCGTTTACCTCCTTAATGTCTTCAACGTGTAGCTGGCAGATTTCTTCACGTCTCATGCCTGAATACATTGCTATCATCGGTATCCAGAACTTGAACGGCTCTTCCCCATCCTTTGCGGGTAGATGCTGGACAATCCGCCGTATGTCTTCAAGGTCATATGCTTTACGCTCTTCATCAGCTCTTTTCTTAAGGTCAAGCTGCAAACTTTCGGCGGGGTTTCGTGGAATATAGTTATGCTTGACTCCCCAGCGAAGAACTGACGAAAGAAGAGCCATATACTTGTTGACCGTCCTTACCGAAAGACGTTCAAGCAACTTCTCCCTACCAGCAATAAAGTCTGCCCTGTCGTACTCTTCAGCGGGACGATTACTCAAAACCTTGACTAGACCCGCAAACTGTCCGTTCAACTCTCCGGGAGTCCTACCAACCCAACTTGGGGACTTCTCGGCATAGTAGAGGTCATAAAGGTCGCTTAGACGTGTGGACTTCTTCTTAGTAGGTTTTGACCGCTTACAGGTGTACGCAGTTACTATGGTCTCTTCTTGGTCTTCAGTGAGGATTCCGGCACGTAACAGGGTGAAGGAGGACTTAACCCTTGATGCCATATTCTCGGCAAGGATTTTTGCTTCTGGGGGGTGTTTGGTTTTAAGAGATTTGCGGATGAACTTTGACTTGAACTTGTCTTGCAGGTCGGCAGGAACCCGTATCATAAAATACGGATGACCGTTACGGAATGTAACGTGGGGAGCTTGAAAAAACATAGGGCAGACTCTCCGACTGATACCCAAATGGTATCCCATGTCATTGAAGTCTGCCCTATCGTTTTCTAACCCCTTGATTTTAAAGAGGTTTTTTTAATTGGTGCGGTGGAATGGACTCGAACCATCACGCCCTTGCGAGCGCCAGCCCCTCAAGCTGGTGCGTCTACCAATTCCGCCACCACCGCAAAGCTGTTTTTCTGCAGCATTCTTGCGCTGCGATCAAAAGGACTTACTATTTACACCACACTCGCTGATGTGTCAACAAAAAATTACTTGCCAGCAGGTGCCGCGGGAACATTACCCTGCGGAGCAGCGGGTGCGGCAGGAGCACCGGCAGGGACCTGTGCCGGAGCTGATTGCATCGGCTGGGGAGCAGGTTTTGCCGGAGCACTCTTTGACGACATGATCGAAGAGCTGTTGCCACCCGAGGAGAGGTGAGCCAGCAGCAGGGATGTGAGCATGAAGATGATTGCCGCACCGGTTGTCAGCTTGTTCATGAACGTATTGCCGCCGCTTGCTCCGAAAACGGTCTGGCTGCCGCCAGCACCGAAGGATGCGCCCATTTCGGCGCCTTTGCCTGACTGCAGGAGCACGATGCCAATCATGGCGATACAGACAAAAACATGAAGAAAAATAAGGACATACATCATGACTACTACCCTCTTTCGTGTGATGAATCTAAATTTTTAGCACATGGCGGATGAAATGAAAAGATATTTCTATGCCGCATTGACCAGGACAGCGAACGATTCGGCTTTCAGGCTTGCACCGCCAACAAGGGCACCGTCAATATCGTTCTGGGCGATCAACCCCCCGATGTTCTCCGGCTTGACGCTGCCGCCGTACAGGATACGTGTCGCCGCAGCGGTGGCGGGACCGTAAAGGGAATGAAGCTCGCTGCGTATGAAGGCATGGGCTTCCTGGGCTTGCTCGTCACTTGCCGTCCTGCCGGTGCCGATTGCCCACACCGGTTCATAGGCGACGATGACCCGCTCCATGGCGGCAGTGCCGACACCGGCGAGACCACCGGCGATCTGCGTTCTCAGCACGTTGAAGGTATTGCCTGATTCACGCTCTTCTAGGGTCTCGCCGACACAGAAAAGCACCGTCAGTCCCGCTACGCCGGCAGCATGAATTTTCCTGTTGACCGTCGCATCGGTCTCTCCGAAATACTGCCGCCGCTCCGAGTGCCCGATGATCACATGGGTGCAGCCGGCATCGATGAGCATCTTCGGGGAGACTTCACCGGTAAAGGCCCCCTCCTCCTCCCAGAAGCAGTCCTGGGCAGCGAGGTGGATTCCGCTGCCGGCAATGGCCGAGCGAACCCGGTCAAGGACGGTGAACACAGGGGCGATCACTACCTCGACCCCCGATTTACCCGCGATGAGAGGCACAAGGCCGGTAACAAGGCCGATCGCCTCGGGAGCCGTCTTGAACAGTTTCCAGTTGCCTGCGATGACAGGTGTGCGCATGGTTCCCCCTTATTTACCCTTGACGTCCAGGGCTTTGACACCCGGAAGAATCTTCCCTTCAAGCAGTTCGAGAAAGGCACCGCCGCCGGTGGAGATGTAGCTGACCTTGCTGGCCACCCCTGCCTTGTTCACCGCGGCATCAGTGTCCCCGCCACCGATGACGGTGGTAGCATAGCAGTTAGCGACGGATTCGGCCACGGCAAAGGTGCCGCGGGCAAAGGCATCCATCTCGAATACCCCCATGGGACCGTTCCAGATGACCGTCTTGGCATCCCGCAGGGTCTCGGCGAAGAGGGTTGCGGAAGCGGGGCCGATATCCAGAGCCATCCACCCCTCGGGTATCTCCTGCACCGTGGTGATGAAATTGGTTGCATTCGCTTCGAAGGCGTTGGCGACGATGCAGTCAACCGGCAGGTAGAAGGTAACGCCCTTCTTGCGTGCCTTGTCCATGATCTTTTTGGCGGTGGTGATCAACTCGTCCTCGACCAGCGATTTCCCGACAGAGTATCCCAGAGCCTTAAGAAAGGTGAAGGCCATCCCGCCGCCGATGACGATCTTGTCCACCTTGTTGACAAGGGTTTCCAGGACCTCCAGCTTGCCGGACACCTTGGCTCCGCCGAGAATGGCCACCAGCGGCCGTACCGGATTGCTCATGGCCTTGTCGAAGAAGGTCATCTCGTTCTTCATCAGGAAACCGGCGGCAATGGTTGGGATGATCCTGGTGATGGCCTCGACTGAGGCATGGGCGCGGTGGGAGACGGCAAACGCGTCATTTACATAGATCTCACAACCATTGGCCAGGCTGGCGGCAAACCCCTCGTCATTCTTCTCTTCACCCGGGTAGAAGCGGACATTTTCCAGCATGACGATGTCGCCCGGCTTCATTGCCTCGATCAGCTTGTCCACCTCGGGTCCGAAGCAGTCCGGTGCCTGGACAACCTTCTTGCCAAGAAGCTGGGAGAGGCGTTTGGTCGCGGGCGCCATGGTGTACTTGGGCTTCTTCTCGCCTTTCGGACGGCCAAGATGGGAAGCGAGGATCACCTTCGCACCCTGCTCGACGGCAAACTTGATTGTGGGCACGGCTCCGACGATACGGGTATCCTCGGTAATGTTCCCCTTTTCATCCTGGGGAACATTGAAGTCAACCCTGATGAATACTTTTTTCCCTTTGAGATCCTTAAGTTGATCGATATAACGAATCGGCATCTGCTCCTCCCTGCTAATTATTAATTGTAATGTGCATTACGCAAAAAAAGGGGGGATGGCTCCCCCCCCTTACGATTCCCGACGAACTTACTTCTGCATGTAGTTGATCAAATCGACCACACGCTTGGAAAAACCGGTTTCATTGTCATACCAGGAAAGAACCTTGACGAAGTTCCCGTCCAGCACCTTAGTGCATCCGGCATCGACAATGGATGAGAGCGCATTCCCGTTGTAATCGATTGAAACGAGCGGCTCCTCGCTGTAGCCCAGAATACCCTTGAGAGAACCCCTGGAAGCCTTTTTCAGGGCAGCATTGACCTTGCCGGCATCGGCCTTTTTAGTCAGGGTGGCCACCAGGTCGACAACCGAGACATTTGGGGTGGGAACGCGGATGGCCATCCCGTCCAGCTTCCCCTTGAGTTCGGGAAGAACGAGGGAAACCGCCTTCGCAGCGCCGGTGGATGTGGGTATCATGGAGAGCGCGGCCGCCCTGGCGCGACGAAGATCCTTGTGGGGCAGGTCCAGGATATTCTGGTCGTTGGTATAAGAGTGAACGGTGGTCACCAACCCCTTCTCGATGCCGAAGGTCTCGTGCAGGACCTTCACGACCGGGGCGAGACAGTTTGTGGTGCAGGATGCGTTGGAAACGATGTGGTGCTTCTTGCCATCATAGAGGTGGTGGTTGACACCCATAACGACGGTAAGGTCTTCGCCGGTAGCCGGTGCGGAAATAATGACTTTCTTTGCGCCGGCCGCAAGGTGCAATTCGGCTTTTTCACGAGAGGTGAAGATACCGGTGGACTCAAGGACGAAATCGACTTTTTCCTTTTTCCAGGGGAGTTCGGCGGGATTTTTTACTGCAAGAATTTTGATTGCCTTGCCGTTTATGATCAGCTCATTGTCGTTGTACTCGACCTTGCCCGGGAATGCGCCGTGAACCGAATCATATTTGAGCAGATGGGCCAGGGTTTTGGCATCCGTCAGATCGTTGATGGCAACGATATCGATCCCCTTCTCCTTCATCGCGAAACGAAGCACTGTCCGTCCGATTCTACCAAAACCGTTGATACCCAATCTGATGGCCATGACCCCCTCCTTCAAGTTTTGTCGGCATGTTGCACGCGTGAAAACGCGGGCGTACGCAGCACGGCCTATTATACAAACCGCTTTACCGACGTCAATATTTTATTAAGACTTTTATAACAATCTGCAAAACGCCCTAAAACGGTGACCGGGAGCGGCACTGTCCCCCTCTCCTTCTCCCCCTTTTAATCTTGAACATAACCAGGAATTACGGTATAAAAATTGTTTCTACCTGCCCTGATTTTCACTGTCACTAGGCACAGCAAACGGCAAGTAAAACGTAGTAAATCCCGGAGGAAAACGGTGAAGATCTCCCTGCTTGCAAGCGGCAGCAAAGGCAATGCCGTCTTTGTGGAGAGCGGAGATACCAGAGTGCTGATTGATGCCGGCCTTTCGGGGGTGGAAATCATCAAGCGACTGAACCGGATCGGTGTCGACGGAAAAGACCTGCATGCCATCCTGGTCAGTCATGATCACTCGGATCACACCAGGGGGGCCGGCACCCTGGGGAGGAAGCTTAAAATCCCTCTCCTGGTCAGTCATCCGACCCGTCAGGGGTGCGAAGGCCTCCTGAAGAAAACGGACGTCGTTGAATTCGAATCGGGCTCCTCATTCGTCTTCCGTGATCTGCTGATCGATCCCTTCCCCATTACCCATGACGCCATAGACCCGGTCGGATTCACCATCGAAAGCAGAGAGGGACGGATCGGCTTTGCGACAGATCTCGGAATTGTTACCCGACTGGTGACCGACAAGCTTGCGGGATGTCGCATGGTGGTGCTGGAAGCAAATCACGACGAGGAGATGCTGCTGAACGGCCCCTACCCCTGGCATCTGAAACAGCGGATCAAGTCAAAGCACGGCCATATTTCCAACAACGAATCGATGCAGCTGCTGGGTGACCTGCTCCACGAAGGACTGAAAGGGGTTCTGCTGGCCCACCTTTCCGAGGTTAACAACTCCCCCGACCTCCCCCACGCGGCGGCAACCGCCCTGCTGAGCAGCCAGACATGCTGTTCGCCGCGACTGGTAATCGGCAACCAGTATCAACCGAGCGAAATGCTGGCCATATAAAAACCGAAGGAGATGACATAATGATTCCTCGCTACACCCGCCCCGACATGGCAAAAATCTGGGAACCGGAAAACCGCTTCCGCATCTGGCTGGAGATCGAGACCCTGGCATGTGAGGCCCAGGCGATCCTCGGCGTCATTCCGAAGGAGGCCGTTCCCGTTATTCGCGAGAAGGGGAATTTCAATATCGAGCGGATTGACGCCATCGAAGCGGAAGTAAAACACGACGTCATCGCGTTCCTCACGTCGGTCTCGGAGTTCGTCGGCCCCGAGGCACGCTTCATTCACCAGGGGATGACATCCTCCGACGTCCTCGACACCTGCCTCTCCGTGCAGATGGTCCAGGCCGCTGACGAACTGCTGGCCGACCTGGACATGCTCCTCGACTCGATCAAGGCTCGTGCCATGGAGCACCGGGAGACGGTCTGCATGGGTCGTTCCCACGGCATCCACGCCGAACCGGTCACCTTCGGCCTGAAGCTGGCCACATGGTATGCCGAAATGGACCGCAACCGCACCCGCCTCAGGACTGCCCGGGACAACATCGCCACCGGGGCGATCTCCGGCGCGGTTGGTACCTTTGCCAATATCGACCCGTTCGTCGAAGAGTACGTCTGCGAGAAGATGGGGCTCAAACCCGAGCCGGTATCCACCCAGGTCATCCCCCGTGACCGCCATGCCGAGTATTTCTGCACCCTCTCCATCATCGCCTCCTCCATGGAGCGGATCGCCATCGAGGTCCGTCACCTCCAGCGCACCGAGGTCCTGGAAGCCGAGGAGCAGTTCACCAAGGGGCAGAAAGGCTCCTCGGCGATGCCCCACAAACGCAACCCGATCCTCTCGGAAAACCTCACCGGCCAGGCCCGCTACGTCCGCTCATTCTGCATCCCGGCACTGGAGAACATCGCCCTCTGGCACGAGCGGGACATCTCCCACTCCTCGGTGGAGCGCTACATCGCCCCCGACGCAACCGTTGCCCTCGATTTCTCCCTCCGCCGGTTGAACGGCCTGGTCAGGAACCTGGTCGTCTACCCGGAAAACATGCTGAAGAACCTCAACCAGATGAAGGGCCTGGTCTTCTCCCAGAAGATTCTCCTCGACCTGACCCAGGCCGGCGTCTCCCGCGAAAATGCCTATCGCCTCGTACAACGTAACGCCATGAAAGTGTGGGAGGAAGGGAAGGATTTCCAGACCGAGCTCCTGGCTGACAGCGAAGTCGTCGGCGCCCTGGGTGAAGACAAGATTCGCGAATCATTCGACCTGAACTATCACCTGAAACACGTCAACACGATCTTCAAGAGGGTTTTCGGTGAATAGCATCATCGATCTCTACCGCCTCCAGGAGAGCGACTCCCTCTACCTGTTCTGGACCAAGGAGCTGCTGGTGGCGCTCATCATCTTCGCCATCTTCTGGCTCCTGGCCAAGCTCCTCCGCTACATCCTCACCACCTGGGGGCCGAAGTTCACCTCGTTCACCGCCACGGACCTGGATGACCGGATACTTGCCCGCATCACCCCGCCCGCCTCGCTCCTCGTCGTGTTCGGGGGGCTGTATCTTGCGATCAAGACACTCCCCCTCCCGGACAAGGCCCATGTCGCCGTCTCCGGCGCGGTGTTCATCATCACCATCGCCATCCTGACCAACATCGCCTGGCGGGCCATGGACGAGCTTCTCAGGTGGTACGCCGGAATCATGGCTGAAAACGGCCGTGGCGGACTTGATCGACAGCTGCTCCCCCTGGCCGAGAAACTCGGCACGATCTTCCTGGTCGGTACGGCACTCATCATAGTTCTCAAGCATTTCAACTACGACATCCTCTCCCTCGTCACCGCCCTGGGGATCGGCTCCCTTGCCATCGGCATGGCGGCAAAGGACACCCTGGCGAACATGATCTCCGGTTTCACCCTGATGATCGACCGGCCGTTCCGCATCGGCGACCGGATCCAGCTCTCTGGCGGACAGTTGGGTGATGTCCAGGATATCGGCCTGCGCAGCACGAAGATCAAGACCATGGACAACCAGTTACTCATCATCCCCAACTCGGACCTGTGCAACACCATTCTCACCAACCAGGCATTCCCCGACGTCCGCGCCAAGGGGCGCATCAACATCGGCGTTGCCTACGGCAGCGACGTGGAACAGGTCAAGGCCCTTCTGGTGACAACGGCACTGGAGGTCTCAGAGGTCCTGCGCGACCCGCCGCCGGAAGCGTACTTCACTGCATTCGGCGACAGCGCCCTGCAGATGGCCCTCTTCTTCTGGGTCGACGAATACACCAAGGTTTTCCCGATAACGGACCGTATCAACACACTTCTGCTCAGGAGACTGGCGGAAAAGGGGATCACCATCCCCTACCCGACTACATCCGTCTACCTGCACAAGGAACATTGAATGGCACACAGAATCGAAGTAAGCCTTAAGTCCGGCATCCGCGACGCACGGGGTGAACGGATCAGACGCGAGATCGAACACTTCCTCCATCTACCGGTATCCTCGGTGAGGACAATCGATGTCTATACCGTGGATGCATCCCTGACAGCGGACGAACTTGAGAGGGCCGCTTCCGGTCCGTTCAGCGATCCGGTCATGCAGCAGTGGTCACTGGACACCCCCTCGGCAGACGGTTTCGACTTTGCCGTGGAAGTCGGTTTCCGCCCCGGGGTAACCGATAACGTGGGCCGCACAGCCCGGGAAGCGGTCGAGTACCTCACCGGCCGCCCCTTCACTGACGGCGAAGGGGTCTACCACTCCGTGCAGTACCTGTTCGGGGGGATCACACGCAGGGGAGACGTGGAGCGGATCGCCACCGAACTCCTCTGCAACACCCTCATCCAGCGCTACACCGTCCTCTCTTCAACCGACTTCAACGCCAGCAACGGCTTCGCAGCCGTCGTGCCAAAGGTTCTGGTCGAAGCCAGCGGCGAAGTACGGGAGATCGACCTCGAGGTCTCCGACGAAGAGCTGATGCGCATCAGCAAGGACGGTGTCCTCGCCCTCACCCTGGAGGAGATGAAGATCATCCAGGCCCACTACCGCGACCCGGCCGTCCGTTCAGAACGTGCCAGGGTGGGTCTCGGCACCAGGCCGACGGATGTGGAACTGGAGTGCCTCGCCCAGACCTGGTCCGAGCACTGCAAGCACAAGATCTTCGCCGGCACGGTCCACTACGAGGACGAGCACGGCAACAAGCAGGAGATCAACTCCCTGTTCAAATCATTCATCCAGCGGACTACCAAGGATGTGCGGGAAAAGATGGGCGAGAGGGATTTCTGCCTCTCGGTTTTCAAGGACAATGCCGGTGTCATCAAATTCAACGACCGGCACTCCCTGGTGTTCAAGGTCGAGACCCACAACTCACCGTCAGCCCTCGACCCCTACGGCGGCGCGCTGACAGGTATCGTCGGCGTCAATCGCGACCCCTTCGGCACCGGCCAGGGGGCAAAGCTTATCTTCAACACCGATGTCTTCTGCTTCGCCGACCCGTTCTACGACAAACCGCTCCCGAAACGGCTGCTCCACCCCCGGCGCATCTTCGAGGGGGTCGTCGAAGGGGTTGAGCACGGCGGCAACAAGAGCGGCATACCGACGGTCAACGGTTCCATCGTCTTCGACGAAAGGTTCTGCGGCAAGCCCCTGGTCTTCTGCGGCACGGCCGGCATCATGCCGGCGGAACTCAACGGCCGGCCGGGACACGAGAAATCCATCGAGCCGGGTGACCTGATCGTCATGGCAGGGGGGAGGATCGGCAAGGACGGCATCCACGGCGCCACGTTCTCCTCAGAGGAGCTCAACGAGAACTCCCCGGTGACGGCCGTTCAGATCGGCGACCCCATAACCCAGAAACGGATGTTCGACTTCCTCATCCGGGCACGGGACAAGGGTCTCTACCGTTTCATCACCGACAACGGCGCCGGAGGTCTCTCCTCCTCCATCGGCGAGATGTCCGGAGAGTGCGGCGGGTGCCGTATGGACCTCTCCAGGGCGCCGCTCAAGTACCCCGGCCTCAACCCGTGGGAAATCCTCATTTCCGAGGCCCAGGAACGGATGAGCCTGGCGGTGCCGCCGGACAAGATCGACCAGTTCCTCGAGATGGCACAGCGGTTCAATGTCGAAGCCACCGTTCTCGGTGAATTCACCGACAACGGCGTGTTCCACATCCTCTACGGCGAGCGTACCGTGGCGTGGCTCCCCATGGAGTTCATGCACGAAGGACTCCCCCCCATGCAGCTACCGGCCAAGTGGACCCCGCCGACCCACGCAGAACCGTCCCTTGCGCAAAAAAGCGACTATACGGTTGAGCTCGGACAGCTCCTCTCCTCCCTCAACATCTGCTCGAAGGAATCGGTAGTCCGGCGTTACGACCACGAGGTCCAGGGGGGATCGGTGGTCAAGCCGTTCATCGGTGTCTCCAATGACGGTCCTTCCGATGCCGCCGTCGTCCGGCCGATCCTCGACTCTTTCGAAGGGGTAGTCGTTGCCCACGGAATCTGCCCTCGCTTCTCCGACATCGACACCTACGACATGACAGCCAACGCCATCGACGAGGCGCTGCGCAACTACGTTGCCGTGGGCGGCTCGCTGGAACTGGTTGCCGGCCTGGACAACTTCTGCTGGTGCGACCCGGTCCTGTCGGAGAAGACCCCTGACGGCCCCTACAAGATGGCCCAGCTGGTACGGTCCAACCAGGCCCTCTACGACGTCTGCATGGAGTACAACATCCCCCTCATCTCGGGCAAGGACTCCATGAAGAACGATTTTTACGACGGCGGGGTGAAGATCTCCATCCCCCCCACCCTTCTCTTCTCGGTCATCGGCAAGATCGAGGACACCCGCAAGGCGGTCACCATGGATGTCAAGCGACCCGGCGACATCGTCTATATCCTCGGTGCGACCGGTGCTGAACTGGGCGGATCGGAATACTACGCCCTCCACGGAGCCATCGGCACCAGGGTACCGAAGGTGAACGCGGCAGAGGCATATGCTTGTTACCAGGCATACCACCGTGCGGTCATGGCCGGCACCGTCGCTTCATGTCATGACCTTTCGGATGGCGGACTGGCCGTGGCCGTGGCAGAATCGGCCTTTTCCGGCGGCTACGGGGTTGCGCTCTCCCTCGCCGACGTCCCCTGGAAAGGTGAACTGTCCGGTAAAAACGATGCGGCCCTGCTCTTTTCCGAATCAGCCTCCCGCCTCCTGGTGACGGTCAGGCCGGAACAACGAGCCGAGTTCGAAGCGCTCATGGCCAACAGCACGTTCGCCGCCATCGGCACGGTAACCGTCGAGCCGACACTGAGCATAACCGGGCTGGCCGGGAATGCTGTCGTCGCATCGGGACTCGCCGAACTCAAGGAGTCATGGCAACGCCCCCTGCGGGAGCTTTAATACCCCTAGCCACTGAGCACTATCATCTGACTGTCACGGTTTCAGCAGCAACAAGCCGACATTACGGAGTTTTCACTCATGTCCAAAACACGCGCAATAGTCATCACCGGCAACGGCACCAACTGCGAGATGGAAGCAGCCCACGCCTGCCGCCTCGGGGGCTTCGACGAAGCGGTCATCGCCCATATTGCCGACATCCTCTCCGGGGAGATCCGCCTGGACGATTTCCACTTCCTCAACCTGACCGGCGGCTTCCTCGACGGCGACGACCTGGGGAGTGCCAAGGCACAGGCCAACCGGTTGAAATACGCCGGTATCAGCGGCAGCAGCGAAAGACTGGTCGAACAGTTCACCCGTTTCATACGGGACGGCAAACTGATCCTCGGCGTCTGCAACGGTTTCCAGTTGATAACCAAGATGGGGATGCTCCCCGGTTTCGACGGCAACTACCTGAACCAGACCGCCACCCTCACCTACAACGACTGCGGCCGCTTCCAGGACCGCTGGTGCTACCTGAAGTGCGATCCGGCGTCTCCGTCGGTCTTCACCAGGGGGATCGGACGGGGGATCTATCTGCCGGTCCGCCACGGGGAAGGGAAGTTCCTCTGCGACTCTGAGGCGACCCTGGCAAGGATCGAGCGGGATCACCTGGCTGTCCTGAAGTACTCGGACGCTGACTATACGTCTGGCACCATGGAGTTCCCGGCAAACCCCAACGGGTCCGTCAATGCCATCGCAGGCATCTGCGACCCGACGGGCCGTATCATGGGGCTGATGCCCCACCCCGAGGCGTTCGTCCACTACACCCAGCATCCGCGCTGGACCAGGGAAGAACTTCCGGAGGACGGGGACGGCCTGGCCCTGTACAGGAATGCCGCCCAGTACGTGAAAAACCACCTTTAGCCGGCTGTCGCAGCCACAAGGAGCTTGCGGAGAGATGAAATTTAGCAGACCTGAAGAAGAATGCGGTATTTTCGGCATATTCAACCATCCCGAGGCTTCCAACCTGACCTACCTCGGCCTGTACGCCCTGCAGCACCGCGGCCAGGAGGCCTGCGGCATCGTCTCATCGGACGGCAAGACCCTCTACTCCCACAAGGCGATGGGGCTGGTTGCCGACGTTTTCGGCGACCAGAACACCTTCAAGAAACTCCCCGGGAATGCCGCCATCGGCCACGTCCGCTACTCCACCGCCGGTTCGTCGGTCATCAAGAACACCCAGCCGATCATGGTCGAGTACTCGCGGGGCGCCATCGCCGTGGCCCACAACGGCAACATAGTCAATGCCCAGCTCATCAGGGCCGAACTGGAGGCCTACGGCTCCATCTTCCAGACCTCCATGGATACGGAGATCATCGTCCACCTCCTGGCGACCGCCCGCAACGACTCCCTCGTTGAGCGCATCACCGCCGCGCTGGACCGGGTCGAAGGGGCCTACTGCCTCCTCTTCCTCACGGAAAGCAGGATGATCGCCGCTCGGGACCCCCACGGTTTCCGCCCCTTGTGCCTCGGTCGCCAGGGGGGTGCCTATGTCATCGCCTCGGAGAGCTGCGCCCTCGACCTGATCGAAGCCGAGTTCATCCGCGAGATCGAGCCGGGTGAAATGATCGTCATCGACAAGAGCGGCATGACCAGTTTCTTCCCCTGGAAGAAACAGACCCCCGCCCCCTGCATCTTCGAATTCGTCTACTTCGCCCGTCCCGACTCCTACATCTTCGGCAAGAACGTCTACATGGTGCGCAAGGAGATGGGACGCCAGCTCGCCCGTGAACACGGTGTCGATGCCGACCTGGTCATTGCCGTCCCCGACTCCGGCGTGCCTGCAGCCATGGGGTACGCCGAGGAGGCGGGTATCCCCTTCGAGCTCGGGCTGATCCGGAACCACTACGTCGGCCGCACCTTCATCGAGCCTCAGCAGTCCATCCGCCACTTCGGGGTGAAGATCAAGCTCAACCCGGTGCGGGACGTCCTCAAGGGGAAGAGGGTCGTGGTCATCGACGATTCCATCGTCCGCGGCACCACGTCGCGCAAGATCGTCAAGATGGTCCGCAACGCGGGGGCCAGCGAAGTACACATGCGCATCTCCTCGCCGCCGACCAGCTACCCCTGCTATTACGGCATCGACACCCCCAACCGCAAGGAGCTGATCTCGGCATCCCACACCATCGACGAAATCCGCAAATACATTACGGCCGACACGCTCGGCTACCTTTCCCATGATGGGCTCATGGAATCGGTGGGAATGGACAACACCCCCTACTGCACTGCCTGCTTTGCCGGCGACTATCCCATCTGTTTCCCCAACATGGGGGGCGACCCGCAGATGGATCTCTTTGACAAGGAGTATCAGAAATGACGGACCGCGAACAACTGAAGCAGATCATTCTCCAGCTTTCCTACGAAAAGCGCCTTGTAACCCTGGCATCGGGCCGCCAGAGCGATTTTTATTTCGACGGCAAGCAGACCACCCTCCATGCATCGGGCGGCTACCTGGTGGGCAAGCTCTTCTACGAGGCCATCAAGGACGTGGAAGGGGTGCAGGCGGTCGGCGGCATCACCCTCGGCGCCGACCCGATCGCCACGGCTACCTCCATCGCAGCACACCTGGACGGCAGGAGCATGCACGCCTTCATCATCCGCAAGGAACCCAAGGGGCATGGCACCGGCCAATGGCTCGAAGGGCGCAAGAACCTTCCCCCTGGCACCAGGGTGGTTATTGTCGAGGATGTCGTCACCACCGGCGGCTCGTCCATGAAAGCGGTCAACCGCGCCAAGGAAGAGGGTCTGGACGTTCTCGGGATTGTCACACTCGTTGACCGCGAAGAGGGTGGACGGGAAAACATCGAGGCCGAAGGGTACTGGCTGAGAACTATCTTCACCAAAAGCGAGCTTGTCGGCGGGTAACTGCCGTGAGCTTCTGAACTCTTCACCCGGCGGGGCAATGATTTCTCATTGCCCCGCGTCGTTTGTCACCTTATCCGTTGCGTTCCCGGCAGCTTATTTGCTTAAATATACCTAGACCCACTGCCTGCATATCGCGGGTACACCCTTGCCAGAGGACAACGGCCATGAAACGGCCTTTCCCCATACTGTTCATGACAGCATTGATGGCGTTATCCACCGCTGACACCGTCACGGCCGTACCGGCTGCGCCATTCAGCCACCAGCTTCGGCAGGCGGACGGCAGTTCCTTCCCTGCGCGCAGGTGGGGAGATGAGAATCTTTCCGGGTGGGACACCGACGAGGGGTATGCCATCCTGTTTGACGACAATCTGAAAAGCTGGGTCTACGCCGTCCATGACAAGGATGAAAAGCTCGTCAGTTCGGGCCGGCAGGTGGGGAAGCAGCCGCCTCCCGGCCAGCTGCGCAAGAAGCTCCGCCCCGGCAAAAAGGCGACAGCCGGCATGCCTAAAAAAACCATGACCACCTCCCTTGCCCGTTCGGCAAGTCTGACCACCGGGCCGACCACCTCCCCGTCAGCGTCGCCCGCGACCGGAGTAACCGGAAACATCCCGGTCATCCTCGTAATATTCAGTGACTCTCCCACCCCTGCCTATACCGCTGCGGATTTTCAGACACTCCTTTTCGGGACCGGCACCTGGTCGATGCAGGATTACTATACGGAAGTCTCCTACGGTGCCTTCACCGTCTCCCCCGGGCCGGCCGGCATCATCGGCTGGGTGAGCGCAGCGTCGCCCCACAACTACTACGGCCAGAACGACCCTTACGGCTGGGACAAGTGGCCGGGCGACCTTGTCTACGAGGCAGTAACGGCAGCGGACAGCACGGTGAATTTCGCCCCCTACGACCTGGACGGAGACTGCTACGTGGACGTGGTCGACATCATCCACCAGGGAACCGGTGAAGAGTCAAGCCCGGATCCCAAGGACATCTGGTCCCACAGCTGGAGCCTCTCTGCAGCCAAGACCTTCGGCTACAGCCACAACGGCGTGTTCACCACTAACGACACCTGCCTGGCGGATCCGACTCAATTCGTGAAAATCAACGAATATGTCATCCAGCCCGAAAAACTGGGGAACGGCATGACCACCATGGGGGTGTTTGCCCACGAGTTCGGCCATGCCCTCGGGCTTCCCGATCTCTACGACACCGATTATTCGTCGGAGGGGATCGGCTCCTGGAGCCTGATGGCCGGAGGTTCATGGAACGCTATCGATCAGGGAGGCGACAGGCCTGCCCACCTGGACCCCTGGAGCAGATACGTCCTCGGCTGGAGCAGCCCGGCCCTCATCGATGCCTCCGTAACGGCACAACCATTTGGCGCCGTGGAGAGCGCACGTGACTCCTACCGGTTGCTGGATGGCGGCAACGAATATTTTCTTCTCGAAAACCGGCAGAAAAGCGGCTTCGATGCGGGGCTGCCGGGTGAGGGGCTGCTGGTCTGGCACATCGACGAAACCATGACGGATAACAACTCCGCATGGTATCCCGGCTGTACCAGTTGCACCGGTCACTACATGGTTGCCCTCGTTCAGGCAGATGGCCTGTACAGCCTCGAGAAAAACGCCAACAGCGGCGACGGTGGTGACCCGTTTCCGGGAACAGGTAACAGACAAGCATTCAGCAGGGCCACGACTCCCGGCAACAACCTCTACAGCGGCGTTTCAAGCGGATTCAGGATTACCGGCATAAGCCCGTCCGGCCCGACGATGACCGCGGATATCACGCTGATTGAGACCACCATCACCTCTGCACCTGGTGCCCTGTCGAACGTTACGCAAGCGACGTTCACCTTCTGCTCCCCCACTCTCTCGGCAACCTTTGAATGCGCACGGGATGCCGGTGCCTGGTCTGCCTGCACCTCACCTGCCACCTTCTCCGGACTGGCCGACGGAACCCATACGTTCCGCGTGCGTGCCGTGGATTCGGACGGGACCACCGACACTACCCCGGCGGGTCACACGTGGACTATAGACACCCTCCCGCCCGTCACCTCACTCGGCAGCACACCGGACAGCCTGACCGCCTCCACAAGCGCCAGTTTCGGCTTCTCGGCTGACGACCCGACTGCTGCATACACCTGTCGCCTCGACGCCGGAGCCTGGTCACCCTGTACCTCCCCGGCTACCTACGGCAATCTCTCTCCTGGTGCGCACATCTTCAGCGTCTACGCCCGTGACCTAGCCGGCAATGCCGATCTCTCCCCTTCCACCTGGGACTGGGTGATCTCCACGGGGAGTGTCAAGCTTGCCGCCAGCGGTCAGACAACCGCCTTCCTGCCGACCATTGCAGCGGCGGTAAGTACGTTTCCTGCCGGCACCTCTCCCACCATTTATCTCCAGTCCCTCACCTTTGCCGAAACCATCGACGTCAACCGCTGTGGCGAACAGTTGACCCTGACAGGTGGGTATAATTCCGATTTTACCGCCGTGATCGGACAGACCAACGTGGCCGGTTCGCTCAGCGTCACCTGCGGCACCCTCATCGTCGAACATCTCGTGGTTATCTGATGACACAAACTGAACGATACGATCATCCGGAAAACCGGACAGTTCTGGAAGCCTACGGGGAACTGCTGGCAGTAATCGACTCATGGTATGCCGGGGCCGCTACGGCATACCCGGAACATGTCCGCTGCGGCAAGGGGTGCAGCGGCTGCTGCCGGGGACTCTTCGACATCACCCTCCTGGATGCCGCTCTACTTCAGTATGGCTTCGCCCGCCTCCCGGAAAGCGTCCGTTGTACCGTGCTGGTCAAGGCAAAGCAGAGGCTCGAACAGCTGCAGCGCAGATGGCCCGAACTGTCACCTCCGTTCATCCTTAACCTCCGGCCGGAAACGGAGTGGGAGGAACTGATGCCCGACGATGATGAGACACCCTGTCCGTTGCTTGATGACAACGGTCACTGCCTGGTGTACGCTTACCGCCCCATGACCTGCCGACTGCATGGGATGCCGCTGATTGACCGTTCCGGTGAAGTCATGCACGACGAATGGTGTACGGAAAACTTTACCACTGTCAATCCGCTGCAGCTGCCGTCACTGTCCGCCCCCTTTGCCGACATCTTCCGCCAGGAAGGGGCTCTTGACAGGCGATTCAGCCATGAGGTGCTGGGCCATGCGGTTTCAGAACTGGATACGTTCATTCCCCTTGCCCTGCTCTACGACATTACTCTGTTCGACTGGAAGCTTTGGTGGCAGAACAATCATGCCGCACTGATCGCGGCATGTTCAGATACCATGCGGTAACTCAGGAGGATTCGATGGAAGACCGTCTAACGGAACTCGAAATACGATTTACCCACCAGGAAAGGACGATTGAAGAGCTCAATGAAATCGTCTGCAGACAGGAACTAGCCCTGGAATCACTGGAAAGGGAGGTCAGACAGATCAGTGAGCAGGTGAAAATGCTGCTCCCCGCGTTTCTCAAGGAGCAGGACGAAGAGGAACCTCCACCGCACTATTGAAAAGCCCCCCTCATCTGTACGCCATAACGGATGGCCACGACCGGTGTATCAAACCTAGCGGCAACCCACCGTCAATTTTCCCTGCTGCGCGGCTCGATTTTCTCCCACAACCCTTTCTCCGCGTTCTTCTCGTCTTGATGCGCGTGGGGAAAGGATGAAAACGATTTCCTCTTGTCGACCGGCATAGTTTTCACCTCCGCTGTAATACCTGCGTTCACCACCTGGCCAGGTTCAGCTTTATTCTCCCCGACACTGACACCGTCGGCATGAAATTCCCTCATCGCAGCAGCTCCGATAATGCGAAGTTCACTACATCCAGTCAGGCAATAGATAAGGAGTATGAATACAAGCATACGTTTCATGACACGCCTCGCATTGTTAGCTTTCACTAACATAAGTACGATAATCGTGCCAATACCCTCCTGCGGTAACTGTCGGACAGTACGCCCACTGCCTGGCTGATCAACCAACTCCCTGTATCACTTCTGCACAGTCAATCAGTTGTGCTCCTGCCACCGCTCGCCACTTTCGATGCGCTTTCATTTTGCCACCCTCTCACCCGTCCCCTTCCGTTGCCACGTATGCATCAACTGAGCAAGAATTGAACAGCTGTGCAGGAGTTGCACCCAACTCAACAGCGGCATAAGAACCGTTCCGCGCGATACTGGTATCCGTCCCTGTTCGTTACTCATACAGGTGTTCCCATTCCTCCACCCAGTTCGCATAACAACCAATGTTTTCGGTAAGTTGGACACGCGAAACGACTCCATGTTTTGGCACACATCTGGGATTGGTTGAGTAAGCAGGGGAAAGGAGGGTGAGATCATGAAAACGAAAGGATCTGCCACCACCGTGGTACGACAAAAAGCATGCATGATCGTCACATTCCTTATCATCTTTCTTGTCATGCTTGTTCATACGTTGGTCGAAGGTGGCGAGTGCACGATGGCTCAACAGTTGCTGAACCCGACCGTGAGAGCGGATTATGAAGCAACCGTGGCAAGCGGCAAGATTCCGGACAATGGCTGGTCATGCGGAACCACACTACCTCCCGGCAACGGCGAGAACAAGATTTTTGATCCAATCACGATGGAGTGCATCAACTGCCATGATGGAACCATTGCCTCTGCCATAGGCTACCGATTTGAAAAAAAAGAAACGCTGGGGACAATATCCGTCGTGACACTGCAGGCTTCACATCCCATAGGAATGGATTACAGGCTGTTCAACTGCACGAATGGTTTCAATTACGGAGGGAGCCTGCCGGCGGAAATGGTCTTTATGAATGGCCAGGTAGGCTGCGCAAGTTGCCACAATCTGCTCGGCACGAGAAGGCTCTACCTTGCCGTCGACATGAACAGCAGTGGTTTGTGCTTTGCCTGCCACAGAAAATAATGAGGCCGCCCTCAAAGCAGAGTACGGCGCAAAGTCCGGCCCGTCATGGCACGGAAAAAAGGGTGGGAGCACCATGGGATCAGGTTCGTACAGGAAAAATGGTAACCCGGGCGTCGGATTCAGAGCCGTTGAACTGACCGGCAGAACGACTCAAGGCCACCAGACCATGAATCACTGCAATCATGTTCTGCTCTTGAACAACGACCCGGAAACTCTCCGCTATGCGGAACAGTACCTGTCCAAGATCTGCAGGCTTGCTGTCATGGTCGGGAAACCGTCAGAAGACCTCAATCATTCCGCGCGCAATGATTCACTTGCATTGTCGAGAGACCTGGAATCTCTCCTCGACTCCCTGGTCAGTAACAGTGATCATAATCTACTCGAGCGCATGACGTCGTCGTTGAAGACGGCAATTCTTTCCCTTGCCTGTGACAGGTACAAGTCGGACAGGAAATTAATCTGCAGGGCACTCGGGCTCACAGAAGAACAACTGGACCAGGAATTGAGAAAATACGGGGTGCTTCCTGGTGGCGACCCGAATCTGTAATTTCCCCACCATCAAACCAGGCTCAGAGCCGGTGCCTGCTGCTGAATGCAGCATGTGCACGATTTACGTTCAGTCGGTCCAGAAACGACGGCTCATTCCCGACAGAACAACAGACAGATATTATTGAATTTTTAACTGCGTCATCTTTGTGGCACACGTCATGTATATATGATACCAAGCAGCAAGCTCGGAGCGGCTTACTATGGTACACTGACAGAGAGGGGTGGCGGCAATACGGTCAGCGCCGTCATTACCCACGACAGCGCCGTCCGGCTCGGGCTGAAGTCAGGCGGTCACGTCTGTGCCCTGTTCAAGGCATCCAGCGTCATCATCGGCGTCAATTAGCAACCGCGCCTATACCATTCGCCATTCGCGGGAGCAAGGGGGCGACATCGCCCTTGCTCCCGCATCGACATGGCGGTCCGGTGGGAGGAATGCTTCGGCAAGCCGGCCGGCTTGCCGTTTCCTTGACACCATTTTCCGAAGGAGAATCACCCTCATGAAAAGACTGTTATTCACAGGACTGACGGCCCTGGCAGCCATGCTCTGCCAGAACACGGAACTCTTCGCCGGCGACATCAACCTGTTCGTGGCTGCCAG
The DNA here is from genome assembly GCA_937860145.1 of uncultured Geobacter sp. Lineage (GTDB taxonomy): Bacteria > Desulfobacterota > Desulfuromonadia > Geobacterales > DSM-12255 > CALMBF01. The sequence goes on from CALMBF010000044.1 coordinate 29,876, forward strand.
CCTGAAGGAGGTGGTCAACGAACTGGCCGACGGATACGCCAAAGCCCACCCCGGGGTGACCTTCAAAAAGAACTACGGCGCCTCGGGCGCCCTGGCCAAGCAGATCGAGAACGGTGCGCCGGCCGACATCTTCGTCTCTGCCAACACCGAGTGGATGGACTACCTGAAGGCGCAAAAGCTGGCCGACGTAAAGAGCATCGACACCCTGGCCTACAATGTGCTGGTCTTTGCCGGCAAGCCGGAGCTGAAGATAGGCAGCCTTCAGGAGGTGGTGAAGCTGGAAAAGATCGCCATCGGCAGCCCGAAGAGCGTGCCGGCCGGCGAGTATGCGATGGAGGCGTTCAAAAAGGCAGGAATCGACAAGCAGTTGGAGAAGAAACTGGTCATGGCGAAAGATGTGCGTGAATGCCTGATGTACGCAGAAAGGGGGGAGGTTGACGGCGCCTTCGTCTATGCCACCGATGCCCGTCTGGCGGGGAGAAAGGCAAAGATCCACTTTACCGTCCCCCAGCAGTATTATCCACGGATTACCTACCCCATGGCCCTGACCGTGGCCGGGGCGAAGAACAGGGATGCCGTCGCATTCTACACCGTCCTCACGTCGGCCGAGGCGCGGTCGGTCCTGAAGAAATACGGGTTCGTTGTCAGATGAAGAAAAAGCGGGAATGAAGTTTCTGTCAATTATCCTGCAGCTTGTACTGATCGATACGTGCTCTCAATGTATTTCTGCTTATGCCAAGCATCTTTGATGCAAGCACCTGGTTGTGCTGACACTTGGAAAGAGCCATGCGGATCAGGGCCATTTCGAATCCGGCATTGACATGTTCGTAGACCTTCCCGTTATTTTTCCTGCAGATGGCATCAAACATGGGTTCAAGCAGCCGCCTGAACATTTCACTGTAATTCCCGCCCCCCCCTGCCGGTTCTACCGTGTCAGCCGCCTCTTCACTGATCAGCATGGCAAAATCGGCGGGTCCCAGAACATAGCCGCTGCTCAGTATGACTGCTGAATTGACGGCATTCTGGAGCTCTCTGATATTCCCGGGCCACTGAAGATTCAGCAGCATTTCTAGGGCTTCTGATGATATGTCATTGATTGGCTTGCCGACCTTGGCAGAATATCTACGGATAAAATACCGTGCGAGCAAGGGGATGTCCGCTTTTCTCTCCCGAAGAGGCGGAAGATGAAAGCAGATCACCCTGAGACGACTGAACAGGTCAAGCCTGAACGTGTTATTCCTGACCGCATCGTGGAGGCAGCGGTTGGATGCCGCGATGAACCTGACATCCACCTTTATGGACTCATTCCCCCCCACCCTTTCAAACTCCTGCATTTCGATGGCACGCAGCAACTTACCCTGATTGGCCAGGCTCATCTCACCGACCTCGTCAAGAAAGATGGTCCCGCCGTTACACTGCTCAAACTTTCCTATCCTGCGACAATGGGCATCGGTAAACGCCCCTTTTTCATGCCCGAACAGTTCGCTTTCGAGGAGATGTTCCGGAATCGCGGCACAGTTGATTGCCAGGAATTGGCGGTTGCTCCGCTTCGAGTTGCTGTAAATTGCCCGTGCCAGAAGCTCCTTGCCCGTGCCGCTTTCACCGGTTATCAGAACGGACGCATCAGAGTCCGCAATTTTTCCTACCATTTTCCAGATTTCCATCAAATCCGGAGTGGAGCCTATCATGATATCGTCGTCATGCATGTCAAACTGTTCATGGGTGAATTGGCGGGTATAACGAACCTTCTTGTTGAGCAGGTTATTCTCAAGGGCTTTCTGAACGGCATTCTTGAGTGTCAGAAGATCAAACGGCTTTGACAGCAGGTCGAATGCGCCGTCCTTCATGACCTCGATTGCCGTCTGCATCGTCCCCATCCCGGTCGTCATGATGACTGCCAGGCCAGGGTCGACATGTTTTGCTTCCTTGAGAACCTCATGACCGCAGTTTTGCGAAATGCTGAAATCAAACAGGGCAACATTAGGGTGTTTCTGCCTGATGCAGCACAGGGCCGATTCCGCGTCACCCCTCACCAGCAAGTCCATGCCGCTGTTTTCAAAGGCGTGTTTCAAGGTGGCGAGGGACATCTTGTCGTTATCCATAACAAGTATCTTCGCCTTCATATGACCCCCAGCGTATCGCATTTCATGACAATTAGAATTACTTCATATTATCACAGTAGACCATAATTATTCTCATTTGCAAGACAGAACTCAGCCGGCAATGAGGTGGTATCACGGGGATCAAAAGAAGCAAACAATGAAGAGCGGGAGTACCATCGAAGGAGGGAATGCTCGCAGAAAACACGAAGAGTCAGAACATGAAGCGTCGCATACTAATGTTGAGGAGAATGCCGGCACCGATCATCGATGTTATCATGGAGGTACCGCCGTAGGAGAAAAAAGGGAGAGGCACGCCGACAACCGGGAAAAGGCCTATGACCATCCCCATGTTGATGACAATGTGCCAGAAAAGCATGGCGGTAACGCCTACCGCCAGCAGGCTGCCGAACCGGTCGTTACATCGGCTGGCGACGTGCAGGCCCCACAGGATCAGGGAGAGATAGAGGAGGAGCATGGCCATGCAGATCCAGAAACCCCACTCTTCTGCGAACACGGAAAAAGCAAAATCCGTATGCTGCTCGGGGAGGAAACGGAGCTGGGACTGGGTCCCCTGGAGGAACCCCTTGCCGGTCAAGCCACCGGAACCAACGGCAATCTTGCTCTGTATGAGGTGATACCCGCTTTTCAGCGGGTCCCGCTCCGGGTTGAGGAAATTGAGCACCCTGTTCTTCTGGTAGCTCCTGAGCAGGTAATGCCAGGAGACGTACAGCACCGGAATCGAAGCGAGAAGCATGGATATCAACACGTTCCAGCGGACGCCGACGGCCAGGGTGATGGTCCCGGCCACGAGGCAGACCATGATGGCAGTCCCCAGGTCCGGCTGTTTCATGATAAGAAGCGCAGGAGCACTGAGAATTGCCATGGGGAGTGCGATTTCACGGAAGCCGAGTCCCCCCGGCGGCTGGCGACGGGCGAAGTAACGGGCAAAGGTAATGATAATGACGATTTTCATCGGCTCGGACGGCTGCATGGAAAAAAAACCGAGATGGAGCCAGCGGGTCGCCCCCATGGATGTTCTGCCGACAAGGAGGACTAGGAGAAGAAATACCAGGAGAATACCGTAGAACCAGTACGAAACATCCTCGAGGAGGTGGTAATCGACACTGCACACGACGAGCAGCAGTCCCAGGCCGATAATGATCCAGTAGAACTGCTTCACCGCGTAGGATGTCCCCGCGATGGAGTACGACGCTGAGGCGCTGTAGATGTTGAACACTCCAACGGAAGCGATGAAAATCACCAGGAGAAGTATTTTCCAGTCGAAGCTCGTCAGCAACCTTCTGTCAATCACTCGGCATCCCCCTCTTCATCCGCGGCATCAGCCCCTTCCTCGCTGCCCGACTTCCCCCTGATGACCCCTTTACCCTCGAAATAGCGGCGAAGGATCTGGCCGGCCACGGGTGCTGCTGCTCCGCCACCATGTTCACCATGTTCCACCACCACGGCTACGGCCACCTCCGGCTTGTCGTAGGGAGCAAACGCAACGAAGAGGGCGTGATCACGGTGCTCATACGCTACCGGTCCCTTGGAATCCTTCATCTTCACAACCTGTGAAGTCCCGGTTTTTCCGGCCACCTTGACCTCGTACAGCCGAGCTGCCGCACCGGTACCCCTCGGTTCGTTGACAACCGCCAGCAATCCGTCTTTCACCGCCTGGAAGTGCTCTGTCTTGAGATCGACACTCCTGAGGACTTCGGGCAGGAACTCCTTCACGGTTTTCCCGTCCCGGTCGAGTATCTTTTTGACCAGGTGCGGGCGATAGATTTTACCGTTTGTGGCAACGCCCGCGGTCATGGCAGCAAGCTGGATCGGGGTCATCAGCAGGTACCCCTGGCCGATGGAAACCGGCAGGGTTTCCCCCTTGAACCATTTCTTGCCGAACTTTTTCTCTTTCCATTCCGCAGTAGGCACAAAGCCGTTCTTTTCATTCTCCAGCCCGCACCCCATCGCCTCACCCAGGCCGAACATCCTGGCATACCGGGCAATCCTGTCGATACCGAGACGTTCTCCCAGGATGTAGAAATAGACATCGCACGATTCACGCATGGCCCCCTTCAGGTTGACGTTGCCATGCCCCTTCTTGTTCCAGCAGCGGAACGTGGTGTTACCGAGCTTGTATTCACCCTTGCAGTTGACCGTGGTGTTTCCATCGATAAGGCCTTCCGACAGACCTGCCAGGGCAGTGATGATCTTGAACGTCGACCCCGGTGGATACTGACCCTTGAGGGCCTTGTTTTCCAGGGGATGGCGCTTGTCGTTCAGGTAGGCTTCCCATTTTTCCGGGGGCATGCGACCCGAGAACAGGGAAGGGTCGAACCCGGGGGCACTGGCGAAGGCGAGAATCTCCCCCGTGTTGATCTCCATCACGACCGCCGCGGCGGCCTTGTCACCCAAGGCTTTTTCAGCAGCTTTCTGCAACTCCTTGTCGATGGTGAGCATGACGCTGTTGCCGGCTATCGGGAGGGTTTCGCTGACCGTACGCAGGTAGCGGCCACGGGCATCGACCTCTATCTGCCGGCCTCCATCATCCCCGTGGAGAAATTTTTCATAACTCCGCTCAATACCACTCTTCCCCAGGTAATCACCGGGGTGATACTCGGCAAACTCGGGGAGATCGGACTCTTTCTCCGAGATCTCCCCAATGTAACCGAGCAGATGGGATGCAAATGCCCCCTCCGGGTACTCCCGTACCGGCTTGACCTCGATTTCGATACCGGTCAACCGCAGGGAGTTTTCCTCGAAGTATTCCAGCTGGTCGCGGTTTATGCCGGAAGCCAGAATAACGGGAAAATACTTTGCTTTCCCCTTCCCTTTCTCCCACTTGGAAACGAGTTCGCTGCGATCGATTTTCAGGACCTGTACCAGGGTATCGAGCAAGCCATCCCGGTCCTTGACCTCGTTGGGGATCACCGCAAGGCTGTACGACGGCGTGTTGTTGACGAGGACCTTGCCGTTCCGGTCAAGCAGTGAACCCCGCGAGGCAGCGACGGGAATGAAGCGAAGGCGGTTATTCTCCGACATCTCCTTCAGGACATCCTGTTCTATATACTGAAGGAACCAGAGTCTGCCGAGAAGAACGAGGAAAATGACGACAGCTGCAATGGAGAGAGCGTAAATGCGACGGTACAGGTCCTGGCCACCACGCTTGGTAAGGTGGGATTTCACAGACGGGCCCTCCTGCTGCTGAAGGAGGAGAAGCCGACTACCAGCGACGCAACCAGGGCATTGACCACAGCCTGGGGGATCATGTTGGTCAGGAACGAATTGTAGATACCGGTCGACGAGGAGAACAGGAGGATGAAAACCATGGACGTTACCGCATCGACCAGGGTGGCGATAAACACTACCACGATCATCAAATGGTCGCTGTCGGTATACAGCTGATCGGCCACCTTTTCCAGCAGCAGGTAGATCAGGAGCATGGAGACACCGGCGAGGCCGAAATGGACACCGCTGAACGTCCCCTGCAGCAGGCCCAGCAGGTAGGCAAGCAGAGCGCCGAAATAGGAGAAATCTTCACGCAGGGCAAGATAGGAGACAAGGATGATCAACAGGTTGGGCTTGAACGGATCCTCCAGGTAGGCCGGCAGGACACAGACCTGAAGGATTACTGCCAGAACCAGAAAGAGGAATAGTTTGACCCACCTGAACATAGGAACTCTTTATGACGGCTGGCCGGAGAGCGGCGGGAGAGAGAGCAGGTCGGGGAAGGAGTCGATCCGCCAGACGGCCCCGGCGAGTTCTGCGACGTCACCGTACCCCCAGCTGCAACCGACGGTAATAGCACCGGCACCATTACCGGCGGCAATGTCATTGATGCTGTCACCGACCATCAATGTCGAGTCCGGTGCGAACCCATGCTGCGTCATGACGTGCACCAACGGTTCCGGCGACGGTTTTTTCGCCGGCAGCGAGTCGGCCCCGTAGATGCCGTGAAAGAAACCACCCAGACCGAGTACATCCAGGAGGGTGCGGCTGAGGGCCTCGTGCTTGTTGGTCACGACCACCATCGCGTGACCGGCCTGCTGCAGCCTCCTTAGGGTGGAAACAACCCCGGGAAAGGGTACGGTCAAGTCGGCCAGGTGCTGTTCATTATGAACGAGGAAAATCTCCAGGCCGCGCTGCACCTCGTCGACTCCGGCTCCGGGCAGCGCCCTCTCCACCAGGACCTGCGCCCCCTGCCCTACCATCCCCCGCACCGCATCCCGGCTGACGGGAGTTCGACCCACTACGGCCAGCATGTGGTTCACCGACGCCGTCAGGTCATCCAGGGAGTCCACCAGAGTCCCGTCGAGATCGAATATGAGTAGTCTTTGTGGCGCCATAGAAAGAAGAAAAGGGCAATCGTGAATTGCCCTGAATGAGTCCGCTGCCGGTGTCCGCGCCTGTTACCGCGGAGAGTGCTAACACGGGGATGCCATTACTCCCACTCTATGGTAGCCGGCGGCTTCGAGGATATGTCGTATACCACCCGGTTGATCCCCTTGACCTCGTTGATGATCCTGCCGCTGATCCGGGAGAGGTCCTCGTAGGGCATCGGATACCAGCCGGCGGTCATGAAATCCTTCGTCTCGACCGCCCTGAGAGCGACCACGTATTCGTAGGTGCGGCCATCCCCCATGACGCCGACACTCTTGACGGGGAGAAACACGGCGAATGCCTGGCTGATACGGTCGTAATGGCCGGCGGCGTAGAGCTCCTCGATGTAGATGGCATCGGCCTGACGAAGGATGTCGGCGTATTCCTTCTTCACTTCCCCGAGGATGCGCACCCCCAGGCCGGGGCCGGGAAACGGATGGCGCCATACCATCTGGTGCGGAAGGCCGAGCTCCTCGCCGATGGCCCGGACTTCGTCCTTGAAGAGCTCACGCAGCGGCTCGAGCAGTTTCAGCTTCATGTATTCCGGCAGGCCCCCCACGTTGTGATGGCTCTTGATGTTGTGAGCCTTGCCGGTCTTTGCCCCGGCCGACTCGATCACATCGGGGTAGATGGTCCCCTGGGCGAGCCACTTTGCATCCTCGATTTGAGCCGACTCCTCCTCGAAGATCTTTACGAAGAGATTGCCGATGATCTTGCGCTTCTTCTCAGGATCGGTCTCCCCGGCAAGCGCCGAGAGAAAGCGGTCCTCTGCGTCGACGCGGATGACCTTGACGCCGAGATTACTGGCAAAGGTAGCCATGACCTGGTCGCCTTCGCCGAGCCTGAGCAGGCCGTTGTCGACAAACACGCAGGTCAACTGGTCGCCGATGGCCCTGTGTATAAGGGCGGCGGCCACCGATGAATCGACCCCGCCGGAAAGTCCGAGGATGACCCTGTCGCTACTGACCTGAACGCGGATCCGGGCAATGGCGTCGTCGATGATGTGGCCCGGGGTCCACTGGCCGGAGCAGCCGCAGATGGCGCGGACAAAGGTATCGAGCAGCTGCTCACCCCGGGGAGTATGGTTGACCTCGGGATGGAACTGCACGCCGTACAGCGCACGGGACACATCCTGAATCGCGCAGACCGGGGCGTTGGCCGTGCCGGCCACGACCTCGAACCCTGCGGGTACTTTTGCCACATGGTCGCCATGGCTCATCCAGACGGGGCTTTTCCCCTCGATAAAGAAGGAGTCGAACAGCGGCCCCGGCGTTCCGACGGCAAAAAGATCGGCGTGGCCGAACTCACGCTTCCCGGCCGGCACCACGTCCCCGCCGAAATGCCGGCTCATCAACTGCATGCCGTAGCAGATGCCGAGAACCGGTACCCCCAGTTCGAACAACTCTTCCGCCACTGCCGGGGCACCTTCTTCATAGACCGATTTGGGACCGCCGGAAAGGATGATCCCCTTGGGGCGGAACGCACGGATATCTTCCAGAGACATGTCGAAGGGGTGCAGTTCGCAGTATACGTGAGCCTCCCTCACCCGCCGGGCGATCAACTGGGTGTACTGGGATCCGAAGTCGAGGATGAGAATCTTTTCACTGTGTATGTCGGTCATGAATAATGTCTTTCAGTCTGGTTGAGAGTGGTCAGGAAGTGATCATTTTTCGTCCTGGCAAGGCTGTCAAGGAGGCACACGGAGGCGTAGCAGCGCTACGCCGCACACGTGCCTCCGCAGACTTACGCCGCCAGGGCGGAAAAGGGACGCTTCCTAGTTGCCGCCGACGCGGTAGTTGGGCGCTTCCTTCGTAATCGTCACGTCGTGGACGTGGGACTCCTTGAGACCGGCACCGGTAATCCTCATGAACCGGCCGTTCTTCTGTAACTCCTGAAGATTGGCGCTGCCGGTGTACCCCATGCCGGCACGGAGGCCGCCGATCAGCTGGTGGATATTAGCACCGAGAGGCCCGCGCAGCGGAACCATCCCCTCGATCCCCTCGGGGACCAGCTTGACATCGCTCTCCACGTCGGACTGGAAATAGCGGTCCTTGCTCCCCTCCTTCATGGCACCGATGGAGCCCATGCCGCGATAGCTCTTGTAGGTCCTCCCCTGGTAGAGAACGGTATCTCCGGGGGATTCCTCGGTACCGGCGAAGAGGGAACCGATCATGACCACATCCGCCCCCGCCGCAACCGCCTTGGTCAGGTCGCCGGAGAACTTGATACCGCCGTCTGCTATGATGGGGACCCCGTATTTTTTCGCAATCCGGGAGCAGTTGCTGATGGCCGTGATCTGGGGAACACCGATGCCTGCCACGACCCGCGTCGTGCAGATGGACCCGGGGCCGATACCCACCTTGATGGCGTCGGCACCTGCCTTGATCAGCGCCTCAGCGGCCTCCGCGGTGGCGATGTTGCCGGCGATGATATCCAGGCCGGAGAACGTTGCCTTGGCACTCTTCACCGCATCGATGACCCCCTGGGAGTGGCCGTGGGCCGTATCGATGACAATGACGTCGACGCCGGCCTTTACCAGGGCCTCGATGCGCTCTTCCATATCCGCAGTCGGGCCGACAGCGGCCCCGACCCGCAAGCGGCCGAGGGAGTCCTTGCAGGCGTTGGGGTACTTGCGCACCTTCTCGATATCCTTGATGGTAATCAGCCCCTTGAGGTAGCGGTCGTTGTCCACGACCAGCAGTTTCTCGACCCTGGTGTGTTTCAGATGCTCCTTGGCCTCCTCCAGGGTGGTGCCGACCGGGACTGTTACCAGGTTCTTCTTGGTCATCCGCGCAGAAATGGGGCAATCGAGGTCCGTTTCGAAACGGAGGTCACGGTTGGTAAGTATACCGACCAGCTTCCCGTCCGGTTTCGTGATAGGCACGCCGGAGATACGATACTTGGCCATCATGTCGAGGGCATCCCTGATCTTCTGGTTGGGCCGCATGGTGATCGGGTCGACGATCATCCCCGACTCGCTCTTCTTTACCTTGTCAACCTCAAGGGCCTGCTCAGCAATGGAGAGATTCTTGTGAATAAAGCCGAGTCCCCCTTCGCGAGCCATGGTGATGGCCGCCCTCGCCTCCGTGACCGTATCCATGGCAGCGCTGACCAGGGGTATGTTGAGCATGATATTTTTTGTCAGCCGGGTGGACAGATCTACATCGCGGGGGAGGATGGTGGAGTGGGCAGGTACGAGCAGGACATCGTCGAAGGTCAGACCTTCGACAATCGTATCATCAAGCATGCAAGGCTCCTTTGGGTTGGAATTGCTGGTGGCTGGATGTCAAACCGTATACAAACTGCTTGGGAATGGCGGATTAAGTTAACCGAAAAAGTTAGTGCACCGGAGCCTGCAAGTCAAGTTAAAATGGGTTTAAGGGCTGGGGCGGTTTGCGTGTATCGCGACTCGGGATGCCGTACTATTCCGACAGTGTCTTCCTGACCAGTGCCAACACCTCTTCATCGTAAAAAGGCTTGTAGATGACCCCGCGGGCTCCGGCCTGGATGGCTGCTTCCAGGTCCTGGTCATACCCTACGCCACTGCAGATAAGAATTTTTGCCCCGGGGTCGAGCGCCAGGATCTCACGGGTGGAATCGATGCCGCTCTTCTCGGGCATGTAAATATCCATGAGCACGATGGCGGGGGAATATTCACGGTACAGAGCAACGGCTTCCGTACCATCGGACGCCTCAGCCACTACGTGCAATCCGTCCCTGGCAAGAATGTCCCTCAACAACCCCCTGAAAAAGAGTTCATCGTCAACGACCATGACAGTATCGACCTGCTTTGTATGTCCGTTATCCATGCGACCCTCTCAAGTTGAGTAATGATGTATAATCAGGAAATATGACAGTATTCATGCAAATAATCCAGTAAAAACACGCAGTACCGGACACTTGCGCCGAAAGGGGCGCCCGGTTGAACCGGGCGCCCCTTTCGTGTCGTACCTGCCTGCCGTGACTTACCCCT
>CALMBF010000045.1 GCA_937860145.1 uncultured Geobacter sp.
GCGCGGGCTGCACCGGCGGGGGGGGGACTGCCGCTGCCGGACGAGAGGCGCGCTCCCTGCTCAGGGCGATCAGCCGGGCGGTCATATCTATCAGGGCCTGGGACTCGAAGGGCTTGGTGATGAAATCATCGGCCCCGCTCTGCCGGTTCTTCTCCTCGTCCACGGCCTCGAAAGCTCCGGTCATCAGCAGCAGCGAAATATGGCTCAGTTGCGGATCCCGCCTGATTTCGGCGCAGACCTCGTAACCGTTTTTGCCGGGCATGAGGGCGTCAATCAGCATGACGTCGGGCATGATTTCCCGTGCCTTCTGCAGTGCGGCGTCACCGCTCCCGACCACGGTGAGTTCGTAGTCTTCGTTGGCGAAAATTATCCCCACTACTTTCTGGATGGTAACGCTGTCATCGGCGAGGAGTACTCTGCTGCCCATCATATCCTCCATAGGAGTTGCCGTATTCCGGTACAAGTGCGAAAAAACTAGCATAAAGGGTAACGGGTGTCAAACAAATGCAGGTCCGGGGTTCGGGGTTCGAGGCAAAAACCAAACCACTGGCGGTCCAACCGAGCCTTTCGTCTTTCGTCTTTCGTCTTTCTCCCTGAGCCCTGAACCCCGAGCCGTCAGCCCACGGTCAATGAACGATTTCCGCCGTGAAGCGGTAGAGCCGCCCCTCCTTCCAGGCATCCGGTGCAAGCCCCGCCTTCATGGCGAGCTCGGCCAGATAGGTCTGCAGGTTCCACCCCTGCTCCACCGGCACCTGGGGGAGGAACACACTGCTCCGTCCCGAGGCCTCAAGGTAGAGTCCATCCCTGCCGATGACGACCTCCTCCAGACCGCCGAGGGGCTCCATGGGAGAGAGGACCGTCACCTCCAGGTCGAGGCCGGGGAGTTCATCCGTGCGGACCGGTCTGAAGCGCGGGTCCCGGGATGCGGCGGCGACCCCGTTCTGGATGATGGAGCGGTGGAGCGGCATGGTTGCCTGCAGGCTCCCGATGCACCCGCGCAGCCGGCCGCTCTTCTCCTTCAGGGTGACGAAGACCGCCCCGTCGGCCTTCAGGCGGCGGCTCTCACCGTGCCACTCGGGAAGCGACCTGCCGGTCACGTGGCACTCCACGGTCTCCCTGGCCAGTTTCAGGATTTCGCGCCGGTCCCCGGGGGAAAGGTCCCGGCGGTAGAAGCCGAGGGCGCCGTACCCGACGACATACCCCTTGTCTCCGGAAACATCGCCCGAATCGGCGTACTTGTACAGCTCGCCTTCGGTCGCGCCGGCTCCCCGGGCGGCGGCCAGGCCGTAAAGAACGCCACCGGCACCGCACATCTCCCCCTCCCCCGACAAGAGGAGCCGTTCCAGTTCACCGGTGGCAAGGCGTTCGGCGGCATCGAGGACCTTGCGGTCCATGGGACCTGCTTTTTTGGCATCATGGTAGTGGGACAGGTCGGTACTGATCACCAGCAGCGACGTCTCGTCCTTTTTCAGAACTGTCGCTATGCCGTCGGCCAGGTGACGATAGGAGACCGACGTCATCCGTCCCACCAGGATCGGGACCACCGAGAACTCCTTCAGCGTCCGCTGCAGGAAGGGGAGCTGCACCTCCAGGCAATGCTCCGGGCCGAACGCCTCTGCGCTAAGCTTCACCCCGTGCCGCTCGCTGGCCAGGGACCGGGCGAGGGACTCGTTGACGGGGACGGTTCCCAGCGGCGTCTTCAAACCGCTGCCGGGATAGATCACCGCCCCGTTGACGGCGGCGTGATGGGACGGGCCGATAAGGATGACGGTACGGATATCCTTCCCCTTGAGACGGGCATAGGAGTGACCGGCGACATGGCCGGAATACATGTACCCGGCATGGGGAGCAACCAGGGCAAGCAGACGGCCGCCACCGGCAGGGGTCCCCCCTTGGGCGAGGTAGCCGTCCACGTCGGCCTCCAGCTTTTTCTTGTCCTTGGGGTAGAAACTGCCGGCAACCGCCGGCTCCTTGACCGTGGCGGCGCACCCCCCCGGGAAGACGAAAAAGAGCAGCAGGGCCTGCAGATAGACTTTCAGTCGTTTCATATCCTCGTACCTCCTGTTATCAGACCGGCGCCGTCGATCCTTTCGTTGCAGAAGCGGCAGCGGTCCCCCTTGAGTTCCACCGACAGCACGCTGAAACCGGAGCGCCTGATGACCTGCTTGCGGCACCGCGGACAGTAGGTGCTGTTACCCGGATGACCGGGAACATTGCCGATGTAGACATACTTCAATCCGGCCCCCATGGCGATCTCCCGCGCCCCCTCCAGGGTCTTGACCGGGGTCGGCTGGATGGCGGTCATCTTGTAGAGGGGGAAAAACCGGGGAAAATGAAGCGGCGTCTCCGCCCCCAGGTTCTGCCGGATCCAGCCGCACATGTCGCCGATCATCCGGGGGGTGTCGTTGTACCCCGGGATGACCAGGTTGGTGATCTCCAGCCAGACTCCCCCCCTCTTCAGCCGCTTCAGGCTCTCCAGCACCGGCGCCAGCCTGGCTTCGCAGACGGTGGCGTAGAACTCCTCGCTGAACCCCTTGAGGTCGATGTTGGCCCCGTCGAGATGCTTGCAGAGGTGGTCGAGGGGTTCCGGGTTGATGAAGCCGTTGGAGTGATAGACCGCGAGGAGCCCCGCCTTCCTGGCCGCCCTGGCGCTGTCGGTCATGTACTCGTAGTAGGTGGTCGGCTCCGTGTAGGTGAAGGCGATGCTCCGGCACCCCTGCCCCCTGGCCAAGGATGGCAGCTGGGAGGTGGGGGTATACCGGTTGGCCGCCTGCAGGGGCGAGATCTGGGAGATCTCCCAGTTCTGGCAGAACTTGCAGCGGAGGTTGCAGCCGGCGCAGGCAAGGGAGAATGAGCGGGTCCCGGGGTAGAAGTTGAAAAACGGCTTTTTCTCCACCGGGTCCACGTTGAGGGAACAGGGGAGGTTGTAGCCGAGGGAGCAGAGCCGGCCGGCGACGTTCTGCCGTGCCCGGCAGAAGCCGGTCGCCCCCTCCGGGATGGTGCAGCGGCGCGGGCAGAGCTGGCAGCGGACCGTCCCCCTGCCGTCGTCCACCCTCTGGTACCAGAGGGCCTCCCTGCGACCGGAGGCATCCCGGGCCATCTCCAGCGCCTGGGCCTTCAGCGCCAGGGAGGAGAGGCAGAGCGTCTGCAGAAATGTTCGCCTGGTGATCATGACGTGTCCCGATGGGGCAGGTGCCACCTGCTTAAACCAGTAACCGTAAATTTATAGTTTACCTTGTTTCCGCTGCATTTTCAGCAAAACCATGCCGGCCAGTTTCAGGCTGACGAGCAGGGCGCAGCTCCACCTGAAACCGAGGAACGGGAGGATCATGCCGCCGTATACCCCGCCGAACCAGCCGCCAAGGAGGTCGGCGGCATAGACCCTGCCGACGCCGCCCCCCACTCTTCCGTCCTCGTCCCGCTGCAGGAGGCGGACCGCCGGGGGGAATTCCATGCCGGTGCAGAATCCCGCGGCAAAGAGGAGCGGCATGACCACGCCGGTCGCCATGAGCGGCGACACCGGGGTCCCCTGCTCCCACGAGAACAGGGCGAAGAGGAGCGCCGCCAGGACGAGCAGGCCGGCTTCACCCGCCATCAGCCGGTGGTAATCCGCTGCCGGCCGCCCGGCGGAAACCAGGCTGCCGCAGCAGAGCCCTCCCATGAAGAGGGCGATCAGCAGGGCGATCGCCTGGAACATGACCCCGCTGCAGACCTGGAACGCCATGATCAGGATCAGCTCCAGCAGCATGGCGGCCAAGCCGCTGGAGGCGACCAGGAGCGGGATGGCAACACTGCTCCGGCCCCGGCCCGCCACGGAAAAAAGGGCGAGCACCCCAAGGGCGACACCGGCGAGCCCGGCGCTGCCGCTCCTGGCGGCAGCGGTCAGGAGCGGCGCGAGCCAGGGGTTCAGCAGCGCCGTGCTCTGGGCGAGGTCGGCCGAAAAGAGGCGCGGCGTGAAATCCCGGTTCGGCCCGCCACGGGCACCGGCCATGCTCCCGGCAAACCACTCCGCCTGGGAACGGTCAAGCCGCCAGGAAAGATGCTCCGGCGTGACCAGGAGCGCGCGGATTCCCCGCTCCTGCAGGCGACGGGCCAGGAGCGGCGCCCCCGGAAGTTCCACCCCCTTCTCCGGGAAGGCCAGGAAGAGGTTGCTCTCCCCCGGTATCACCCGAACGCTGGGGAAAACCGCTGCCGCGGTTGCCGTCAGGGTGGCGGTGATCGCCTTCAGGTCCGGACTGTAGTAGGCGGTTGACCCGGGAGCGGCAAATGCCAGGAGGCCGCCGGGCCGCAGGCGCTCCCGGACGAGGAGGAAAAATTCCCTGGTGAAATAGCGGTTCGCCTGGAGAGAGAGGGGGAGCGGGGAGTTGAGCAGGACCAGGTCGTACCCACCGTCACCCGTGCGGAGAAAGCGCCGGCCATCCACGAGATGGAGGCGGACCCGCCCATCCCCGGCACCGGCTGCCGGGGTCAACCTGCCGAAGGAGGTGACGGTCTCCAGGAGGAGCGGATCGATCTCCAGGCAGTCGATCCGCTCTATGGACGGGTGCTTGAGGAGCTCGGGCGGTATCCCTCCGGCGCTCCCGCCGACGAGGAGGACAACCCGCGGGTCCGGGTGGACGAGGGCCGGGAGGTGGGCCAGCTCTTCCAGGGAAGCCGTGTCCGGGTCGGGAAAGGTGGTGAACGGCAGCCCGTCGGTGTAAACGGTCAGCTGCCCTTCGTCCCTGAGCACCGTGATGTTCTGGTACGGAGAGTTGCGGCTGGCAAGGACCTCCCTCCCCTGCCACTGCAGGGCGAGGGTCATCCGTTCGACCCACCCGGCACCGCCGGCACAAAGCATCAGGGCTGCCAGCAGCATCAGGGACGGGAGGACACGAGCGACACCGGTCTCCCCGCCGACTCCCCGCGACAGTGCCAGGGAACAGCCGCCACCGAGAAGGAGCAGCAGGGCGGCCACCTGCAGGGGGGAGAGGAGCGGGACGAGGAGGGAGGTGGAGAGGAGGCCGCCGGCCATGGTGCCGGCCGCGTCCAGGGCGTAGGCCCGGCCGGGAGCCCTCTCCTCATCGCCGGAGAAGCGGGCGTAGAGCTTCGTGGCGACCACGAACTGTCCACCCAGGAGAGCAGCGGTCGGAAGGAGGAGCAGGAGGGACGAGCAGAAGATCTGGGCAAGGGTCAGCCCCATGCCGTGGGGGATGCCGGCAAGGGGCTTGAAGGTGCGGCAGAGGGCTATGCTGAGAGGGAACAGCAGGGAAACGAGGAACGTCAGGCGGATGAAGCTGTGGACCGGGCCACCTTGCCAGGTACGGCGGCCGGCCAGGAACGCCCCCAGGGCCGAGGCTGCCACCCAGTTGCCGAGGATCACCCCGACGGAGAATTCGTTGCCGTGATACTGGACCAGCAGCTCCCGCAGGAGGACGGTCTGGGCGGTGATGCACGCCACCCCCAGCAGGATGATGGCGGCTCGGGCGGACAACATGCTCGTGGCGTGACGCTCTCCGCCCCTCAAGATCAACCTCCCGCCAGCTTCACCCTGTAACCGCGCCGGGTCAGCTCGGCCACGAGCAGCTCCCGATGGTCACCCTGGATCTCGATGATCCCGTTTCCCGACGTGCCGCCGCTGCCGCAGCGGCGCTTGAGTTCTCCGGCGAGGGACTTCACCCCGGCCTCGTCCAGGGGGATGCCGGTCACCACCGTCACCGTCTTCCCCCCGCGCCCCTTGGTTTCCCGCCGGACCCGGACGATGCCGTCGCCGGCCGGGACCACCCGTGCCGTGCGGCAGATGCACGCCCCTACCGGCCGGCCGCAGTCGGGACAGATCCGGCCGCTCTCCGAAGAGTATACCAGCCGGCTCGTGTCGTTGCCGCTCTTCTTCGTCATAGTGCGCCCCCTTCCGGCTCTTCCAGCTCTCCCAGGGAGACGGGCCGGAACGCCTCGGCCGCCAGGGTGGAGAGATCGCCGCGGAAATGGTTGAACTCCCCCTTCTTGCGGTAATCGAGCCGCGAGGTGAGGAGGATGACGTAGATCCCCGCATCCCCGTCGATCCAGAGGGAGGTGCCCGAGTAGCCCGTATGGCCGAAGGACGCACGGGAGAAGAACCCTCCCCGCGGCGTCGAGTAGGGGGAGGCGATGTCCCACCCCAGCCCGCGGATGACCTTGCCGCCACGGGAGAAGTAGGGGGCGGTCATCTGGCGGACGGTCCTCTCCTCCAGGACCCGCGTGCCACCCAGCACGCCGTCCCCGAGGATCATCCGGCAGAAAAGCGCCAGGTCGCCGGCGGTGCTGAACAGCCCCGCGTGGCCGGCGACGCCGCCGAGCTGGCGGCAGGGGTAATCCTGGGGGAGGCCGACCATGGAGGTCGCCCCGTCACCGAAGGTCGGGGCGATCCGGTCGTACTTTTCCCCCGGCGGGTGAAACCCCGTATCCTTCATGCCGAGGGGGAGGTAGAACCGTTTCGCCGTGTAGACGTCCAGGGGCTCGCCGCTGACCCGCCTCACCACCTCGGCCAGGAGGATGAAATTGATATCTGCGTAGTGGAACCGGCTCCCCAGGTCCCCCTTCAGCTTCTGGTTTGCGGCGCCCGTGACCGCGCTCTGCAGCGGAGCGGCGGGGTCGAAGGAAAAATCGTCGAGCCCGGAGGTGTGGGTCAGGAGGTTGAGGACCAGGAGGTCGTCCTTCCCCTTCCCCTCCATCTCGGGGAACCAGCGCCGCACCGGGTCCACCAGGGAAAGCTTCCCCTCCTCGGCCAGCTTCATGACCGCCGTGGTGGTTGCCACCACCTTGGTGAGGGAGGCCAGGTCGAAGATGGTGTCCGTGGTCACCGGCCGCGCCGTCGGCTCCGGGGCGATCCGTCCGTAGGCCTTCTCGAAGAGCAGCCCGTCACGGGACCCCACATGAACCACGCCGCCGGATATCAGCCCCTTGCGGATGGCGCTCTCCACCAGCCCGTCTGTCTCTTATACACATCTGACGCTGCCGACGAATAGAGAGGTGTAGA
>CALMBF010000046.1 GCA_937860145.1 uncultured Geobacter sp.
TTGATGGAAGGCGGCGCCGCATTCCACGAAGTGGTGAAGGTCCCGTCGACGTGGCCGGTCGAGGGGGTCGTGGTGTGGCAGGTGGAGCAGTAGGCGGTGCTGGCGCCCCCGTTGTAGGTGAAGCCGCTGCTGTGCTGCTTGCCGGAGATCCGCGGGGTCACGTCATGCAGGCCCGTGGTCGGGTTGTTCCCCGCGCCGCCGACGGTATGGCAGTCGAGGCAGCCGGTGGTGCTGGTGTTGATGGTGCCGTTCCATGCTGGAGTGGTCTTGTCGACGTGGCAGTAGACGTTGGCGCAGGTGCCGGTCGGCGTGGTGCGGTCGTAGGTGAAGTTGCCGTCGCTGTAGGAAGCGACCGTGGCCGAACCGTAAGTCTGCTCCAGGGAGCCGGCCACCAGGAAGTTGAGGGTCACCGTGCCATTGATGTGCTGGTAGTTGGAGCCGTTGTTGGGGTGGCACTGAGTGCAGGCATATGCCTTGGTCACCACGTGCTTCTGGTGCCCTTCGCGGGCGGTCGCGACGGTGTTGGGCCCGTGGCAGAGGGTGGTGCAGTTGGCCGCCGTCGTCCCTTCCCAGGCGTCCGCCGCGGCGGTCGGGGTCGTCGCCAGGTTGTGGCAGACGAGGTTGGAGCAGCTACGAGTGGCCAATGTGTAGGCGCTCGAACCGGCATCGAGGGCATCGTTGGTGCTGCCGGTGAACTTGCGGAAGGCGCCGGCTCCCGCGACGTCGACACGCTGGTCGCCGCCGCCGTCGCTGTTGTGGCCGGACGCACCGGGATTGGGGTGACAGAAGGCGCAGGCCGCCTTCTGGTTGGCGTCGTTGGCCTTCAGTTGGGTCAGGGTCTGGCCCCACTTGTATTGTGCAATGGCCGCAAGGTGGGTGTCATGGCGGGCGGCCGAGTTGGCGTTGTCGTCGACGTACGCGGGGCTGCCGCCACTGCCGTTGGGCCAGTACTGACCCGTACCGGCAACACCGTGGCATCCGTCGCAGGAGCCGCCGCCGTAGTCGCCGTAGTTGACCGTCTGACCGCTGTCGCTCATCACCCAGGATGAGCTGTGGCAGGCTGCGGCACAGCCCCAGGTCGACTCGTTGTAGCCGGCGCCGGTCGACGGGGACGGCCCGTTCATGGTGATGCGGCCGTCGCCATGGCCCGGAGTGGCACCGGCGGTCTTGTTCTGCCAGGCCGTGAGGTAGCCAGGCTTGCCCCAACCGTGGCAGATCTGGCAGTCAGGGTGTTCGTTGGCCGTTCCCATGGCGTCATGGGCGGGGGTCTGGTCGCCGCCGGTGTAGGGGTTGACGTGGTTGGTTCTGACGGTCCGCCAGCCGGCGAAGGTTCCGTGGCAGTTCAGACACTCGGTCGCGCCGTCGCTGGCGCTTGCGGTGGTGCTCCAGCGGCGGTTCCAGGCGCCGCCGTCGGCGTGGCAGTTACTTGTGTTGTCGACGCCGGTCCCGGAGCAGGTGCCGACCGCCGCTTCAGTGTAGGCGGAGAAGAGGCCGCGGTCGTTGTTGGCCGCGCCGTCTGCCACGGCGGCGCCGTTGATGTGGGTGCCGCCGACCATGGCGGAGACGATGCCGGTGTGGCAGCTGGCGCAGCTGCCGCTGACAGAGAAGCTGTCGTCGTGACGCACGCCGGAGACGGTCGGGGTGATGTTGTGCAGGCCGCTGTTGGGATGGATGTTGTTGTTCGGCAGATCGTTCGTGCCACCGATGGTGTGGCAGACGATGCAGCCGGCGCCACTGGTAGCGTCGTACCAGCCGTAGGAGTTGTCGACAGTCAGCTTGTTGTTGTGGCAGTTGACGCCGGCGCAGGTGTCGTTGCCGCCCGCGCCATGCTGGTTGCTGGAATAGGTCGCGCCGGCGTCGGCCGCCTTGTTCCAGAGGTTGGCGATGACCACCTCGGCCGGCAGGGTCTCGTTGTGGTGACCAGAGAAACCCGCCGGAGCGGTGTGACAGTACTCACAGAGATTCTTCTGCTTGGTGTCGGAGGTAAGAGCCGGATTCTGTGCCGTGTTGTTGGTCAACAACTGAGCAACGGTTTCCCCATAGACCTTCGTTGCCAGGCGCATCATATGAATTTCATGACGCCCCGCATGGTTGCGGGCGTTGGCGTCGCCGTTGGGGGCAACCGGCCAGTAACGGCCGCTGCCGCCGACGCCGTGGCAGGAGTTGCACTGCGAAATCGGGTGATAGCTGCCGTCAACGCCGGCTTTGGCGAACGCGGTCGACTTGGTTAAGGTGAAGGTCCCCGCGACAAGCGGGTCCCCCGCCACATGGCACGCCGCACAGTAGACCTGGGTCGTGGTGTCGTTGACGTCGGTATCCCCGGCAGCCGGAGCGTCGTTCATCGTCAGGCTGCCATTCTCATGGTTGCTCAGTGATGGGAAGCTGTGGCAGTCCTCGCAGGCGCTGGCATCGCCCAATGTGCGGCTGTTGTGCGTCTCGCCGCGCACCGAGGTGCGGTTACCATAGGTCAGGTAGTGGCTTGTTCCTTCGTTCCACCCTCCACCTGTGTCGCCGTTGAGGTTCTGGTACTGTCCATGGCAGACTTTGCAACGGGCAGAGCCGGGAGTGGTGGCAGTGGAATCTGCCTCTTGCGACCAGAGGCGTTTCCAGACACCGTTGTCGCGATGACAGCTGACGGCAAAATCGAGACTGCCGGCCCCGGAGGCGCCACTGTCGAAGCAGGTCCCCATATTGGGACCGCCGGTGTCGTTGTAGACCAGGCCACTGCGGTTCAGGAAGCGACTTTCCGTGTTGTTGGCCTGATCCGCCTGCCATGTGTTGTTGGCATGAGTCGGAGGCTTGGTGCTGTTGTGGCAGGCGGTGCAGCCGCCGGTGATGGTGCTGTCGTGCTTCTGCACGCCGGCCTGCGTCATATTGTGCAGACCCGACTTCGGGTCGGCGGTGGCGCTGCCGGCCGGGTCGTGGCAGGCGGTGCAGGCGATGGATGCGGCCGTGGCGTTCCAGGCCGGGGTCGTCTTGGTGTTGTGGCAGCCGAGCCCGATGCCGGCACCGCCGCAGGTCGGGTTGCCCGGATCGGGATCGGATCCGGTCCCGAGGGTGGCGGAAGCGACCGTCGCCTCGTCCTGCAGGGCCTGGGCGCGGTTCTGCACCTTCTGGATGTCGGTGCCGGTGCCGGGGACCGAAATGTGGGTCATGTCGCCCGCAACCGGAACCGTGTGGCAGGCCGCGCAGGCCTTCTGCTTGTTGAAGTGACTGTCGTGCCTGAGCGTCAGGGCCCTGGCACCGGCCGCAGCGTTGTTGGCGTTGCTGGTGATGGTCGCCTCGTAGTAGTGGCAGGCGTTGCAGCTGAGGGTGTCGTCCTTGTTCCAGGTGGAAGGACCGCTGCCGGCGGACTTGTCGAACCAGTAGCCGTCCGTGGCGCTGGAGACGTGGCAGGCCGCCGCGCAGTACCAGTAGTTCCCGCTCTGGGTGTAGGTGACGTTGGGGTTGGCCTGCAGTTTCGCCACGCGGTTGCCCGAGCCGTGGTTGCGCTGCTCGCCGGTGCCGCTGGTGCGGTCGAAGGACGGGTCGTAGGTGTAGAGATCGGCACCCGGGTGACAGAAAGCGCAGTCGCCGCGCGGCTCAGCGGTGGTGTGGTCGGCGGTCCTTGTGTGCAGTTCCTGAGCCGTCGCTTCGAGAGAACGCGCCCCGCGGTCGGTGCGGTGTGCACCGGTGGCCGGCGGGTTGCCATGGCAACCGTTGCAGGCGCTGCCGCCGCCGGAGATGAAGGCGCCACCCGCCTCGGTGTGCGTTTTGTGGCAGGAGGTGAAGCAGTTCTCGCCCATGTGGTGACCGGGTCCGACGGTGTCCGTTCCCTCCTTGTTGTTGTGCAGCGTCGGGTCTGCGGCCGCGTTGCTGTGGCAGGTGGCGCAGATGTCGTCCGTGTTGGCTTCGCTGCCGTTGGTGAAACCGGCGGTCAGGTCGTCGTCCTCGTCGTAGGAGTTGGCCGCCGTCGTCGGCGAGGCGTCGTTGCCAAGGGCGGTGAAGACGACGGCACCGCTGAACTCGCCGACACCGGAGGTGTCCTTGGTGTTCTGCGTCGTCTGGCTGTTGTGAATCATGAAGATGTTGCTCGTTCCGTGCGCGTCATGGCAGGCAACGCACAGCTTGCTCTTGTGCGTGACGATGCCGGCAGCGCCGTGACAGGTGAGGCAGAAGGCATTCTCGTTGCCGGCGTAGGTGGCCGGGAAGCCGCTGCCGGTCTTCATCAGCTTGTCGTCGCCTGAGGTGCCGTCGAAGTGACCGGCCTGGGTCTGGGTGTTGTGGCAGTTGGTGCACTGCTGGTTGGCGGCGTTGTTGAGCGACACGGTGTATTGACCGGATGCCGTCGGCCGGTTGTGGCCGGTGGTTCCTGCCGTCGTCTTGTCAGGAGCGGTCTTGGACTCGAAGGTCGACCGGGTTCCGCTGTGGCAGGTCTTGCAGTCCATGGTCGAGGGCTGGCCCCAAATCGGGGTCGTCTCGCCGCCGTCGATGGCATGGCAGGCCGTACAGCGGGTCAGGTCCACGGTGACCGCGCCGTTGATGTGGTCGGCGTGCCCGCCGGCGACCGTGTAGCTCGCGGCGTTGAGATGGCACTCGGAGCAGGCCAGCGTCGGGCCGTTGGCGTCAGAGACGTGCCGGGTGTGCGACCCGCTGCTGATGACGGCGGCGTCGCCGACGCGGGCGCCGTGGCAGGAGCCGCAGACGACGCTCCCCGTCGCATCCCAGTCCGGTGCCGCATAGGCCAGAGGTCCCGTCGTCGAGCCACCGTTGGAATGGCAGTAGACAGCGCAGACCGCCGTGGTCGTATTGAAGGGAGTCCCGCCCACCGTCAGGGGGCGGACTGCCGCGCCCGAATCGAGATCATAGGCGGTATCGAAGAAGATATCCGGAACGCCGTTGACGTGCTTGCCGCTCGGGGCAATTCGGGAAGCTGGAAGAATCGCCGTCGCGCTCGTCGCCGTCTGCACGTGGCAGACGTTGCAGGCGTATTTCGCGACGTGCTTGATGTGGGAGACGGAGTTGTCCCGGTCGGCCGTCGCCATGGTCGTCGTTGTGTTGCCGTGACAGAAGGCACACTCATGCTTCGGCGAGGTCTGGCCGATGATGTCGGCATCCCCTGTTCCCCAGAGGGGCGCCGTGCTCGGGAACTTGAAGTTGGCTGAGGTCTTGTTGCTGTCGGAGGTGCGCTTCCCACCGTTGCTGTGGCAATAAATGACCGTACAGCTCCCCGTCACGCTGTTGGTGTAGGTCGTAGCGAGGTTGACCGTGTACCGCGTGTTCCCTTTCGCGAGGGTATTGAAATAGATGTCGCGGAATGTCGTCGAGTTGAATGCGTCGCCTTCCTGGTGTTTGGTCAGGCCGTCGTGGCAGGGATCACAGGCCGCACCGCCGGCTCCGAAGAGGTAGTCGGTCGCCGTGCCGCCCGGCATGCCGTTGCCGGCGTGGGCAAGGTGCGGGGTCGTTGTTTCGTTTTTGGTCTGCCCGACTGTGCCGGCGGCGTAGTTATGGGTCGACGACGTATAGGCGTAACCGCCAGCAGTCCCGCTGAGATTGATGTTACCGTTCACATGAAGGTACGGAGGGAATCCGTGGCAGTCGCCGCAGACAGCGACGCTGGCGTCGTTCTGCCAGCTGAAGTTGGCACCGCTCACGTTATGGCCGTGGCAGTCGCGACAGTCTTTCGTCCAGCGGTTCGTTCCATGATTGGTAATCAGGCGGGCTTCTCCGTGACAACGCTCGCAGAAGCCGGTCGTCGGACCGTCGACTTTGTCGTTCAGGAGCGTCGATGTAGTCGTGAAGTCCTGATCGAGGATGTCCAGGCTCGTCTGGGGATTGGTCTTGTCGCGCCGCAGAAGGTAGTAGTTGGCATTCGGGCCATCGTTGTTGTACGAGTGCCCGCTGTGGCAAATCAGGCAGTCGACCTTGACATAGGTTCCGCTGGCCGGATTGCCGTGGGTCTTGTAGTTGTGGCACGAGGTGCAGAGCGCCGACTTGTCAGCTGCGCTCGGTCCGTCGGCGCGCAGGAGATGACCGTCGCCTTGCGCGAGCCCAGACCGGTTAGCGATACCATCAGGAGTTGAGGAGTTTGAATCGGCATAATGCGGCGCATGACAGGTCGTGCAGGAGACGCCCATCGTTCCGCCGACATTGACGAGGCGCATCTCTCCGGCGAAGACTGGCGGCACTTTGAACGGGAGGGGCTTACTAGCAGCAACTGCGTCGGCATTCCGCTGGCCGGCTACTGTCGCATAATCGGCCACCATGGGGTGGCTGAGCAGACCGTCCGGAAAGCTCTGGCTCCAGGGTTGATGGCAATCCCGGCAAATAGCGTCACCATTTGTTGTCACCTTGAGAAGCCTGAAGTCGGTATCATTTGCATTGTCAGCATGGGGATCATGGCATCTGTTACAGGTGATTTTTCCTCGGGAAACCCCGTACCTTCCGTTGAACAGCGATGCATACGTCGTTGGTGATGTTGCACCTGCTGCCGGCGCTATATCACTGCTTCGTCCCCACATGTGGGAGATTTGTTTGTTCCTATGCGTGGGGTTGCTGCCTATGGCATCACTCGCATCTCCAAGTTCAAAGCGACCATTTGGAATTTCGAATGTTCCGGTAGCGACAATATCCATCCCTCCACCTCCTGCCGCAGTGTGGCAGGAGATGCAGATATTGGTTTTTATACCGTCGAAGTCAGTAAAGCTCACCCCGGACCTGTGACAGTAATTGCACCCAAAACTATGCACCGCTCGAGCATCGGCGATTCTGGGGACAGCCACCGCGACCGTCAGCAGCACTATGGCAAGTACCAGGGCTCTCAGTCTCATATGAATCTCCCGTCTCTGAACTGCTTCATCAAACGCCAAAGCATTCTACTGTCGCGAATAACCGCTTATAATTTGTGTAGTTTGCAGAAAATTTTTTAATCTTTATGGCCTCAAAAAACCTCCGACTTTGGAGGCTTTTTGAAAATGCTAACTACTTGTTATGGCAAGCCTTGCAAAGTGCGCTACCGTCATTGCTGGCAACGAGAAAAGGCTTATATTGAGTATTGGTTTCGTAGTCCACATGAGGGTCATGGCAACTGGAACATTCGACACGATAGGAACCACCTGCGGCGTCCAACGGAAAGAAGCGCACACCAGCTGTCCTTGCATTGGCCACAGTATGAAACCCATTGTCTTCACCGCTATCTAAAACATCCTGGTAATCGAATGAGATCGGGTGATCGTCGCTCAAATCTCCTACCCCAAACGGATCCGCAGGACCAGCACCAATGCGGTTGAAAACACCAGGGATCCCGACAATTTCTGAATCACCAAACTGTGTCGAGGGCTGAGGAGCATTGACACCGGTAAGACCGTCTGGAGGATTGAGAACTCTATTCGTTGCGATAGAACCATCATGGCAGCTCAGACACATCAGAGACTCGGCACTAACCGGACGCGTGGGGTTGCTCCCTACAACGCTGGTCAGGGTAGAACTGTCATAATGCGTCCAACTGGAGGTCGGCATCTGACGATTCCAAAGGGGGGCAGAGGCATTGCCCCCGTGCGGCGTATGACAAAAAACACAAACTTGGGTAGTGTCAGTGTTGTACATGGCCTGCGGCCCGGTAGAAGACAGGTTGTGCACGGTATTGACAACATTGTGCGGTCCCAATGCGTGCGCCGCCGGAACGACAAACACGGTCAGGACTGCAGCGACAAGAACCCTTTTGGCCTTTTCGAAAAGCATCCTCTACCTCTTTTCTCTGTTTCGCACGATCGCCTTGAACAACCTAAACGACAGTGTTGAGCTTTGCAGTGACTAGATGGTCGGCGTGTAGCGCAGAAGCGCCGACAACTCGCCTAACGATTTTGCAAGCTCCGTGCCTGGCGTCAAGAGAGCCTCGAGGGCCTCGGAGGCCAACAATGCCGCGGCAAAATCACCAGACTGAATGGCAGCGGAAATCGCGGTGACATTGTCAATGAGTGCAGGAACTTCCACGCGAACCGCCTCTTCGATCTGGCTCACCTTTTCGAGAAGAGCTGCGCTGTAGGCCGGGACGAAAGACTTCCCGTAGGAGCGGGCGAAGCGGATCTCGCCGGCAGCATTGCCGATATAGAGGTCTTTTCCCCTCTTCCCATCGGCTTCAAAAGCGAAAACGCGGAGGTTGTCGCCGAGCGAATAGGTTCCCGACTTCGTTTTCCCGTTTCCACCCGTCAGTTCGGCACCAACCGTTAAAACGCCGGCAGCAGCATAGGTGCCGTCCGCCTGGGGCTCATAAAGATAGAGGTGTT
>CALMBF010000047.1 GCA_937860145.1 uncultured Geobacter sp.
CGAGATCTAGTACGGTCTCGTGGGCTCGGAGATGTGTATAAGAGACAGCGTTCCTCACCATGCTGATCGTCTTCTGCCGCTACCTCCGCATGGTGGTCTGGCCGGGCGACCTGAGCGTCTACTATACGGTCCCCCTGCATCGGTATCCCGACCTGGCCGTCATCATGGCAACCCTGTTCCTTGCTGCCCTGGCCTGGCTGATCGTCCGCCTCTATCGCCACAACAGGCCCCTGGCGTTCTGGCCGCTCTTCTTTTTCATCGGGCTGCTCCCCGTCTCCCAGATCGTGCCGCTGGTCACCATGATGAATGACCGCTATCTCTATTTCCCCATGATCGGTGCGGGGGCACTGGTCGCCCATGGGGTCGGCGTCCTCGCGAAAAGCTCCCGCCTGCCGGCGCCACTGGCCGTGGTGCTGCCGGCCGTGCCGGTCCTGCTGCTGGCGCTGGGTTCGGTGCAGCGGGTCCCGGTCTGGCGGGATGCCGTGACGCTCTGGGAGGACACGGTCAGGAAAGTGCCCGGGTTTTACCAGGCATGGGAGGCGCTGGGCGAATCGTACCAGTATTACAACGCCGCCCCTGATTACGAAAAAGCGAAAGAGGCCTTTAAACGGGCGCTCCAGCTCTGTCCGGACAATGACATCAGTCGCTACAATCTCGGGGTCGCATACACCGAGCAGCGGGATTATGTCTCCGCCGATGCCACCTTCAGGGAGCTGCTGCGCCGCAGCCCCAGGAATGTCATGGGGTGGGCTGCCTACGGGGAACTGGCAAGCCGTCAGTCGCAGTACGGGGAGGCGGAACAGCGTTATCTCAAGGCGCTGGAGCTGCAGCCCGATGCGGAGCAGGTGCAGAGGAAACTGGGGAATCTGCTGGTGGTGATGAATCGTCTGGATGATGCCCTCTCCGTCTACCTGCGGCTCGATGGGCTGCAGAAGGAGTCCGACCCGGCGACCGCCTACGAGCTGGCCAGGGTAGAGGCTCTCAGGGGAGATACGGGGGGAGCGGTGGCATGGCTGGAGCGGGCGCTGCAACGGGGGTATGCCGATTATGCCGGGATCATGAACGACCCTGAGCTGATGCCGGTGAGGAGTGACGGCCGGTTCGCCGACCTCGTCCGGCGCTATTTCCCCGGAGGACGCTGAATCCCGTCGGTCGTTCCTGCAAATATGCTTTGCCAATAAAACCATAAATGCAATAATATCTCCTTTGAAAAGGATCGATCGGGGGCTCCGCGTGCTCGTGAAAATAACCGTTGCGCTGCTCGGCCTGCTGCTCTGCTGTTGCTGCAGTGCCCACCATCCGTCCGGTGTTCGTCCCGCGGAGAGGGGCGATGCACGCTTCGCCCAGGTGCCGGCGGGATGTTTTCTCATGGGTAACGGTTTCAGTGACGGCTACCATATCGAGAAGCCGGTGCATGAGGTCTGTCTGGACGGCTTCAGCATGGGCACCTTTTCGGTAACCGTGGGAGAGTTTGCCCGATTCGTGCGAGAGAGCGGCTACCGCACCGACGCCGAACGTGGTGACGGCTGTTACGTCTACGACGGGGTGGAGTGGAAAAAGGACCCTGCCGCCACATGGCGTGCCCCGGGCTTCCCCCAGGATGACCGCCACCCGGTGGTCTGTGTCAGCTGGAACGATGCGGTTGCCTACGCGACCTGGCTGTCGGACCGGGACGGTGGTTCCTATCGACTGGCGACGGAGGCCGAGTGGGAGTATGCGGCCCGTGGCGGCGGCAGGATCGAACGGTATGCCGGCGGGGACGACGTGGACGCGGTCGCCTGGTACGGAGCCAATTCCGGCAACAGGACCCACCCGGTGGGGGAGAAGCTGCCCAATGCCCTCGGCCTGTATGACATGAGCGGCAACGTGTGGCAGTGGACTGCCGACTGGTATGGCGAGGGATATTACCGGCAGAGCCCGCGGGAC
The DNA here is from genome assembly GCA_937860145.1 of uncultured Geobacter sp. Lineage (GTDB taxonomy): Bacteria > Desulfobacterota > Desulfuromonadia > Geobacterales > DSM-12255 > CALMBF01. The sequence continues at coordinate 1,927 of CALMBF010000047.1, forward strand.
AATCCCGCTGGTGCACGAGAGGGGACGAAGCGGATCTTTCGCGGAGGCAGCTGGTTCTACGATGCCCGGGGGGTGCGCGCCTCCTACCGGGACTTTGCCGTCCCCGAGTACCGCAGCAGCTATCTCGGTTTCCGCCTTGTGCGGCAGGACCGGCCAAAGGTGGTGAGATGAAACGTATTTTCCTGATCGGGCTCCTGCTCCTGATGGCGACCAGGGGCCAGGCCGCAGAACCCGCCGCCGGGCAGGGGAAAGGCAACTCCTTCACCGTCTCCGTGCCGACGGCCTACATGGATGACCCCCGTCGGGGCGAATGGCAGCAGCCGGGGAAGGTGCTCGACTACCTGCTGATCAGGTCGGGTGACGTTGTTGCCGATATCGGCGCCGGCACCGGTTACTTTACCCTGCAGTTTGCAAAGAGGGTCGGCACGGGCGGCGTGGTATATGCCGTGGATGTGGATCCCGGCATGATCAGCCTGATCGAGCAGCGGGCGAAAAAAGAGGGGCATGGCAACGTCAGGGGGATCCTGGCGGCACTCGATGACCCCGGTCTCCCCAAGGGGGGGGCCGACCTCATCTTTATCTGCGATACCTTCCTGTTTTTCGACAACCGGGGGGATTACCTGCTGCGCCTGCGCGACCGGCTGAAGCCACATGGTCGGGTTGCGATCGTCTCCTTCAACTACAAGGCGGAGATCCCCGGGGCCCCGCCACGGCACAAGATGGTCTCCAAGGAACAGACCGTTGCCGAAATGGAAAAGGCCGGATTCGCGCTTGAGGCCGATTTCCTCTTTCTGCCCTACCAGGACTTCCTGATTTTTACCAAGCGCTCGTAACGAGATAGAGGTGTCCCATGAAGGTGTACCGCATTTTGCTGCTTCTCATCCTGCTCGCCATCGCCGTACCGCTCGGGGCTGCGGAGAACGCATCACCCCCGGTGCGGAACGGTGTCTCCGGGCAGGTCATGATCAATGACAAAACGCCGATGGCCAACGGCGTGGTCCTGCTCTTCAGCGACTACAGCGGCCCACCCCCGAACCCGTATAAATACTGGCGCATCCCCGATATGGTCTTTGCCACCGATGCCGACGGGAAGTTCTTTGCCCCCCTGGACGAGGGGACCTACTACCTGATGATTGCCCAGAAGAAGATGGACGGCGAGATCGGTCCTCCACTGGATAGTGAATACCTCTACTTCCATGCCGATGCCAAGGGGAACCCGAAGCCGATCACGGTGGTGAACGGTTCCCCGGTCAACCTGGGAAAGCTGCAGGGGTCGTTCTTCTGGACACCGGACATGTCGGAGCGGACCAAGGGGATCACCGCCATCGAAGGGGTGGTGGTGGACCTGGAGAGCAAAAAGCCGGTGGACAATGTCGTGGTGCTTGCGTTCTATACGAGGGAGGCCAGGAGACGGCCGGCCTTCATCTCTGACCGGACCGACAAGGAGGGGCGTTTTTCCCTCCGGGTCGCCGAGGGGGGCGATTACTGGCTCCGGGTACGGGGGGTCATCGGTGGCGGTGCTCCCGAGGCGGGGGAGCGCCTCAATACCACCGATGAGTTCGATCCGCTCATGGTTTCCATCGAAAGCGGCGTGAAGGTAACCGGCGTGATCCTCAATGTGAAGGTGTTCGACGGTATCGGGTCCACCGGCAAGCCCAAACCGGAGAAGAAATGGAAGCGGGTCAACGACATCAATCCTGCAGTGGCAATCCCCGATTCACCGGCAGGGAAAAAATGAGGCGGACGCTCTTCCTCGCCTCTGCCAGCGCACTCCTGCTGCTGCCCCCCCTGGCTGCCGGTGCTCCCCTGACCGGTACCGGCGTGACGGCCTGGGGGGATGGTTCCGCCACCCGCCTGCCCCTCCCCCAGCCCGCTTTTCCGCGCCAGGATGCCGACTATCCCCGGCGGCTCTCCTTTACCAAGCTCGATGCTGCCGGGAAAGCCCTGCCCGACACTGCTCCTGCCTGGAACTGCGTCCGGGACAACGTTACCGGTCTGGTCTGGGAGGTCAAGGAGGCGAATGGCGGCCTGCACGGCAAGGAGCATACCTACACCTGGTTCAATCCCGATGAAAGGGTGAACAACGGGGTCGAGGGGCGGGAGGGAGAGCCCGACGACATAACCTGCGGATCCCCGGCAGTTGTCCGGGGAGGGTGCGACACCATGAAGTATGCCGAGGCGGTCAACGCCGCCGGCTGGTGCGGCTACCATGACTGGCGGGTGCCCACGGTGGATGAACTCTCCACCATCGTCGATTACGGCCGGACCCTCCCCGCCATCTCCACCGCCTATTTCCCCGACATCATCATGCCGGCGGGGTTCTGGTCCAGCACCCCTTCAGCTGCCGGACCGTCCTACGCCTGGATAGTCATTTTCGACGACGGCTACCTGGGTACCTGCGTGAAAAGCTGGAATTACTACCTGCGCCTGGTCCGCAGCGGGAAAAAATGACCGAACCCCTGACAAAGGAGTCATGCCCCATGAGGAAAGCCTTTCTGATACTGGTGTCTGCAGCCCTGCTGCTGCACGCTCCCGCTCCCCTTATGGCCACCCAGACCTGCCGTACGGCAGACCTCCCCCGCTCCGCCCCCCCGGAGCGCTATCTGGTTAACGGTGACGGTACCATCAGGGACAAGGTTACCGGCCTGCTCTGGAAACGATGCAGCGAAGGGCAGGGGGGAGAAACCTGTGCCAACGGCAAGGCGGTGACCTATACCTGGAGCGATGCCGTTGCCGTCGCCCAGGGAAGCACCTTTGCCGGCGGGAACGGGTGGCGTCTGCCCACGGTGAGCGAACTGGCGACTCTGCTGGAGTACCAGTGCACCATGCCGTCCATCAACCTGACGGTATTCCCGGGGACGCCGGCCTCCAACTTCTGGTCCGCCACCCCCTATGCCGGCTACCAGAACGGGGCGTGGAACATCAATTTCAACGACGGGGTCCACGATAACAGCAGCAAGAATTACCTCCTGTATGTCCGCCTGGTGAAAGGGCGGGCTGTTGATGCCCGAGGAGACGTGAAATGAAGCACGTGAGAAGAGCCTGCATCCTGCTGGCACTGGTGACCCTGTCCGCCACCGCTGTCCCGGCCGCCCAGACCTGCCACAGTTATTGGCCGAAGCCGTCGACCCCCATCAACCGTTTCACGGAGAACGGTGACGGTACGGTAACCGACACGGTCACCGGGCTCACCTGGAAACGCTGCAGCGAGGGGCTGGAGGGGGCTGTCTGTGAAAAGGGGTCACCGCTGGCCCTTACCTGGCAGGAGGCCCTCAAGGCCGGGGCGGAGAGCCGTTTTGCGGGGAAAAACGACTGGCGTCTGCCGAACATCAAGGAACTGAACTCCATCATCGAACGCCAGTGTACCATGCCGGCGATCAACGAAATAGTTTTCCCCGCGACACCAACCATGTCCTTCTGGTCCAGCACCCCCTACGACGGCAATCCCGCCTATGCCTGGAATGTCTATTTCCCCTACGGCATCAGTGACGGCAACAACAAGAGTTACCGGTTCTATGTCAGGCTGGTGCGCGGTGGCGTGCCGGACGTTGCCGCCCGCCAGTAGTCCCGGATCCGGGAGCGGACCGGTCACGGCACATGAAGAGGGGGGCATGGATTATCCATGCCCCCCTCTTGTTTTACGGAATTCCTACCAGCTCGACTTCTCGTTCCACTGCCCTCCTCCACCCCCCTGCTTGGCCGGGTTGCCGCCGAACTGGCGGACATGGCAGCCGACAATCTCCACCTTGGTCGATTTCTTACCCTTTGCAGACTGCTTCGTCGTCTCCGGTTTGGGGGCGTCCCCCGTGCCGTTCTTCTTCTCCGGCACCCAGGCGAGGCCGCTGCTCTCCCGCAGGCCCGGCGGTCCGACTTCGAAGCAGTTTGTCTGCATCAGCCGCGGCAGCCCCGAGTTGTGTGACTGATGGCATTTGGCGCAGGGGAAGGCGTGTTCCTTGTTGCTTCCCCACCCCTTGACGGTGCGGTGAATCCGGCCGATCCTGTCGTTGCCGGTGAGGCTCGTTTTCGTGTGGCAGGAGAGGCAGATGCCGGCAAACCGGTCGTCGTTTTCCGTGATCCGGCCGCTTGCGCCGAAGGTGTTCCGGTCCACGTTGTATTTCATCCCGGAGCGGGACATGGGCTCCCGGGGGGCACCGCCGCCGTTGATGCCGAAGTTGGCGTTCATCTCCCGGTTGGTAAAGCTGAAGTCACCCTTTTCCCAGGCAATCCCCCGGCTGTCAGTCCCCGCTCCCTTTGGTCCCCCCTCTTTCTGCTGGGCTGCGGATGGCGGGCCGTCCTCCTTGTAGGGGGAGGTGAGCCAGGTCCCCTTGAGGAGGGGTACCGAGTAGGGCATCCGTTCTCCCAGGGTACGGCTGACCCCGTGGGGGTCATGGCAGGGGGTGCAGAGACCCCTGATCACGTCGTGGGCGGAGTGGTTCAGGAACCTGCCGGCCTTGAGATGGCTGCTTGCGATGGTGGTGCGGCTCTGGCGGTCGCTGAAACGGGATGTTGACCCCTTGACCCCCGGGCCGAAGCGGAGGGTGTCCTTGTAGCCGATGATCGGCTGGGTCGCTCCGAAGGTGTCGCGGTAGCCCCAGGGGGTAGCACCGGCTGCGGCCGATTCGTGGCAGTCGAAGCAGAGCCCCGCCCCGGGATTGTACGGGTTCGGACTGGTCGTGTCGGGATTGCCGGCCGGTTGGTAACCGGTCTTGTACCCGCCACTGCCGGCAACGGTCTGCTTGAGGATCCCGCCACCATAGCTGCCGTCAGCAGTGCGGTAGCTCGATGTTGTTCCGGTAACGGCCGAACCGTGGGCATTGTGACAGTCGTAGCATTCGACATTCCGTGCTCCCGCACCACCCCGGGTGAGCGGCATGTCGCCGTCGTATCCGTTGCCGGCGCTCCACCCTCCCTGGTTGGCGGCGGCATTGCCGTGGGCTGACAGCGCCTTGGTGATCCGGTATTTTTTGTTGGTTGCGCTGGTGGAATATTTGCCCCATGCCGTTGTCTGCCGGTTCCCATAGCGGGAGGCGATACTCTGGCCGTCCCAGGCATACTGGCGAGGGGTCTTGCCGTCACCGAAGGGGGTGGCCGCATTGTTCTGGTCGCTGTGGCAGCCGAGACAGTGGCGGGAGACCATCCCCACGGCAGTACGTTCCTCCCCGGTACCCATGGCGCCAGCGGAAAAAACCACCGCCGTACTCCCGGCCTGGTACTCCTTCGGCCGGGAATGTTCACCCCAGATCACCAGATCCACCCTTGTCCTGTCCTGCTGGTGGTAGGTCGGGTCGACCTGGCCGTCGGCGCCGGCTTCCCAGTGGCAGGCATAGCACTGCGTGGAGGATATCGTGATTCCCTGGACGTGGTGGGATCCGGTGTTGAACTGGCCGGCGATGTCTTCGTGGCAGTCGAGGCACACCTTTGCCACGGCAGTGCCGACGGAACAGAACAGGGATGAAGTCAGGAGAGCGAGGCAGAGAAGGGTGTTGCGGGAAAAACGGTCAACCATGAGTACTCCTTCGCACGATAAACGTCATTGTTTACCAACTCATGGCCAAAATTATCACGGGGCTCTTCATAAATCCAGAGGCAAATTCCGCCGCAGGCTCCCCCTGGAGCCGGAACGGGCGTTGCCAGGAGAGCCCCGGCTTACCTTGCCGTCGGGCTCTGTGCGGGGTGGGCTACCCTGAATCCGATATCCATGGCGCGGTCTTCCTGGTAGCCGCTGCTGCGCCAGGTGGCGCGGGCCTTGTCCGCACCGTACTGCCAGCTCCCCCCCCGGCGGACACGGCTGGAACCTGTCCCCGGTCCCGTGGGGTCCTGCTGCTTCCGGGGCTGGTAGCGGCCGTTCCAGTCCTGAACCCACTCCCAGACGTTCCCGCTCATGTCATAGAGGCCGAAGCCGTTGGGATGTTTCTTTCCCACCGGGTGGACCCGGTTGCCGCTGGTGCGGTCATACCAGGCGATGGCATCGATATCGTCACCGCAATACCGTTTCGGCCCCCCCCCTCCCCGGCAAGCGTACTCCCACTCCGCCTCGGTCGGGAGGCGATAGCCCCTGCCGGTCAGCCTGTTCAGGCGGGCAATGAACTCCTGGGCGTCGCTCCAGCTGACCTGGTCCACCGGACAGTCATCGCCGCAGGCGGCGAAGAGGGAAGGGTTTGAACCCATCACCCTGCGCCACTGGCCCTGGGTGACTTCGTATCTCCCCAGGTAGAAGGGGGAGAGGCAGACTTCGTGGGGAGGTCTCTCGTCGCTGTTGCCGTCGGTGGCTCCGGCAATGAAGCATCCCCCCGGCACGGGGGCGAACTCCATGCCGGTATAGGGGTCCCTGAACGGTCCGGTGCCGGCCTCTGCGGCGTGTGCGCCGGTCAGGAAGAAGGCCGTGGCAAGGGTGACGAGGATGATGCGCAGCTGTCGGATCATGGTGCTCCTGGTGTGGTCAGTCGGGGAGAGCCCGGGGGCATGGCAGGCTGTTCAGCCGAAGCGGCCAGTCTGAACCCGAGGAAAAGGATGGTGAAGTCGGGATCGAAACCGTTGCGGTCGGCAACCCGGACACACTCCGAGGCATTCCCCCAGCCGCCGCCACGGGGGATCTTCAGCCTGCCGCTCGCAGGGCCAGGCGGGTTGTTGACCGGCGAGTCGAAATAATAGCCGGCATCGTACCAGTCGTTGGTCCATTCCCAGGCGTTCCCCATCATGTCGTAGAGACTGTAGCCGTTGGGCTGGAAACTACCCACGGGGGCGGATACGCGGTAGCCGTCATTGCAGTCGGTGGTGGTCCATTCGGGCCACTGGGCCCTGGCGCTCAGGTCGGCACCGTTGGCATTGCGGCAGGCGACGGCCGTATCCTCTCCCCAGTAGTTCCTCCCGTCGGTCCCCCCCCGGGCGGCATACTCCCACTCCGCCTCGCTGGGGAGACGGAAGGTGCGGCCGGTTCTGGCCGACAGCCAGCGGGCATAGGCAACCGCGTCGTACCAGGAGACGTTGGTTGCCGGCTGATCGTCCCCGTTGAGAGAGTTCCCGTCGTAAGCCCCGCTGTCGTGCTCCGGCCGGAACCTGCGGAACTGGGCATTGGTCACCTCGTATCTGCCCAGGGAAAAGCTGTCCAGGCAGACCCGGTGCAACGGTTTCTCATCCCCCTGGCCATCGCCATGGGTATCCCCCATGGTGAAACACCCCCCCGGCACGGTGACGAACTCCATGCCGGTCAACGGCTCGGTGAACCCCTTGTCGGCCCTGGCGGCGGGAACAGCCGTCACCCCCGACCGGATCTCCCCTGCCTGGAGAGGAGCGGTCACCGCAAGGGTGAGGGCGAGCAGGGCGAGTTCCCTTACCACGAGGTGACCTCTTTCCAGTTCCCCCCTCCATTACCTTGCTGTCCACCGGCCATGGCTTTGCCGAACTGCTTCACATGACAGCCGACGATCTTGTTGCTCTGGAGGGGAGCGGAGTTTTGGGCCGTTATGCTGCCGTGTGCCGGTTCATCCTTCTTGTAGGGGAGCCAGGAGATGCCGCTGCTTTCCCGCAGGCCGCTGGGCCCCTGTTCGAAACAGTTGGTCTGCATCAGTCTCGGCAGGCCCGAGTTATGGGCCTGGTGGCATTTGGAGCAGGGGAAGGAGTGCTCCTTGTTGCTCCCCCACCCCTTGACGGTGCGGTGGATCATCCCTGCCTCGTTCCGGGAGGTAAGGCTCTCCTTGGTGTGGCACTTGAGGCAGAGTCCGGCGAAACGGTCGTCGTTTTCGCTGATTCGCCGGTCAGCGCCGAAGGTGTTCCGGTCCACATTGTACTTCATCCCCTGCATCGGTTCCCGCGGCGAACCCATGCCGCTCTTGGCGAAGTTGGAGTTGGCGTCGCGGTTTGCCCGGTTGGCATCCATCTCCCGGGATGATTCCGGTTCAACACGGGCAAAATTGGAGCCCCTGTCCCGGTTAACGGCGTTGAAATCCCCCTCGCGGGGCACGCTGCTGCCATCCTTGGCGAAATTGGAGCCGGCGCTCCGGTTGACGGTGTTGAAGTCGCCGTCCCGTGGCGGTGTGCTGGCACCCTTCGCGAAATTGGAGCCGGCGCTCCGGTTGACGGTGTTGAAGTCGCCGTCCCGTGGCGGTGTGCTGGCACCCTTCGCGAAATTGGAGCCGGCGCTCCGGTTGACGGTGTTGAAGTCGCCGTCCCGTGGCG
>CALMBF010000048.1 GCA_937860145.1 uncultured Geobacter sp.
AAAAAGAGCTACGTAACTCCGAAGGTTGTAGGTAGTGCGGTTGTTCATCCCTGCTGATCGAACGCACGCCGCGGGTAAAAAAAGACGGGGTCACATCGTGACCCCGTCTTTTTTTATGATGTGCCAACACGATCAGCTTGTCGTTGGAGGGCTCCCGTGGGGAACGTGGGCGGGTATCTCAGGCGGAGCCGGTTGCCGTTGTCGCGGCGATTTCCCTGTCGTTGTCTGCATCCGCGGTGACACCCCGGTACACTCTCTTACAGCACCTCGCTACGGCGTCTGGCAATCCCCGCAATGATTCGACTAGTGGGGGAGACGGTCCTCTTCGGAGGGGAGCGGGTGTTTCTGCTTTGCCGAAGAAGGTGTTAGGACTGCATGGTCTGTCCGGTCGGCCGTCATTCGTTGTCGAGCCGTGCTTCCACGGCCGTTTTGATCCTGGGGAAAACGGCTAACAGGGACGGAAGTGTCTTTCCCGCAGTACGGGCGGCGGATTTTTCCTCGGCATAGATCTCGTCTGCTTGGCGGATGATGCTGGTGGCCATGTTGGCGATGTACCCTTTGTCAGTACCCCGCCGTATCCGGAACTTGCCGAAAACGGTGCGGGAGGTATCGTCGACGAAAAACAGACGCGACTGCCGGTTGTCCCTGCGCACGAGGATTGCGGCGATCCGCGCGGTGACCGGTGACTCATGTTCGTCCAGCAGGGGCAGATCCGTTGACCGGAGCAGCTCCGGTACCCCCCCTTTGCCTTCCGCTTCATCCCTGATGGCTCTCCAGGGTGCGTACCGGGGGTACCTGTTTTCCAGTTCACGGGCAATGTCGACGAATTCATAGCTCATGTGCTCCCCCTGGACTTCGAGGACATGGGCCCGGTCGTCGAGGAGGGCCGCCCGGTGGTTCGCCGTCCAGCGCGCTGCCTGGCGAGCTGCCTCTGCCGGTGCTGATGGTCTGCGCAGATAGGGGAGGAGGCTCTCACGGTAGCCGAGCAGTTCCGCCAGGTTGGCTCCCCTCAGGTATTCCCTGCCGAGGCTCCGGGGGGCGGAGAACTCCAGGTAGAGATTGTCATCGGTATTGATCTTACCCCCCCTGCTGTATGCCGTTGTCCCTTCTGTTCCCATGACGAAGAAGCTGAGGAAGTTTTCCGCGCTCCCCATGCCGATTTCACGGAGGTCGTCCAGGACCTGCTGGCTGGCTATGCGCCGTGCCAGGTCAGCCTCGTCGATAATGATGGGCGAGTTACTGGCAACGATCTCGGCATCGTAGTGGGTTACCCAGATCATGGCGTAGGCAAAGTTCTCCCGGATCGTTCGGACCACGGAGCGGAGGTTCTCCCCGGTCAGTTCGTAGAGGGGGAGCCACTGGCAGACGATACCCCCGGGATTGAGCCGCTGCGCCGCCAACCGGAAGTACTCGGTGGAGTAGAGGTACCCGGAACCGCTGAACCAGGGGTGGACCGGATCGGCGGTTATGACGTCGTATCTCTCCCTGGTGGTGAGCAGGTGATTGCGACCGTCGTTGAAGACGATTTTCAGGCGGGGATCGGGCCTGTTCAGTATGTAATGATTGTCGATGCCGAACGTACGGGCGACCCCGAGAACGCCCGGTTCGATCTCCGCCAGGGTGATCCGCTCCACTTCCGGGTGTACGGAGGTGGCTCCCAGGGTCATGCCGCTGCCCGTGCCGAGGACGAAGACGCTGCGGGGATGCCTGTGCAGGAGCATGGGGAGGTGGCCGAGCACATACTGGCACTGCATGTCCTGGCGGTCGTTGGATGCCTCAACCCGGCCGTTGGTGATGAAAAACAGGGTGTCGGCTGATTGTACCGAGCTGACGATGGAGTGTGTCCCTTCGGCATAGTAGCGTACATCCATGTTGGCCAGCATCTCCCGGACATCTTCGGCCGTTCCGTACTCCCCTGGTTTGTTGGACTGGTAAATGGCGAAGAGTTTGGGCTCCCACAGCCTCCATGCGCCGGGGGCGGCGATCGGTACCAGCAGGAGTGCGGCCAGGGCGGCACCAGTGAGGAGGGCGGCCGTGCGGCCCCCCTTGCGGGCGGCGATGACCAGCAGGCCGTATCCCATGTTGAGCAGGATGATGATCTGCAGGGAGCGCTGGATGCCGAACAGGTAGATGAGCAGATAGCCGCTGACACCTGCACCGAGAATGGCGCCGCAGGTGTTGACGGAGAGGAGTTCCCCCACGGCTGACCCGACCCTTTCCCGGTAGCGGCAGTGGATTGCCCCGGCAAGGGGGAAGGCGACCCCCATGAAAAATGCCGGTATGAACATGAAGGAGAATACCAGGATGAAATTGGCCAGTTGGATGAGAGGAAACTGGTCACCGTCGGGGGCCATGCGGGAGGCATAGTCGTGCAGGAATGAGACGTAGGCGGGAATCCTGCCGAATTGGGTGGAGGCAAGGAGTGCGGTTCCCCCAATCAGTATCTGTACGGCGCCGAAGGCGGTGATGGAACCTACCGTGTCGCTGTTCCCCCCACGGCGTCTGCCGGCAAAACGGCAGACGCCGCCGAAGAAGGAACTCCCCATGCCGATGCCGCCGAGAAAGGCCATCAGGAGCAGGGTGAACCCGTAGGCACTGGCGCCGATGGCGATACTCAGGACACGGTTCCAGAGCACTTCGTAGGCCATGGCGCAGAAGCCGCTCAGCCCGACTCCCCAGATGACCAGGCGAAGGGGGAGGGGCTCCGCCGGAGAGGATGGCACTGCGGGCGCTTCGTCGCCGGCTGTCTCCACGTCGCCACCATGGGAGGTGAGGAACCTCTGGAGCAGGATGGCCGCAATCCCCGTTGTCAGGTTGATGGCAATGGCGACAGCCGCAGTTCTCCCCATGGAGAGGGTCCGGAGCATGATAAAGCCGGTTGCGGCTGCGCCGCAGACCGCGCCGAGGGTATTGCAGCCGTAGAGGAAGGAGAGGCGGATCCCCGTACCGTGCAACAGTCGGGAGGTGAACGCGGTCAGCACCGGCAGGGTCCCTCCCATGAGGGTAGTGGGGACGATAAGGGCGACCAGGGCAAAGAGGATGCGTACCAGGGAGAGATAGAGGGGGGAATCGGGTGCCAGTTGGGCCAGCGTGATGTAGACCGGTGGGTAGATCTGCATGAGCCCGGCAAAGAGGAGGGCCGATGCTCCCACACCCAGTTCGAGCAGGCCGAAGAGGCGGAGCAGGCGCCTGCAGCCGTCGATGCGTCTGCCGATGACGTAGCTGCCCAGGGCAAGTCCGGCCATGAACACCGCGAGCACGGTGGTCACCGCCAGGTGCGAGCCGCCGAAAACGAGGCTCAGGTAGCGGCTCCAGACGATTTCGTAGACCAAGGCCGCTGCCCCGGAAAGGAAAAAGATGCAGTATGTGATGACGACGGCGGCTCTGCCCATTTCATGTCCGGACCTGCCGTCAGGCGAGGGACCCGGGGCAGATTCTCATTAAATGTATGAACTTACAACGTACTATCACTGCCGGCCAAATTCAATGGATTTATCATACCGTCCCGTTTCCGGCCGGCCTCACGGGAAGAGTGCCGTGCGGACCGCGAGGGCCATCGCCCTGAAGGCGTCGAGATAGACCTCCCGGACGGCGGTATAGTGAACCGCGGCCGAGGAGAGCAGAAGGGCCAGGAGGATAAAATCCCCTGCCCGGCCCCTGCCGGTCCCCTGTTTTTCCGGTGTACTGCCGGGGGGAGTCGTGCGCATCAGATCTCTCCGTAACGTTTCGTTTTCCTGGTGTTCTTGAATATCCGGATACCGGGACAGGGCAGGGCCCTGGCATCGTAGCCAGCCAAAGGGGCAGCTATGCTGTAGCATGCCGAGAAGTTTCGTGCTTCCGCAACCCGTCGCTCCCACCCCGGCGGAGCGAGTATGACGTCATTATGCAGCTTTCCGGAGAGTTTCTGTGCCATGAGACCGTAGCCGGCACTGCCCGATGCGATGACGGGGAGGCCGTCTTCAAGGCAGGAAGGCACGACCCTGGCCGCAGCTATCCCGTCAGGCCATCCCCTCTGGTAAAAGGCTGCCAGGTCGTCATGGGCTCGTCGGTCCTGAAGGAGTGACCTGTTGACGAACAGGAAGGCCCCGGGCTCCGGCGACTGGGACACCAGCAGATAGCCGGGATGTGCGACCACTTCATCCAGGGTGACCTTGCTGCCGAGGTAGCTGACCTCGCCATTCCCGCCCTGGTAGTACACGAAGGCGTCGGGAGATCGTGCCGGGGCAGGGTCGAAGTTCCAGACCCTGTTCTGCAGGCGGGTTCCGTAAAGGGGGGCGGTCAGGAAGAGGCCTTTGGGGGCGGCGATGTAACAGGCAGCCCCTTCACGCGCGTTGCGGGTCAGGAGGTCCAGTGGTTCCCACGCATGGCTCCACCTGCCCAATGCCGCGTACGAATCCTGGTAATAGGCGAATTCGGAGGATTCGATGCCATGGCGTCGGTCGGAGAAGACCCTGTCCAGCCGGTAGGTCGGAGATTTCGCGTCAGCCAGCAGGATGACCGAATGGAGCGCAAAGATGGTGCAGGCAAGGTGCAGCAGTGCCCGATGACGGGTGGCCGTGATCAGGGAGAGGAGTTCCCCGAAGGCCAGCAGGCCTATGGCGACGGCAGGGACGGAAAAGCGGGGGGCAAACGGGAACTCATTCTCCGGCACCAGCAGGAGAATGGCGATCATCGGGATGGTCTGCAGCCAGATGAGGAGCATACGCTTCTCTGTCCCGGGTCGTGAAAGGAGAGACCTGGTCACTACCACGATCAAGGAGATGGTGCCGAACCCCCAGAAGAGCAGGCCGAACCCCCCGTCATGGGTGCCGATACCGATATCCCGCAGGTAGAGCCAGGCCCATTTTTTCCCGTTGAACAGTGAGCCCAGGAGGTTGAACTCCCCCTTGCCGGCCATGAACCCCATGCCGTCTGCGTGGAAATTCATGGGGTAGAGCGGATTCCCCAGCTGAAGGGCGTTGCGGAGGTACCACCACCCGCCAAGGGAGAGGATCGAGGCGGCAACGGCTGCCAGGTGCCGTTTCGGCAGCCTGGAGAGGGGGGGGAGCATGACGAGAAAGAGCGGCAGGAGGAGAAAGGGCATGGTGTACTTCATGCCGCATGCCAGACCGATGGCGGTGGCCGCCCCGTGGGCGGACAGGGGGTGGGCCGTCCGGAGGAAGCGCAGGGTGCAGTAGAGGGCCGCCAGGAAAAAGGTCGCCACGATCAGGTCAATATAGTTCGAGCCGCTCTGGATGAGGAGCACGGGGGTGAAAAAGAAGAGGAGGGCGATGAATAGGGCCTCCTCGACGCGTCTGCCCGTTTCACGGGCAAGCCCGTAGACGATGACGAGGGAGAAGAGGAGAAAGACAATGTTTGCCCCGTCGACGAACTGCTGGCTGTGCAGGAATATGGTCGGCCAGAGAAAGAGGAGCTCGGCGTTCTGCGGGTAGGCGAACTGGAGCCTGAGTTCGACCGGCAGCAGGGTGATGCGGTGCGTGGCGATGTACTCGAATACCGGCGGAAGGTGGTAGGTCAGGTCGTCAACGCCCCGCGGCGGCAGGCAGGCGACCGCGGCTGCAACCCAGAGGAGGGTGCACAGAGCCAGAAAGGCGAGGGCGGCATGGTGCCATGAGGTGACATCCCGGATTGTCCCGGCCACCACGGTGATCCGGCGGGCACCTCTCCTTAGGAGCGACCGGGGTGTGGACGGGTTGCGGGAAGAGGCAGCGATGATGGCGAGGGCAACGACAGAGTTCAGGATGGTGAGGAGACCGGGGTAGAGCGCACCCATGCTGCCGAGGATGATCTCGCTCATGACGATCTGGGCGCACGCAAACGTTCCCGTGACAATGACGAGTTCGGCCACGCGGTCTGCCCCGCAGCGGAGCGCCAGCAGCAGGTGGGCAGCGACGATGAGGCCGGTCGTGGCCACGACGGCCAGAATCGAAAAAGTCAGCTCCACGTGGGCTCCTCGTGGTCAAGGGGGTAATCGGTACCTGTATTCTACCATCATTCGGGAAGTTGTGAGGCCACAATGCCGCGTTTCCTTCTCACGATTCCGCCTCTGCCGGTTCTCCTCCCCGGAGGCCGGTGTTCATTCATGGGTGGACGGGTATCTCCTCCCGCCCACCCAGAAAAACTGGTTTCACTAATCCCCCCATATTTGCTACTATTTCGTCTTTACTCCCCACCGGAGATACTTTCCCCCACAGAGGACCTATCCATGTCGTTCCGGACAATCGAGTGGCGCGATGACAAGGTGATCATGATCGACCAGACCCGGCTCCCCGGAGAGGAGATCTACAACGAGTACACCGACTTCCAGGGGGTGGCGGAAGCCATCCGCGGCATGATCATCCGTGGTGCGCCGGCCATCGGCGTGGCAGCGGCCATGGGGGTTGCCCTCGGCGCCCGCGACATCATCGCCGACACCCATGAGTCGTTCTTCCGCCAGCTGGACAACGTCTGCGACGTGCTGGCCCGGACCAGGCCGACGGCGGTCAACCTCTTCTGGGGGATCGAGCGGATGAAACGGGTTGCCCATGCCAACAGCGACAAGGACCTGGCATCCATACGGGCCATCCTCAAGGCGGAGGCGATCAGCATCGAGCAGGAGGATCAGCGGATCTGCCGGGCGATCGGCAGCCACGGTGCCCCCCTGATCAGGGAGGGGGCGACGGTCCTGACCCATTGCAATGCCGGCGGCCTGGCCACGGCAGGCTACGGCACCGCCCTCGGGGTGATCCGTGCGGCCCACGAGGCCGGGAAGAACATCAGGGTCTTTGCCGACGAGACCCGCCCGTGGCTGCAGGGGGCACGACTCACCGCGTGGGAACTCATGAAGGACAGCATCCCCGTGACCCTCATCTCCGACAACATGGCCGGCTGGTTCATGAAGAAGGGGGAGATCGACTGCGTGGTGGTGGGGGCCGACCGAATTGCCGCCAACGGCGATACGGCCAACAAGATCGGCACCTACAGCGTGGCGGTCCTGGCCCGGGAGAACCGGATCCCCTTCTACGTCGCCGCCCCCCTGTCGACCCTCGACCTTTCCCTGACGAGCGGCGACGAGATCCCCATCGAGGAGCGCCACTCCCATGAAATCACCCACCTGGCTGGACGCACCATCGCCCCCGAGGGGGTGACGGTGCGCAATCCGGCCTTCGACGTCACACCGGCAAAATACATAACCGCCATCATCACGGAGAAGGGATTCGTCCGGGGTGACTACGAGAGCGGCCTGAAGGCGCTGGTGGGACAATGAACCCGGTGATCGACACCAGAGCGGCCCTGGAGGCCGTCCTCGTCCCGGACCTGGAGGGGGACAACGAGCGGGCCCTGGTGGAGTTCCTCGCCGGGATCGGCTTTGCCTACCCCCCCCGCTCGGCCACCAACATCCGGCTGCTGGCGGACCATTTTCCCCCTCCGGCGCTTGCCGCCATCCTGGAGACGGCCCTGGAGACCGCCATGCCCGACATGGCCCTCAACAACCTGGAACGGATCACCTCCGTGATCCCGGCGGAGCAGTTCGTCCCCCTCTGCAGCGACGGTCGGCGGATGGCCCAGCTCCTTGTCCTGCTCGGCTCCTCCCCCTTTCTCACCAATATCATCTGTCGCGACCCCGGCTCCTTTGCCGAGATCTTCGTCGAACGGGCCATCGACCGGACCCGGAACGAGGCGGAGATGCTCGCCGCCCTGCGGGAGCGGGTTCCGGCCGGCATCGACTTCCCGGGGCTCTTCCCCCTGCTGCGCCGTTTCAAGTACCGGGAGATGCTCCGCATCGCCGCCCGGGACCTGAGCGGGCTGGCCCCCCTGGAGGAGGTGACCCGCGAGTTGTCGGCCCTGGCGGCTGCCGCCCTCCAGGTGGCCTGCGAGGAGAGCCGCCGCCTCCTGGTGGGGGAGCACGGCACCCCCCTCATCGCCGAATCCGGCGAAGAGGCCGAGTTGACGGTCTTCGGCATGGGTAAATTCGGCGGCCGGGAGCTGAACTTCTCCTCGGACATCGACCTGATCTACTTCTACTCCTCCGACAAGGGGGAGACCCGCGGCGTCCCCGACGGTGACGGCGGGGTGCGGGGTGCCGTTTCCCTCCACGCCTTCTTCGTCAAGCAGGCCGAGATGATCACCAAGGCGGTTTCCCAGGTGACCGAGGACGGCTTCGTCTTCAGGGTCGACCTGGGGCTGCGCCCCGAGGGGAAGGGGGGTGACGTGGCGGTCTCCCTCCGCTCCGCCGAGGTCTACTACGAGCTCTGGGGCCAGTCATGGGAGCGGGCGGCCATGCTCAAGGCACGCCCCGTGGCCGGCTCCATCCCCCTGGGGGAGGAGCTGCTCAAGCGGCTTGAGCCGTTCATCCACCGCAAGTACCTGGACTACAACCTCATCGAAGACATGATGGCCATGAAGAAGAAGATCGACGCATCCCTGGCCAGGGAGCTCGAGGGGGAGTACAACATCAAGCTCGGCCGGGGAGGTATCCGGGAGATCGAGTTCTTTGTCCAGGCCCTGCAGCTGGTCTATGCCGGCAAGAAACCGGAGCTGCGCGAACGGAACTCGCTCCGCTCCCTGAGGCTGCTCCAGGGTGCCGGGCTGGTGGGGGAGGCGGATTGCGCCGCCCTGGCGGATGCCTACCGCTTCCTGCGGACCGTGGAGCACCGCATCCAGGTGGTGCAGGAGCGCCAGACCCACAACCTGCCGAAGAAGGACGATGAATTCCATGCCCTTGCCCGGCGGTGCGGCTTCCTCTCCCCGGACGGCGCCGAGAGGTTCCGGGAGGAGCTGGAGCGCCACCGTGCCACGGTTTCGGCGGTCTACGGGGAGCTCTTCCTCTCCCGGGACGAGAAGCTGAAGGAGGAGGTCCAGCCCGAGATCTACCACTTCTTCGACCGGGCAGCAGATCCCGACCTCCTGAAGGACATGCTGGCGGAGCGGCGCTTCAAGCAGGTGGACATCGCCTATGACCACCTCCTCCTGCTGCGCGACGGGCCCCCCCGGGCCTTCCTCACCGAGCGGGCCCGGCGTCTCCTGGAGAAGATCGGCCCGCCGCTGCTCCAGGAGATCTTCGCCTCCCCCGACCCGGACATGGCCATGACAAACATGGAGCGGTTCCTCTGCGCCGTCGGCTCCCGCTCCACCATCTATGCCCTGCTGGCGGAGAACCGGGAGGTGCTGAAGCTCATCGTCTCCCTCTTCGGCATGTCCGAATTCCTCTCCAAGATCTTCATCGGCCACCCTGAGCTGCTTGACAGCATGGTGGCCCGGGCCGCCGCGTCGACCGTCAAGGCGCGGGAGGTGATGGTCCAGGAGCTGGGGGACATGCTGGCCCGGGCCGAGGACTTCGAGGAGCAGCTGGATGTGCTGCGCCGCTATCGCCACGAAGAGTTCCTGAGGATCGGCATGAACGACATCTACGGCAGGGTCGGCCAGACCGAGATCGCCACCCAGCTCACCAACCTGGCCGATGTCTGCCTCGGCGCCGCCGCCGACATCGCCCGCGGCGAGCTTTCCCGCTTCGGCCGCCCCCTCTACCGGGAGCCGGACGGCAGCTCACACGAGGCCTGCTTCGCCGTCATCGGCATGGGGAAGATGGGGGGGATGGAGCTCAACTACCACTCGGACCTGGACATCATCTACATCTACGACCACCAGGGGTACACGGACGGTGACAAGCAGATCAGCAACCACGAGTACTTTGCCAAGCTCGGCCAGAAGATCATCATGATCCTCACCACCCAGACCCGGGAGGGGTACGTCTACAAGCTGGATACCCGGCTGCGCCCCTCGGGGAACGCGGGGCCCCTGGTGACCTCCCTGGAGTCGTTCAAGGCGTACCACCGGGACGAAGCCCAGATCTGGGAACGGCAGGCCCTCACCAAGGCGCGGGTCGTGTTGGGGGGGGAAAGGCTGGCCGAGGGGATCGATGAGATCATCCGCCATTCCGTGTACGGCTTCAGCGCCGACGAGGCGGCCCGGACCGAGATCCACCGTCTCAGGATGCGGATGGAGAACGAGATCGCCCGGGAGAAGGACGGCAGCTACAACATCAAGACCGGCCGGGGGGGGATGGTGGACGTGGAGTTCATCGTCCAGTACCTTCTCCTCAAGCACGGCCACACCATGCCCGAGATCAGGAGCAACAACACCCTGGTCGCCCTGAAGGCGATCCGGGGCGCCGGTATCCTCGGGGAGGAAGAGGGGGAGATCCTCCTTTCCGGCTACAAATTCCTCCGTCGCCTGGAGAACAGGCTGCGGATCGTCCACGACTACTCCATGAACGATCTCGGCGGCTCCCAGGAGTACCTGGATGTGCTGGCGCGGCGGCTCGGCTACGATCCCAGGTTGCGCCACCCGGGGGAGGCCCTGATGAAGGAGTACGAACAGATCACCGAAGGGGTCCGCGGGGTCTACGACCGGATCCTGGGGGAGGGCGCGGCGTGAGCGGCAAGAACCTGCGGCTCCTCGGGGTGGAGCGCTCTCCCGGGTGGCAGCCGACCATCCAGGAGGCCATTGCCGAGCTGAAGGCCGAGCTGGCCAAGGGCGAGGAGGTCTATGGCCGGGATGAACTGGCGAAGCTGGAACGGAAGCTGGAAGAGTATGAACTGATGCTGCAACGGTTGCTGAACCCGTGACCGGTTGCGATACAAGGAGCTGTTATGGAACTGCACGACAACCTGAAATCCCTGGGTGAGAAGAAGACCACCTATCACTACGACCGGCCCGACCCCGGGTTGCTGGAGGCCTTCCCCAGCCCCTTCGCCCTGGCGGAGCGCAACCCCTGCGGCGCCGTGGGGACGATCCACATCGTCTGCCCGGAGTTCACCTGCCTCTGCCCCATGACCGGCCAGCCCGACTTCGCCACCATCATCATCGACTACCAGCCGGACAGGCTCTGCGTGGAGAGCAAGAGCCTCAAGCTCTACCTCGGCTCCTTCCGGATGTTCGGCGAGTTCCACGAGGCCGGCGTCAACCGGATCTGCAACGACCTGGTCAGGCTCCTCGACCCCGTCAGCCTCACCGTCAAGGGGGAGTTCACCCCCCGGGGCGGCATCCCTTTCTGGCCGACGGCGGAGTACCGCAAACAATGACACCCGCAGGGGGAGGAGAACCGGCGTTCTCGTCTTCCCCGGGATATTATATCGTTTGTGCGGGTGTCCCCGGCGTCCTTTGCGTCTCCGTGGGGGGCAGGGCTGTCAGAGCCTGCTCCCCTGCCTGCTCCCCCGCCGCTCCAGCTCGGCGTCGATGGCGTTGAGCACCTCGAACTTGGCCGCCGACCACTGGGGGGCGACCAGGTCCTTCCCCCCGTCCCCGGTGAGCCGCTGGATGAAGATCTCCGGCCTCAGCCGTTCCAGGAAGTCACAGACCAGCCCCACGTACTCCTCCCGCTCCGGCAGGAGCAGTTCTCCCCTCTCGTAGAGTGCTGCCAGTCGCGTATCTTTGTTCACATGGAGGAGGTGGATCTTCACCCCGTCGACCCCCAGGTCGTTGAGGAGTCCCGGGGTGGAGAGCATCTCCTCCCTGCTCTCTCCCGGAAGCCCCAGGATGACATGGACGCAGAGGCGGATGCCCAGTTCCTTGACCCGCCGGGCGGCGGCCAGGAAGGTGGCCAGGTCGTGCCCCCGGCCGATGGAGGCCAGGGTCCGGTCCACTGGGGACTGGAGCCCCAGCTCCAGCCAGAACCAGGTGCGGCGGTGGTAGTCGGAAAGGAGTTCCAGCACCTCGGGGGGGAGGCAGTCGGGACGGGTGCCGACGATCAGCCCGACGATGTCGGGGACCGCCAGGGCGGCGTCGTAGAGGGAGCGGAGGGTCGCCACCGGGGCATAGGTGTTGGAGTAGGGCTGGAAGTAGGCGAGGAACTTCTTCGCCTTGTACTTGCGGACCATGACCTCCTTCCCCAGCTCTAGCTGGGCGGCGACGGACTCCCCCCGGGCGATGCCGAAGGAGCCGGAGCCCCGGTCGCTGCAGAAGACGCAGCCCCCCGTGGCGACGCTGCCGTCCCGGTTGGGGCAGGTGAACCCCGCGTCCACGGAGATCCGGTGCACCCGGCAGCCGAAGAGCCGCTTCAGCTCCTCGGAAAACTGGTTGTAGCGCTTGTCGTTCATGGAGGTGATGATACCCCATTATCCCCGCCGGGGACAAGGCCGGAGGGGGAGGGTCGGCGGCGAGGGGTCAGGATGGTTCCCCGACCCGGGTGAGGATCAGGGAGCCGACCATGAAGAGCACCAGGATGCTGAGCACTCCGTAGCGGGAGTGGCCGGTCAGCTGGCCGGTGATCCCCACCAGGAAGGGGCCGGTGATCGTGGCGAATTTGCCGGAGATGTTGTAGAAGCCGAAAAACTCCGCGGACTGGTCCGGCGGGATGAGGCGGCCGAAGAAACTCCGGCTCAGGGCCTGGATCCCCCCCATGGTGCTGGCCACCAGGACGGAAAGCAGCCAGAAGGTGGCCGTCTTCGCCTGCAGCGTGGGGAAGGAGGGGAGGAGGAAGGCGAGCAGGGTTATCAGGCAGTACATGGCGATGCCGGCCTGGAGGAGGGGCTTGACCCTGAACCGGTCGGTCAGCCACCCCCAGAAGAGGGAGCAGGGGAAGGCGATGATCTGGATCGCCAGGATCGCCAGGATGAGGGTGCTGCTCCCCAGCCCGATATCCACACCGTAGGCGACGGCCATGGTGATGACCGTGTCGACGCCGTCGATGAAGAAAAAGTAGGCGAGGAGGAAGAGGAAGGCATCCCTGTGCCCCTGCAGGTGGCCGAGGGTGACGAAGAGCCGGGAGAATGCGTCCCGTACCGGCCGTGCCGTCGGCGGGGTGCTGTAGACCTGGCGCACGTTCTTCAGGAGAGGGAGGGAGAAGAGCAACCACCATGCGGCGACGATCAGGAAGCCGATCCGGGCGGCATCCCCCGGAATGCCCCCCTCTCCGGGGGATTTCAGGGCAATGACCAGTCCGATGACCGCCAGGAAGGGGATGACGCTGCCGATGTATCCCCAGGCGTAGCCGGCGGTGGAGACCTTGTCCATCCGCTCCGGTTCCGTGATGTCGGTGATGAAGGCGTCATAGAAAACGTTGGCCCCGGCCCATCCCGTCCTGGCAAGGACGAAGATTGCCAGGCAGTAGAACCACCCCCCCTGGGGGGTGGCGTAGAGGCAGGCGGTGGTGGCCACCCCCATGACGAGGAAGATGGTGAAGAGGCGCTTCTTCCACCCCGGGTAGTCGGCAAAGGTCCCCATGACCGGGGCAAGAACGACGAGAATCGCCGAGGAGAGGGAGTTGGCGTATCCCCACCAGGCAGTGGAGGTGGCGGACGGAATGCCATGGCTGGCGATCTCCTTGAAGAAGATCGGCATGATTGCCGTCACGACAATCAGGACAAAGGCCGAGTTGGCCACATCGTAGATTATCCAGCTTCTTTCCGTACGGTTCATGCGTGCCTCACCCGTGTCGCTTCCCGGCCGCAGGTGCCGTTCCTGCGGAAGGTCTCACCCGCCGCTTGCCATACTAGCCATGAACGGCCGTGGTTGCAAAAGAATAATTTCTTTACTTCCGCGGTACGTTCGTCTATATTGGCTGTTCACGGAGAGATGTCCGAGCGGCTGAAGGAGCACGATTGGAAATCGTGTGTACGCTAATACCGTACCGAGGGTTCAAATCCCTCTCTCTCCGCCAGTAACACACAACGGCGCCCCGGCGCCGTTTTTCAGTAATCACCCTGTTTTTGCGGGCAGAGCTGATAGCTGGGTCCCGCGCAACGGCAGGTTATGAACCCCGTCAGGTCCGGAAGGAAGCAGCGGCAGTAACTCACGTCGTGTGCCGCGGGGTAGCCCAGCTATCAGCTCTGCCCGTAATGCATTCATCTCCTCCAGCCAGAAAACCCGGCACGCATTCAAGAGGTAACCCGTGTCGTATCTCGTCCTTGCCCGCAAATGGCGCCCGCAGACATTCCATGACCTGATCGGCCAGGAGCATGTCACCCTCACCCTGAAAAATGCCATCGACACCGGCCGGGTTGCCCACGCCTTCCTTTTCACCGGCGCCCGGGGCGTCGGCAAGACCAGTTCGGCGCGGATCCTTGCCAAGACCCTCAACTGCGAGAACGGGCCGACCACGGAGCCGTGCAACCAGTGCCCGGCATGCCGGGAGATAACCGAGGGGACCAGCGTCGACGTGCAGGAGATCGACGGTGCCTCCAACAACGGCGTCGACGAGATCCGGGAGCTGCGGGACAACGTCAAGTATCTCCCCTCCCGCAGCCGCTACAAGATCTTCATCATCGACGAAGTGCACATGCTCTCCACCAGCGCCTTCAATGCCCTGCTGAAGACCCTGGAAGAGCCCCCCCCCCATGTCAAGTTCATCTTCGCCACCACCGAACCCCACAAGGTCCCCATAACCATCCTCTCCCGCTGCCAGCGCTTCGACTTCAAGCGGATCCCCCTCTCCCGGGTGGTGGAGCGGCTTCGCTACATCGTGGGGCAGGAGGGGGTCGAGATCTCCGACGAGGCCCTGACCATGGTCGCCCGCAAGGGGGACGGGAGCATGCGCGACTCCCTCTCGACCCTGGACCAGGTGCTCGCCTTCTGTGGCAACCGGGCCGGGGATGAGGATGTGACCGCCATCCTGGGTGTCGTCGACCGGCAGCTGGTTATCGCCGCCCAGCACGGGGTCATCGACCGCGACACGGAAAAGCTGCTCGACATCGTCAGGCAGGTGGACGAGTCCGGCTACAACATGCGCCATTTCTGCCACGAGCTGATCGAGCAGTTCCGCACCCTCCTCCTCTTCAAGGCGGTGGGGAACGTGGCCGACATCGTCGACCTGTCCGACAAGGAGGCTGCCGAGAGCGCGGCACTTGCCGGGCGGACGGACCTGCAGACGATCCAGCGCTGCCTCGCCATCCTGCTCCGTACCGACGGCGAGATGGCCCACTCCTCCTTCGGCCGCCTGCTGCTGGAGATGGCCGTGGTCAAGATGGCGTCCCTCTCCCCCGTCGTGCCGGTAGGCGAGATCCTGGAGAGGCTCAGGGCCCTGGAGGGGGGAACGCCTCTCCCTCCCCTCGCCGCTGACGGTCAGCCCCCCCCGTACCGCGCCGCGCCACCCGCTGCTGCGCCGGCACGCCCGGCTGCTCCTCCGCACCGGGAGGCTGCCCCCCGGCCCGCGGCGCCGCCAGCTGCCGCGGCTGAACCCGTTCCCGCGCCCATCGACCGGCAGCCGTCCGGCACCCGGGACTGGCCCGGTTTCGTCGCCTTCGTCAAGTCGAAGCGCCCGATGCTGGCCATGAAGCTGGAAAAGGGGAGCCCCCTGGATGTCGCCTCCGGCTTGCTGCAGATCGGTTACCCCAAGGGGACGATCGAGCTCAGTTTCCTGCAGGAGCAGGATTACCAGACCCAGCTCGTCGAGCTGGCGACAGGCTATTTCGGCCAGCCAACGACCCTGAAGATCGTGCCGCTGGCTGACGCGGGGGGGGCTGCCCCTCTCTCCATCGCGGAAAAAAAAACTCTTGAGCGGGAGCGGGCGGAAAGTGCCATGAAAGACGCTGCCAACAGTCATCCGCTGGTGAGGGCAGCACTGGAAATTTTCGACGCAGAGATAGAATCGTACAAAAATGAGAGATAGTTTTATAACTACGTTTTAGTAGTAGCAAAATAATTCAGCACGACTAAAAGAAAGCGAGGAGATCGAGAATGTCTAAAGGATTGGCTGGTATCATGAAGCAGGCCCAGATGATGCAACAGCGGATGGCGAAGCTGCAGGAGGAGGCATCGAATCGCACCGCTACCGCCACGTCCGGCGGAGGGGCCGTAACCGCGGTGGTTACCGGCAAAAACCAGCTCGTTTCACTGACAATAAAGAAAGAGGCCGTGGATCCCGAGGATGTGGAGATGCTCCAGGACCTGGTCGTGGCCGCGATAAACGAGGCGCTTGCCACGGTGCAGGCGGAGATGGCCCAAGAGATGAGCAAGGTGACGGGGGGGATCAGCATCCCCGGTCTGTTCTGACAGACGCTCCTGACAGCATTTTATTTTCGTTAAAATGGCCGGTTGAACTCCAGATTCACCGGCTGTTTTTGCATCAAGAGCTGTTTTGAAATAACATTAAATTTCTTATGGTTAGACTAAATTTAATGATACTGAAAATTTTCAACATTAGTATAATTCAAAAATTGTTTTATCTATTCGGGAAAATATGCTACATACGTCTAAGTCGTTGACCAGGCTGGTGGGTGAACTGAAGAAGCTGCCGGGTATCGGCGAGAAGAGCGCCACGCGCCTCGCCTTTCACCTGCTCCGCTCCCCTGCCAACATCACCGCCCTGGCGGAAAGCTTGCTGGAGGTCGGCAGCAGGGTGAGACTCTGTTCCGTCTGCTTCTCCTTTACCGAGGATGACCCGTGCGAGATCTGCAGCGGTACCAGGGACGACTCGATCATCTGCGTCGTGGAAGAGCCCCAGGATGTCCTGGCCATTGAGCGGAGCGGCGCATTCCGCGGCACGTATCACGTCCTCCATGGCGTGCTCTCCCCCCTGTCCGGCGTGACCCCCGATGACCTGAGGATCCCCGAACTGCTGAAGCGGTTGAGCGGCGAGGGGGTGCGGGAGGTGGTGATCGCCACCAACTTCTCGGTGGAGGGCGAGGCAACCGCCATTTACCTCACGGGCCTGATCAGGGACCGGGGGGTCCGCGTTACCAGGCTGGCCCACGGCATCCCCATCGGCAGCGACCTGGAGTACGTGGACGCGGCCACCATGCAGCGGGCGCTCCAGGGGCGCTCCGAGATGTGAGAATGCTGTTCCCGCAGGTTTGCGAGTTCTGCGGATGTACCCGCTTCGAGCCGGTTATGCCGGCTTCATGCGTTGTATCCATGAGACGTCTGTAACAGGTTCAGGGACACCGGATTCCAAAACTTGGAAACATAAACACAGAGGAGGAGTTGTATGAGTCGTAAAATGGTCACCATAGACGGCAACACGGCGGCAGCGCACGTTGCCCACGCCACGAACGAAG
>CALMBF010000049.1 GCA_937860145.1 uncultured Geobacter sp.
ACCGCCGGCATGCCCCACATCCTCATGCGCTTCTTCACCGTGCCGACCGCCCAGGCTGCCCGTAAGTCCGTTATCGTCGCCATGTTCATCATCGGCTCCTTCTACATCCTGACCACCCTCCTCGGATTCGGCGCCGCCATCCACCTCACCCCCCAGGGTATCAAGAAGGTTGACGCAGGCGGGAACATGGCTGCGATGATGCTGGCCAAGGGTCTGGGCGGCGAGATCTCTCCGTTCATCGGCGATCTCCTCCTGGCCTTCCTCTGCGCCGTTGCCTTCGCCACCATCCTGGCCGTTGTGTCCGGTCTGGTTCTGGCTGCCTCCGCGGCCATCGCCCACGACATCTACGTCAACGTCATCAAGGACGGTCATGCCGACCAGCACGAGCAGGTCATGGCAGCCCGTATCACCTCCCTGGTGGTCGGCGCCTGCGGTATCATCATCGGTATCGCCGCCGAGAAGCAGAACGTCGCCCACCTGGTGGCGCTCGCCTTCGCGGTTGCCTCCTCCGGTAACCTGCCGGTCGTCGTTCTCTCCCTCTTCTGGAAGAAGTTCAACACCGCCGGCGTTATCGGCGGCCTGCTGGTGGGAACCATCGCCTCCATCGGCCTGGTCATGGTGTCTCCCAACATGACCTACCCGAACAAGGTCGCCGACGATGCCAAGAAGGCCTACACCAAGCTGGAGAAGGATGTTGCCGAGGGTAAGGTGAAGCCCGAGGCCATGGAAAAGACCATGAAGACCATCGACGAGAAGAAGGCTGTGGAAGCCAAGAACCGCGGTGGCAAGTCCATGATGGGTCTGGACAAGCCGCTCTTCACCCTGAAGAACCCGGGCATCATCTCCATCCCGCTCGGTTTCGCAGCCGCCATCCTCTGCGCCCTGGCATTCCCGAGCAGGCGTTCCGAGGAGATGTTCGACGAGATCTACGTCCGCCAGAACACCGGCATCGGCATGGCCAAGGCCATCGACCACTAGGATCTGTACCTGTTATCACATGTCTCGGGGGAGGGGAAACCTTCCCCCTTTTTTTATCCGTACTCGTACAACCCCGTTTTTGTGTTATATTCACTGGAGTTTTATAACGGTATTTCCCGGGACTCCCTGGACACGGCCAGGGACGATACGGTGGCCTCCCCAACCCTCCTGAGCAGGAACTGCCATGCCGACTCGCCACATACCTGAAAAAATCTCCGAACAGGAGTTCATCTCCAGGCTCATGGGGAGGATCCGGGAGTTTCTCCCCCTCCTCAACGGGACCGAGATCAGCCAGCTGCTTGCGGGGGTGAGGAGCTCCCTGGAGGAGACCATTTCCTTCTTCGAGGAGATGAACCGGGCCGAAACGGTTCTGTTCGAGAGGATCGCCCGGGCAGGTTCCTGCGTGGAGCTGGGAGAGATTCACGACGAGCTCAACCGGATCGAGCTGGAGCGCTTCCTGAAGGTCCAGTCGGTACCCGCCCTGCACCGGAACTGCACCGAGTACCGGGATGTCCTGGCGGGAAGGGCGGTCGAGCTTGCGGTCGCCGAGATGGCGGCCACGGGGACTGCCCCTCCGGACGTCCCCTTCGCGCTGGTCAGCATGGGGAGTGACGGCCGTGAGGAGCAGACCCTGATCACTGATCAGGACTATCTCATTGTCTATGGTGACGGTGGAGGTGAGGCGGCCGACGAATGGTTCAGGAGGTTTTCGGAACTGCTCGTGGAGAGGATGGTCGAGGTCGGTTTCAAGAAGTGCACCGGCGACATCATGCCGAGCAATCCGACCTGGCGCGGCTCCATCAGCCAGTGGCGGAAAAAGCTCCTGGCAATCGTCCGCTACGAATACGAGGATTATGCCAAGAACCTCATGGATCTCATCGTCCTCTCCGATGCCCGCTACGTGGCCGGCGACGGGGCGCTGGCCAACGAGTTGGTGGCCCTGATCCGCGGCCTGGAGCAGGACTATTTCCATGCCCTGTGGGGGATGGCAAAGGCGGCGACGGAGATGCGCCTGGCTCTCGGGTTCCTCAAGCGGATCTGGACCGAGGGGTCCGGAGAGCACAAGGGGGAGTTCAACCTCAAGCTCCTTGCCTGGGCGCCGCTGGTTATGAATGTGCGGATACTCTCCATCAACCAGGGGATCCCCGCCACCTCCACCCTGCGCCGCATCGAACTTCTGCAGCGGGAGGGGAGCTTGTCAAAGACCATGGCCGCGGGTTTGAGCGATGCCTACCTGGTGCTGACCAAGCACAGGATCCTGCAGCAGATCAAGGTCGTGAAGGGGATCCAGAACAGCTCCTACTACCTGAATCCCTACCAGCTCCCGGGTGACGAGCGGGAACGTATCCGTCAGGCGCTCCTGCGGATCGAGGATCTGCAGAAGGTCATCCACACCAATTTTTCCATCATGTAAAAGCCGGACAAAGCTCCACCACGGTATGTCATCCCGACGTGTCCGGCGGCTGTGTGATGGGGGTGGGCTCCCCCTCACCCGCTGATCCGGCCGGGATGACGGGGAGGGGAGGACTAGTGGCGCACCAGGACGAAATCGTCCCGGCGGTTCGCTGCCCAGGATGACTCATCGTGCCCCGTGGCAACAGGCTTTTCCTTGCCGTAGCTGATGACGGTCAGTCGCTCGGCAGGAATCCCCAGCGTCGTAAGGTACTTCATGGCTTCCTTGGCCCGTTGTTCGCCCAGCGCCAGGTTGTATTCATCAGAGCCGCGCTCGTCGCAATTCCCTTCAATCCGGACCGTGGCGGACGGGTTCCGCTTCATGATCTCGCTGTTCCTGACCAGTGATTCGCGGGCCTGTGGGGAAAGGGCGGAGGAGTCGAAGTTGAAGTAGATCTTTTCCATGGCCGCTTTCAATTCGGCAGCATTGGCGATCGGCTCCAGTTTCGTGGCGGTGGCAGGCTGCTTGCCAGTGGCCGGCTGCGGGGCGGCTTCCGGCGTCGCCGGCACAGGCGGAACTTTCCCGGCGTCCTGCCTGCTCTGGGTGGTGGCGGGACTCTGGGATGCAAGGGATGCGTCACTCTTGACCACTCCCTGTGTGGCGCAGCCGCCGGTGACGACCATGATGGAGCTGACAACGGCAAACGACGTGAAACCTTTCCACTTCATGATTACTCCTCCTGTTGATGTGTGCCGAAATGACCTTGACCCGGGTGCAGAATGCCTTTATTGTTTCTGTGCCAATTATTTGCAATGCTAACTAATATGTCAAGTCGAATCTGGGAGCACGTATGGGGCGAGATGCAGCAGCGATTTCGGATGTGATCGACAACTTGCGGCGGGTGTTCCAGGTGATAAACGACTCCTCCCGGAATGCCGAGCAGGCGACCGGCCTGACCGGTCCCCAGATCTGGGTGCTGAAGATCCTGGCAGGTGATGCCCCCATGCGCGTCTCGGAGCTGGCGCGCCGGATGTACCTGCGACCGGCAACGGTCGTGGGGATTCTGGACCGTCTCGAGGGGAAGGGGATGGTGACGCGGACCCGCTCTCAGCTCGACCGGAGGGCAGTCGATCTGAACCTCACGGATGAGGGGCGGGCTCTTGTTGCCACGGCACCGGGAATCGCCCAGGACATGTTGGTGAAGGGGCTGGATGAGCTGACGGACGAACAGTTTGCCAGTGTCGAGGAGGGGATGAAGCAGATGGCCCATCTTCTTGGTGCGGAGCACCTCGTTCCGCAACCACTGCACACGGAAAGCAGATGGGCCAAGGGGTGAGGCATGGAACCCCGAGGGGGCGGCCGAGTCCGGCACCTGCCGGAACCTCGTCCTGACCGGGTGCCGGTCAGGAGATAGTCAACCGCTTGCGCAGGTACTCCTCGAACTCGCCGTTGAACTCCGGCCGCTTCAGCGCCATATCCACCGTTGCCTTGAGAAAACCGAGTTTGTCGCCGCAGTCGTGGCGCTGGCCCGAGAACCTGCAGCCGTAAATGGCTTCGTCGGCAGAGAGGGCGAGGATGGCGTCGGTCAGCTGGATCTCCCCCCCCTTGCCCGGCTCCTGTTGCGCCAGGATCGGGAATATCTCCGGGGTGAGGATGTAACGGCCGATGATGGCCAGGTCGGAGGGGGCCTCCTCCGGCTTCGGCTTCTCCACCAGGTCGGTCACCTCGTACACCTGGTCGGAGATGTGGTTGGCGGCAACGCAGCCGTAGGAGGAGATATGTTCCCTCGGCACCTGCTCCAGGGCAAGGACGCAGCCACGGTATTTCCGGTAGACGTCCAGGAGTTGCCCCAGGCAGGGGCGCTCCGAATCGATGATGTCGTCACCCAGCAGGACGGCGAACGGTTCATTGCCGATGAAATCCCTGGCGCAGAGAATGGCATGGCCGAGGCCGAGCGCCTTTTTCTGGCGGACATAAAAAATATCAACCATCTCGGCGATTTCCCGCACCTGGGAAAGCTCCGCATCTTTCCCCTTGTCGTAGAGGAGCGCTTCGAGTTCGAAGGCGATGTCGAAGTGATCCTCCAGGGCCCGTTTCCCCCGGCCGGTTACAAAGAGAATCTGCTCGATTCCCGCGGCGACAGCCTCTTCGACAACATACTGTACCAGGGGCTTGTCGATGAGGGGGAGCATCTCCTTGGGTGATGCCTTGGTTGCCGGGAGAAATCTGGTGCCAAGTCCCGCCACCGGGAAGACGGCTTTTTTTACCTGCATGATGGTGCTCCTTCGATAGTTAGGCCGAGACTGACGAGACGATTGCCGCTACCCCGCGTTCCAGTCCCATGGGCATGATGTGAATACCGTGGCAGTACGGTTTTATCTCTGCCGCCAGGCGGCAGGCGATGTCGATTCCCGTGGTGTGGGGATGGGGGGAGTTCTCCAGCTCGGTGATGATCGTATCGGGTATGTTGAGACCCGGGATGTTGGCATTGATGAAGCGGGCCATGCCGGCGGACTTGAGGATGATGATGCCGGCGATGATCCTGGCGCCAAGGGGTGCAACGGCCTGGTGGAACTTTTGGCAGGCCGCCGGGTCGAAGACCGCCTGCGTCTGGAGGAACTGGGCCCCTGCCGCTATTTTCTTGCGCAGTTTGAACAGGGTCAGCTCGAACGGTTCCGCTTCCGGCGCGGCAGCGGCGCCGATAAAAAACGATGGCGCACCGTGGAGTTTCCTGCCGGAGAGGTCTTCTCCCCTGCAGAGCCTGGAAGCGACATCGATCAGTTGCACCGAATCAAGGTCGAAGACCGTCTTTGCCTCCTTGTGGTCGCCGAAGGAGATGTGGTCGCCGGTGAGGAGCAGGACGTTCTTCACCCCCAGGGCAGCAGCGCCGAGGAGGTCGCTCTGCAGGGCGAGGCGGTTCCTGTCCCTGCAGGTGAGCTGGAATACCGGTTCGACCCCTTCCCGTTGCAGCAGCGCCGCAGCCGCCAGGGGGGAGATGCGCATGTGCGCCCCCTGGTTGTCGGTCACGTTGACGGCGTCCACGTGGGGGGCGAGTTCCCGGGCAACGGCGACGAACGTGTCGCAGTCGGCGCCCTTGGGGGGGCAGACCTCGGTGGTGAACACGAACTGCTCCCCTTCGAGTTTCTGCTGCAGGCGGGATGGCGTTGATGTCATTTGGGGAGTTTCAACTTTCCGGGTTTCGGTACTTTCCCATGGTTTTTCGGCGGCCGGTAGGACTCCAGGTCGCAGCTCTGCGGAGTTTTCTGCAGCCGTTCGAAGATTTCCGCCCAGGCGCACGGCGACTCCTGGTCGGTTTCGCACCTGCCGTTGTCCATGCCCCCGCAGGGGCCGTTCAGCAGCCCCTTCGCACAGGCTGTCACCGGGCAGATACCGGCCGTCTGCGTGAGGATGCACTCGCCGCAGAGGGAGCATTTCTGCTCGAACTGGCCGAACCGGCGGATGTTGCCGAGGAAGAGGGAGTCCAGGGCGGCCACCGTCTTCTTGCTGGTGGCGGCGGAGACGGACTGGATCCCGGCACCGCACGCCATGACCAGTATGCTGTCGGCGTCATCCACCATCTGCTGTTTGCTGCGCAGGTCACGGCTTACCCGGAGCATGTGGCAGGCCTCGTCGATGACCAGGGAGCCGGTCACCTCGATTCCCGCGGCAAGGAGCTCCTCCTGCATCTGCCACACCTCTTCTTCGCCCCCGGACTTGCAGACCGTGGCGCACTTGGTGCACCCGATCAGGAACACTGACCGGCACCCGTCGAGGGAGGAGAGGATGTCTTCAATCGGCTTCTGTCTGCTGACTATCATTGGTCCGCCTGGTGTCCTGAGGTCGGTGCACGCCTGAGGCTAGAGTCCCGCCGGCGAGGGGGTTGCCACCCCTTGCGCCGACGCGACGGTGTTGTAAAGAAGCATGGTTATGGTCATGGGTCCCACTCCGCCGGGGACGGGGGTGATGGCTGAAGCCCGTTCGGAAGCCGCGGCAAACTCCACGTCACCCACCAGTTTTTTCTCCCCGACCCGGTTGACCCCCACGTCGATGACGACCGCCCCCTCCTTGATCCATTCCCCCTTGATCATCTCCGGGACGCCGACGGCGGCGATGAGCACGTCCGCCTGTCCGACCTTTGCCGCCAGGTCCCTGGTCCGGGAGTGGCAGATGGTGACGGTGGCGTTCTGCTGCAGGCACATCATGGCCACCGGCTTGCCGACGATGTTGGAGCGGCCGACGACGACCACCTCCTTGCCCGTGAGGTCGATACCGTACTCACGCAGCATCACCATGACGCCGTAGGGGGTGCAGGGCTGGAAGGTCGGTTTGCCGACCATCAGCCGGCCCACGTTGTACGGGTGGAATCCGTCCACATCCTTGAGGGGGGAGATGTGTTCCAGGACCTTTTCCGCATTGATCTGTTTCGGCAGGGGGAGCTGGACGAGGATGCCGTGGATACGGGGATCCCGGTTGAGCCTGTCGATAAGGGCGAGGAGTTCCGCCTCGCTGGTCTCCGCGGGGAGCTTGTGTTCGTCCGAGAAGATGCCGATGTCGGCACACGCCTTTTCCTTCATGCTGACGTATACCTTGCTGGCCGGGTCGTCACCGACGAGGACCACCGCCAGCCCCGGGGTGATTCCGGCTGTTTTCAGTGCGGCAACCTCACCGGAAAGCTGTGCGCGGATCTTTGCTGCCAAGGCTTTGCCATCGATAATGTCGGCCATGCGTCTCCCCCCTCGGGTGGATGTGTTCTCCTGTGCGGATACTGGGTCAATCTTCACGGCATAATACAGAAAATCCCTCACAGGTGTGAGGGATTTTCAATGCAGTGCTTCTTTTGTACGAAAAAATCAGGCAGCGGAGGGACAACCGGCACAGCTACCGCCGCTTGCGGCCGCGCACGGCGACGGGGACTCACTCTTTTTGCCCCCCGAGTACCCCTCGGTATACCATCCTCCCCCCTTGAGGGCAAAGGCCGTGCTGGAGATCAGCTTTTTCACCGTACCACCGCATGCCGGGCAGCTTTCAGCAGGGGGATCGGAAAACTTCTGGCGCAGTTCGAATTGATGACTGCATGCTTCGCACTGGTATTCATACACTGGCATCTGTTTCTCACCTCGTTGTTGATGACGGCACCCGTGGAGATGATGTCACACGGACTCTGCTCTTAAACTATAGTAACCACGCCATGTTTTTGTCAAGGGGATGGTATTTAGGCGTTGTTAATCTCCGTGCCCAGGATGGTTTCGGCACGTTCCCGGGTCGTGTCGATGATGCGGAGGGTCTTGTGCCGAGAATGGGCTCCCGAGACGATTGAGACCTTGGATTTTGCCACGGAGAAGAGGGAGGCGAAGAATTCGATGCAGAGCTTGTTGGCCGCATCATCCACGGGGGGCGAGGTGACCCTGACCTTCAGTTCCTCCCCCTGGAGCCCGCAGATCCCGGTCCTGCTCGCCCGGGGCTGCAGGTGGATGCGGAGCAGGATTCCGTCGCCGGTCTCCCTGATCATCCCCTCCGGGGTGGCGGCGGTCACTCTTCCCCGACGGAGAGCATCTTCATGTGTGTCTCCAGGAGGGATTTCAGGGCGGTTTCGAACTGCAGTTTCTGCCGGCGGATTTCGTGGATGCTGTTGTTCAACTGGGCCAGCTTCTGCTCCGCGGCCGCCAGGATCCGCTCCCCTTTCAGCTCTGCCTCGGAGATGAGGAGATTTGCCTCCTTCTGGGCATTGCTCTTCATCTCTTCGGAAATTTTCTGGGCAGCCAGCATCGTCTCCCGCAGGTTGGCCTCTCTCTGGGCCATCTCATCGACCTGGAGAGCCGCCTTCCGGGTCTGCTCCTTCAGCTCTTCGTTTTCACGGATGAGGGATTCCATCTCCTGGGAGACGAGCTGGAGAAAGGCATCGACGTCATTGGGGTCGAGTCCGCCGAGCATCTTTCCTTTGAACTGCTGCTGCTGGATGTCGAGGGGGGTGATTTTCACGGGGATCCTCCCATTTTTATACGGAAACCGATTTCAAGCAGGGAATTTATCAGGAAGTTCTGCACGAAGATGATCGCCAGGATCACGGCGATCGGGGCCAGGTCCAGTCCCCCCAGGTAGGGGATGACCCTTCTGACCCGTTCCAGCACCGGTTCGGTTGCCCGGTAGAGGAAGCTGACGATCGGGTTGTAGGGGTCCGGGTTGACCCACGAGATGATCGCCCTCCCGATGATCATGTACATGTAGAGGGTCAGTATGATATCGGCCATCTTGGCAATGGCAATGAGCAGATTTCCAATAATGAACATGGGGGACCCCGCAGAATTTCGTTGATTCTATATACAGGAGCTGAAAATGGGTGTCAACAACGGGTGGGCCGTTTCACCCGGGGGGGAAGAAATCCCTGCGAGCGGGTGGTGGCTGGTGAGAGGAGCCTGGCGGGGGAAGGCCCCGCCAGGCCAGGGGGTCAATCCCTGTGGAAGAGGTAGCTTGACATTGTTTCGGCCATTGAATCCGCACTGTTGCGGTCGTTATTGAAGAGGAGGTGAAAGGAGTGGATGTCGTTGATGTCCTTGTTGAGAAAATCCCGGACGAATTTTTCCCGCGATTTCTGCCGGCGCTCGATCATCTCCACCGCTTCGGCCCGGCTTACCGAGGCCCTGGCTGCCACCGAGGCCGTCTTGAACTCCTGGGAGGCGAAGATGCGGAAATGATGGCAGTTTTTCATGGACTGGGTGACGATCGCCGCGCCCAGCCCGACGATGATGGCGTTGCCGCCGGAGGCGATTGCCACGATCTGCTGGGCCAGGAGCTGGAAATGTTCCCTCTCGTTGTGCCAGCGGGGGGAGAGGGTGGAGAGCATGTCGTCGAGCCAGCGCGGTCGCTGGCCGAGATTGTGGAGGATACTGGCCGCCAGGTCGTGATGCTTGGCCACTTCGTCGATCAGGGTGCGATCGACAAGGGCCCATGGTTCACCGCTTTTCGCTTCCAGGAGGGTTTTGAGCTTTTCCGCCGTGGGATAGGCCTCGCAGCCGAATTCCCTGGAGATGGTGACGGTCGGTTTGAGGTTACTCTTCTCCCGCATCTCCCCCTCGCGCATGGCCCGCCTGCTGACTTCTATGAGGCCGGTAAGTCTCTTTTCAATGGATGGTATGAGGAGTTTCTCGGTCATGGTGTCCCCCCCTTTCGGAAAAATAGTGTTGCTTTAATTATTCCTCCCATTCTCCGCTAGTCAAGTGGAGGAGCCCCCCAAAGAGTGCTTGTTGATTGCCTTTAAGGCGCAAACAGGTATAATCCACGTCAAAAGAAGTCGCGGAGGAGTGGTCGGTGATACTGGGAACCGGTATAGATATCGCGGAAATAAGCCGTTTTGAACGTTTTGTCAGGGAGAACAACGTCGCTCTCCTGGAGAGGCTCTTCACCCCCCGCGAACGACAGTACTGCTCCGCACGCAGGCTTGCGGCCCAGCACTACGCGCTCCGTTTCGCCGCCAAGGAGGCTTTCCTGAAGGCGCTCGGCACAGGTTTGCGCAACGGCATCAACTGGCTGGACATGGAGGTCGTCAATGACGATCTCGGCAAGCCGGTTCTGGAGCTTTCCGGCCTGGCCGCCGCCCATTTCGTGGCTGCCGGGGGGAACCGGTGCCATCTCTCCCTTTCCCATGACGCCGGCTGTGCCGTTGCCATGGTGATCCTGGAGTCGCCATGAAAGCCGTTACGAGCCAGACCATGCAGGAGCTGGACCGCACGACCATCGAAGGTTTCGGCGTGCCGGGGGTGGAGCTGATGGAGCGGGCAGGGCGTACCTGTGCCGAAATCATCGACGCCCGTTACGGCATCGGCGACGACCGGTCGGTGGTGGTCTTCGCCGGCAAGGGTAACAACGGCGGCGACGGGTTCGTCATCGCTCGGCTCCTCCATGACATGGGGTGGAACGTCACCCTGCTGCACCACGGGGGGAGGGATGCCGTCCGGGGGGATGCACTGGTCAACCTGCAGAAGGTGCCGCAGGGGGTCGTGCAGCGAGACGCCGCGGCAGAGTCAGGCCCGGGTATCGATGAACTCCTCGCCGGCGCCACCATCGTCGTCGACGCGCTTCTCGGCACAGGGCTGAAGAGCGAGGTGACAGGGATCTACGCCTCGTCCATCGCCCGCATGAACGCGTCCGACCGACCGGTGGTGGCGGTCGACATCCCCTCGGGGGTGGATGCCACGTCAGGGCGCATTCTCGGGATGGCCGTGCAGGCGGAGCTCACGGTGACCTTCGCCCTGGCGAAGCTGGGGCACATCCTCTACCCCGGCACAGCCTACACCGGCGAACTGCTGGTGACCGACATCGGAATCCCCGGGGAGCTGGCAGCCGCGGCTCCGGGGGTCGAGTATTTCGACGTCGCCAGGGCGGCTGCGACGATCAGGCGGCGGAGCCGGGTCTGCCACAAGGGTGACAACGGGCACAGCCTGATCATTGCCGGCTCCACCGGCAAGAGCGGTGCGGCTGCCATGGCTGCCAACAGCGCCATGAGAAGCGGCGCCGGTCTCGTCACCCTGGCGGTGCCGGAGTCGATACATGCGATCCTGGAGATGAAGAGTACGGAAGCCATGACCGTTCCCCTCGGGGACAACGGCTCGGGCGCGCTCTCACCGGCTGCACTGCCGCGGATCATGGACCTCCTGCCCGGCAGGGACGTGGTTGCCATCGGCCCGGGAGTGGGGCAATCCGGAGAGGCGTGGCGCGTGGTCAGGGAGATTGCCGCCACGGTCAGGGTGCCGCTGGTCATGGATGCCGATGCCCTCAACGCCGTCGCCGGGCAGCGGGACGTCATCAGGACCTCTCCCTCTCCCGCGGTGGTCATGACCCCCCATCCGGGGGAGATGTCCCGGCTTGCCGGCGTCACCGTTGCGGAGGTGGAGACCGACCGGCTTGCCGCTGCTGAGAGGTTTGCCAAGGATAACGGCGTCTATCTCGTCCTCAAGGGCGCCCGTACCGTGGTCGCCGCGCCGGACGGCCGGCTGGCGGTGAACTCCAGCGGCAACCCCGGCATGGCTTCGGGCGGGATGGGTGACGTGCTCACCGGCGTGATCACGGCGCTGCTGGCCCAGGGGTATGAGCCCTTTGCCGCCTGCTGCCTCGGAGTCTACTGCCACGGGGCGGCAGCCGACATGGTGGCGCGTGACAAGGGGGAGATCGGCCTGATAGCCACGGATGTCCAGGAGATGCTCCCCTATGTGTTCAAGATGCTGACTGAAAGGAGACACGCGGATGCGTAAGGTTAGAGAGATAATGACAACGGATGTGGTGACGGTGACGAAGGAGACGACCGTGGCGGAGCTGGCGAGGATATTCGCCGACCGGCACATCAGCAGCCTGCCGGTTCTGGACGGGGCCGGCAATCTCGCGGGGATTGTCACGGAAACCGACCTGGTGGAGCAGGACAAGAGCCTGCATATCCCCACGGTCATCTCCATATTCGACTGGGTGATCTACCTGGAGAGCGACAAGAAATTCGAAAAAGAGCTGAAAAAAATGAGCGGCAGAACCGTCGGCGACATCTATTCGCCGGACGTGGTGACCGTTTCGCCCGAGGCCAGCGTTGCCGATGTGGCCGATATTTTCAGCAGCAAAAAGATAACTGCCGTGCCGGTCGTGGAAGGTGGCAAGCTCGTGGGTATCGTTGCCAGGATCGACCTGATCCGTTCGATGGTGGCGTAGGGACGGTATGGTGATGCTTGATTCGGGTTCGCCCGAGGAGACGGAGAGGATTGGCGCCCTCCTCGGCGAGCTGCTCCAACCCGGCGACTTCATCGCCCTGCGTGGGGAGCTCGGTGCCGGGAAGACCAGGTTTGCCAGGGGGGTTGCCACGGGCCTGGGAGTCGATCCGGCGGTGCCGGTCACGAGCCCGACCTATACCCTGCTGAACATCTACGGGGGGCGCCTGACGCTCTACCATTTCGACCTTTACCGGCTCTCCGGCGACGAGGAGGTGGTGGAGCTCGGTTTTGCCGACTACTTCCATGGAGACGGCGTCTCGCTGGTGGAGTGGCCTGAACGGCTCTGCGAAGAGCTTCCCCGTGAGCGGTTGGAGATCCATTTCAGCTACCTTGACGAAACGGTGCGCAGGGTCGCACTGGTTCCGACTTCGGAGCGGTTTAAAAACGTGGTTGATGAGCTTCTGTCTGTATACAAAAATGTTTGGTAGGGTAAAATATCTTTTGACCAACAGTCGCTTTCTTGATAAAAATTCGTCTTCAATCAGGAGAGCCGCTATCCCCCGGGCAGGCCGGGGGGGGGCGCACATAAAATATACCAAGTAATGAGGGAGGAGTAAGCTGATGGCTCTGGTGGTCCAAAAGTACGGCGGTACCTCGATGGGTAGCATTGAACGGATCAAGAATGTTGCCAAGCGGGTCGCAAAGGGCTTTGACGAGGGGAACGAAATGGTTGTCGTCGTTTCCGCCATGTCCGGAGAAACCAACAAGCTGGTTGCCCTTGCCAATGAGACATGCGAGTTCCCTGATCTGCGGGAGTATGATGTGCTGGTCGCTGCCGGTGAGCAGGTCTCCATTGCCCTGCTTTCCATGACCCTGATCGGCATGGGGTACAAGGCGAAGTCGTATCATGGCTGGCAGGTCCCCATCATTACCGATAGCGTCAGCAGCAAGGCACGTATCGAGGAGATCCCCGACGAGAAGGTGCGGGCCGATCTCAAGAACGGTGTCATCGTCATCGTGGCCGGCTTCCAGGGGATAGACCGCCAGGGTAACGTGACCACCCTCGGCCGGGGCGGCTCGGATACCTCGGCCGTCGCCATGGCAGCTGCCCTCAAGGCCGATGTCTGCGAGATCTACACCGATGTCGACGGGGTCTACACGACCGACCCCAACATCTGTACGGACGCCCGCAAGGTGGAGAAGATCTCCTACGACGAGATGCTGGAACTCGCCAGTCTCGGGGCCAAGGTCCTCCAGATCCGCTCGGTGGAGTTTGCCAAGAAGTACAATGTGGATATTCACGTCCGTTCAAGTTTCAACGATAATCAAGGTACTATGGTTACCAAGGAGGATAAGGATATGGAAGCAGTTCTCGTCTCAGGTATTGCCTACGATAAGAATGAGGCAAAAATTGCCGTCATGCATGTTCCCGACAAGCCGGGTATTGCTGCCAAGCTGCTGACCCCGCTTTCGGATGCCAATATTTCGGTGGATATGATCGTGCAGAACGTGAGCCAGTCCGGTTCCACCGATTTCACTTTCACCGTTACCAAGGCCGATTTCAAGAAGGCCCTGATGATCACCAACGAGGCGGCAAAGATTGTCGAAGCAAAAGAGGTCATCTCCGACGAGAACATCAGCAAGATCTCCATCGTCGGCGTCGGCATGAGAAGCCATGCCGGTGTCGCCACCAAGATGTTCCAGACCCTGGCCCAGGAGGGGATCAACATCCAGATGATCTCCACCTCCGAGATCAAGGTTTCCGTTGTCATCGACGCCAAGTACACCGAGCTGGCCGTGCGCGTTCTCCACGATGCCTTCGGCATGTCGGGCAAGTAGGGCCCGAGCCGGATCATCCCGTTACGGGAGGAAAGGGCTGGTGTCTTCGGGCACCAGCCCTTTCTTGCGTCAGCCCTCGTCATTCCCCGTGCCGGCACCCCCTGTCCATTGTCGGGGAACGGAGTTGCGGCAAGCCCGCGACGGTTCGCACGGGCTTGTGCGGGGGGCCGGTTCGAGGGGGGTAAAAAAGCGTTCTGCCCTCAATTCCCGGTTGAAAAGTTGGCTAAATCGTTATAAATATAGCGTCTACCCATTTCGATGCGGTCTATCATTCATGGAAGGTGACCTATGAGTCTTGTAAAGCTGTACGATACCACGCTTCGTGACGGCACCCAGTCCGAAGACATCTCCTTTCTTCTTGAGGACAAAATACGGATAGCTCACCGCCTCGACGAGGCCGGGATTCACTATATCGAAGGGGGGTGGCCCGGGAGCAACCCCAAGGATGTGGCCTTTTTCAAGGAGATCAAGAAGGAGAAACTGGACCAGGCGAAGATTGCGGCCTTCGGTTCCACCCGCCGGGCGAAAATCACCCCCGACAAGGACCAGAACATCAAGCTCCTCGTCCAGGCCGAGCCTGACTGCATCACCATTTTCGGCAAGACCTGGGATTTCCACGTGCGCGAGGCGCTGCGGATCTCCCTGGAGGAGAACCTGGAGCTTATCCACGACTCCCTCGCCTATCTGAAGGCCAGGGCTCCCGAAGTGGTGTACGATGCCGAGCACTTTTTCGACGGCTACCGGGCCAATCCTGACTACGCCATCAAGACCCTCCAGGCCGCCGAGGCGGCCGGGGTCGACTGCATCGCCCTCTGCGACACCAATGGCGGCAACCTCCCCTTCATGATCGCCGACATCATCGAACAGGTGAAGAAGCATATCAAGACCCCCCTGGGAATCCATACCCATAACGACGGCGAATGTGCCGTTGCCAACTCCCTCATCGCCGTCGAGCACGGGATCGTCCATGTCCAGGGGACCATCAACGGCTTCGGCGAGCGGTGCGGCAACGCCAACCTCTGCTCCATCATCCCCGCCCTCAAGCTCAAGATGAAGCGGGACTGCATCAGCGACGAGCAGCTCCGCAAGCTGCGGGACCTTTCCCGTTTCGTGTACGAGCTGGCCAACTTCGCCCCTCCCAAGCACCAGGCCTATGTGGGGAATGCCGCGTTCGCCCACAAGGGGGGGGTCCATGTCAGCGCCATCCAGCGCCACCCCGAGACCTACGAGCATATCCGCCCCGAACTGGTCGGCAACTCGACCAGGGTATTGATCTCCGACCTCTCCGGAAGGTCCAACATCCTGGCAAAGGCTGAGGAGTTCAACCTCAATCTCGACAGCAAGGACCCCGTGACCCTCGACATCCTGGACAACATCAAGGAGATGGAGAACAGGGGGTACCAGTTCGAAGGGGCCGAGGCATCCTTCGAGCTCCTCATGAAGCGTGCCCTGGGGACCCACCGGAAGTTCTTCACCGTCACATCCTTCCGGGTCATCGATGAGAAGCGCCACGAGGACAAGCAGCCGGTCTCCGAGGCGACCGTCATGGTCCGGGTCGGCGGAAAGGTCGAACATACCGCCGCCGAGGGGCACGGACCGGTGAATGCCCTGGACAACGCCCTGCGCAAGGCCCTGGAGAAGTTCTACCCGAAGCTGAAGGATGTCAAGCTGCTGGACTACAAGGTGAGGGTGCTTCCCGCCGGCCAGGGGACCGCATCGGCAATCCGGGTGCTCATCGAGTCGGGCGACAAGGAGAGCCGCTGGGGTACGGTCGGCGTTTCCGACAATATCATCGAAGCGTCCTACCAGGCCCTGATCGACAGCATTGAGTTCAAGCTGCACAAAGGCGACGAAAATAATAATTGAGGGATTGTGAAGGATTAAGAAGGATAACTAAACGTAATTAAATATCAGCAAGTTAAGCCTTGATTTT
Organism: uncultured Geobacter sp.; assembly: GCA_937860145.1. Classification (GTDB taxonomy): domain Bacteria; phylum Desulfobacterota; class Desulfuromonadia; order Geobacterales; family DSM-12255; genus CALMBF01. Next base: position 15,830 of record CALMBF010000049.1, read on the forward strand.
ATATTTTAAGCCCGCTAATCTGTGTGAAGGATTTAGCGGGCTTTTTATTTCTAGTCGTACCCATGTCGTACCTTTTATAAAGGTACGGGTTGAAAGGTACGAAAAGGGCAGGGGTGCTGATATGCCGAGAATGAATCTTACCAAACGGGAAATTGACAAGCTGGCTTTTCTTGATTCAGGGACTGCTGACTATGCTGACAAGGAGCTGAAGGGTTTCTATCTGCGGGTAGGGATGGAAACCAAAACCTTCTTTGTGAAGGTGGACGTGAAAGTGTCAACTGCCGAGCCGGGGAAGAGACCGTACAAGACCGTCAAAAGCATCATCGGCAAGTATGGTGAGTGGACACCCGAGGAGGCACGCACCGAAGCACGGAAGCGGTTGCAGCTCCTGAAGAGCGGAAAGCCTGCAGTCCCTCCCGATATTCCGACGTTGGAGCAGATGCTTGACATTCACCTACGAGACAACCGCTTTAAGCCGATCACGGAGCAAGCCTATCGGTCGGAGATCACCGTCAAGTTTGCTTCCTGGCTGCAGATGACGTTGACCGAAATTAGCGATATCCCCCCGGATGTAATCATAGACCGATTCAAGCAGGTCGAGCGGAACCATACTACCCAGGCCGCGAAGAACGGATTCATCAAGCTGCAGGCGTTACTGAACTATGCCCGGATCAAGTACCCGGCTGCTATTTCAAGAAATCCATGTTCGGTGCTGTCCGATGCGAAGATGTGGCCGAAAACCGGGAGGAGGGCCGATTGCCTGAAGGGCAAGGACTTCAAAGTGTTTCGCGACGGCATTCAGTCACTCAATGAGACGACACGGGATGCACTGTTGTTGGGCCTGTATCATGGCATGAGAAACAAGGAAGTTGCCGCTTTCAAGTGGGAGTACATCGACTTCGAGAAACAGACACTGTGTGTCCCTGATACAAAGAACGGTTGTGACCTGTTTGTCCCGCTCTGCCGTCAGTCGCTCGCTATCCTGGAGCGTCGCAAGAAGGTCAGGGTAGAGGGGTGTGTGTGGGTATTCCCGACTGCTATTGATCGTCTGTGCAAGACTGTCAATCGGCATTGAATTTTGACCCACCATAGGCGTGTTTTTTGACCCAC
>CALMBF010000050.1 GCA_937860145.1 uncultured Geobacter sp.
CTCACACCCCCACCATGGCCATGGCGGCTGCCCCGGCTCCCGCGCCATGACCCTGGAACGGCCGGCACAGAGCGCCGGGACCGAAGAGGCCGGAGCACGCCAGAGCCGCCTCGGCCAGTGGCCGGTACAACTCCACCTCGTCCCGACCTCCGCACCCTACTTCCAGGATGCCGATCTCCTCATTGCCGCGGACTGCGTACCGTTTGCCTATGCCGATTTCCACAAGGACTTCCTTGCGGGCAAGGCCCTGGTGATCGGCTGCCCGAAGCTTGATGACAACAGCTTCTACCTGCAGAAACTGACGGAGCTCTTCCGGGTCTCCTCCATCAGAAGCATCACCGTCGTGAAGATGGAAGTACCCTGCTGCGGCGGTATCGTCATGGCCGCCCGGCAAGCCCTTGCCGCATCGGGAAAGGAGATTCCGTTCCATGAGATCACCGTGACGGTCAGTGGTGAAATCCGCAAATAAGACCAAGAAGACTTTTTTTATCTTTTTTGATTGACAACCCTGCTTCCGGTTGGTATTTTCTCTACAGCATTTATCATTACCAATCCAGCAAGGAGATTTCATCATGAGCGTATGCACCCTTGTCACCCAGCAAGCCCCTGATTTTACTGCTGACGCCGTTATGCCGGACAACAGCTTCGGCCAGATCACCCTGTCAGCTTACCAGGGGAAGTACGTGGTCCTCTTTTTCTACCCCCTTGACTTCACCTTCGTCTGCCCTTCCGAGATCCTTGCGTTCAACAAGAAGCTGGACGAATTCAAGAAGAGGAACTGCGAGGTGATCGGCGTTTCCGTCGACTCCAAGTTCACCCACCTCGCCTGGAAAAACACCAAGCTGGAAGACGGTGGTATCGGGGCTATCCAGTACCCCCTCGTGGCTGACCTCAACAAGAACATCGCCCGCAGCTACGGCATTCTGTTCAATGACGCGGTTGCCCTGCGCGGCCTCTTCCTCATCGACACCAAGGGGGTTATCCGCCATGCCATCATCAACGACCTCCCCCTCGGCCGCAGCGTGGACGAAGCGGTCAGAATGCTGACCGCCCTCCAGTTCGTCGAAGCCCACGGCGACCAGGTCTGCCCGGCAAACTGGCAGGAGGGTGACGAAGCCATGAAGCCGACGGCCGAAGGGGTTGCCTCGTACCTCGCCAAGCGCGCCTGAGCCGATAGCGGCATAAACGTTACAGGGGGGAACGGTCACCATGACCGTTCCCCTTTTTTGTCTCCCTGCCAGATGGCGCACCGCCCCCCTCCCGCTTGCTACTATGCAGATATTGTGTTACAAAGGTTACATGAAAAGTTGCCCCATGGCGCAACCACCTCCCCCGGCTCAGAGGAGAACTGTAACCAATGAAGAGACCCGCTGTGATTCTCGCGCTCCTAATCGTTACCCTGGTTTCTGCTCCGGCATGTGCAACCGAGGCGCCCAGGCCCGAAGCCATAACCGAAAAGATGGCCTTCAAGCTCGTCCGCGGGGTGACGAACCTCACGACCGCCATTGCGGAAATCCCTAAACAGACGTACATAACTACTCGTAATCATGGCAACATAGGCTATGCGGTCGGACCGATCAAGGGGGTCACCATGGCCCTTTACCGTGGGTTTATCGGCATAACGGAGACAGTGTTCTTCATGGTGCCCCAACCCGGTTACTATGACCCGATGATTGACCCGGTCTATGTCTGGGAAGGATGGGAAGATATTCGTGGCGACAGGGTGGGAGCCTCCGCGCCCCAGGCAGGCAGCGAACAGAAATCCGGAGAGTAACATGACAGGCAGGAATTTTTTGCTGACAATCCTTGCCGGGCTGCTGGCATGCCTGACAGCAGCGGCCCCGGCGACGGCGGGAGCTTACCGGAACATCGACACGGCGTCGTCCCAGGACATCGTCGACAGCATGGCGGCTAAAGGGGTACGGGGCGCGGCAAACCTGGTGACCGGCTGGGCAGAGATCCCCAAGCAGATCTATGTCACCGGCGAAGAGGGGGGCTGGTTGCGGGGTGCGGTCGTCGGTCCGTTCAAGGGCATCGGCATGGCACTGGTCAGAACGGTGAGCGGGGCAGGAGAACTGGCAACCTTTTTCATTGCGTACCCGGGGTATTACGACCCCTGGATCGAGCCCCGCTTTGTCTGGCAGAGCGAGTAGCGACCCGCATCACTTTCATTTTTTTAGTTATGCATAAAAAAAAGCCGCATCCGAGGATGCGGCTTTTTTCGTGTTCTGCGAAGAACGAATTACTTCTTCTCTGCAGCGGGAGCAGCAGGAGCAGCTTCTTCGGCTTTCTTCTCAGCTTTCTTGGCTTTCTTAGCTTTCTTGGCTTTCTTAGCCGGCTTCTTCTCTTCTTTCTTCTCAGCAGCCGGAGCAGCAGCAGCCGGAGCAGCAGCAGCCGGAGCAGCTTCTTTCTTAGCGGGCTCAGCAGCAAAGCATACGGAAGCGAAAGCAACGGCAACGAGAGCAGCAATAATCTGTTTCATTTTGTTTCTCCTTTTTTTGCATAGTGCAAAATTAATTAGTTGTTTTCCTATAAGCAGATGTCGTGCCAAAAACCTTAGCCCATCACAACAGCCTGTAATCATTGCAGTTAATATTACACATCCGCACCTCAGCATTCTGAGCACCCGATCCATCGACCCATTTCAGCCACCATCTACCTCATTTGCGGTATCACTTTCCGGAGCAGGGTTGCCATCTGCCCCAAGAACTGCTAGTATGCTTTTCGCCACGATACCTTTGTCGTGGCTTTTTCTTTGAGGAGCGCTTTGTGACGCAGAACCAGCTACTGGATGTGGAAAAACCCGCCCGCTACATGGGGGGGGAGATAGGGATCGTCCGCAAGGATGACCCGGAAGTACGATTTGCCCTTGCCTTCCCGGATGTCTACGAGGTGGGGATGAGCCACCTCGGGTTCCAGATACTGTACCGCATACTCAACGCCTGCGACTGGCTGGCTGCCGAGCGGACCTATGCTCCCTGGCCGGACCGGGAGGCACAGCTGCGCGCCAGCGCCTCTCCCCTCGCAACCCTGGAAAGCGGCACGCCCCTCGGCAGGACCGACATCCTGGGCTTCACCCTCCAGCACGAACTCTCCTACACCAACATCCTCAACATGCTCGACATGTCAGGGATACCGCTCCTCGCCACGGAACGCACCGGCGACTGGCCGCTGGTGATCGCCGGCGGCCCCTGCGCCTACAACCCCGAGCCCCTGGCCGACTTTTTCGATGCCTTCCTCCTGGGGGACGGTGAAGAGGCTGCCCTCGAGATTGCCACCGCGTACAGGGCGTGGAAAAGATCCGGGGGGGACAAAGCAGAGCTCCTGGCGAACCTTGCCACCATACCGGGGGTCTACCTGCCATCGGACTACCGGGTCGACTACCAGGATGATGGTCGCATCGACCGGATCTCGCCGGTCAGGGAGGATCTTGCGCCGGTCCGCCGCCGCTTCCTCGGCGACCTGGAATCAGCCCCCTACCCCGACAAGCCGGTCATCCCCTTCATGAAGACGGTCCACGACCGGGTGAGCATGGAGATCGGCCGGGGGTGCACCCGGGGGTGCCGGTTCTGCCAGGCCGGCTACATCTATCGCCCGGTACGGGAGCGTTCGCCCCTAACCATCCTGGAGACGATCGACCGCACGCTGCGTGCCACGGGCTATGACGAGGTCTCCCTCCTCTCCCTGGCCACCGGTGATTACGGCTGCCTCACCCCCCTGTTGAAAGAGCTGATGGCGCGTTATGCCGACAGCAAGATCGCCGTCTCCTTCCCCTCGTTGCGTGTCGGCTCCCTGAACGACGAACTGGTCGAGGAGGTCAGGAAAGTCCGCAAGACCGGCCTGACCCTGGCACCGGAAGCGGGAAGCGAGCGCCTGCGCCGGGTCATCAACAAGGGGATCAGCGAGGAAGCCCTGCTGAGGGATGCCCGGACCGCCTACGGCGCCGGCTGGCGCCTGATCAAGCTCTACTTCATGATCGGCCTCCCCACCGAGACCATGGATGACGTCGATGCCATCATCGACCTTGCCCGGCGGGTGAAGACCGAGGGGAGGCTCAGCGGCAACGGGGGGGAAGTGAACGTCTCGGTCTCCAGCTTCGTCCCCAAGGCCCACACGCCGTTCCAATGGGAACCACAGATCAGCTACGAGGAGATCCTCACCAAGCAGGAGCACCTGCGCACTGAACTGAAGCGTAAGAAGCTGAACTTCAAATGGCATGACGCACCACTCTCCGTCATCGAGGGGACCTTCGCCCGGGGCGACCGCAGGCTGGGGAAGGTGCTCGTGGAGGCGCTCCGCCTCGGCTGCCGCTTCGACAGCTGGGGCGACCATTTCAGCTTCAGCGCCTGGCAGAAGGCCTTTGCCGCCGTCGGTATCGACCCGCGCTTCTACCTGCGCCGCCGGGAGCTGGACGAGGTCCTCCCCTGGGATCACCTGGACGGTGGGGTCACGAAGGCATTTCTCCTCAAGGAGCGGGCACTGGCCTTCGACGGGGCACTGACCGCCGACTGCCGCACCGGAGCCTGCTCCGCCTGCGGCGTCTGCAACTTCAACGAGATCCGGATGCATACCGTGCCCCAGGAGCAGGTGCCCGAACTCCCCCACCCCGGGAACGGCGAGGAGCACGGGGAGACCGGCCGGATCAGGATCCGTTTCACCAAGACCGGCGCCATGCGCTACCTGAGCCACCTGGAGATGATCACCCTCTTCACCCGTGCCGTGGGGCGGGCAGGAATCCCCATCCGTTTTTCCCAGGGATTTCACCCCCATCCGAAATTCTCGTTTGCAACCGCCCTCTCCGTCGGTGTAGAATCCCACGCCGAGTATCTTGACATGGAGGTTGCGGCGGGCTTCGGCGCCGAGGCGGCCCAGGCGGCCCTCAATGCCGTCCTGCCGGACGGGATGACGGTGCTCGAGGCGCGGGAGATCCCGCTGAGGAGCGACTCCCTCTCCGTCATCATGGCGGCGGTCCGCTACCGGGTCTCCCTGCCGGAGGGGATCCGCCTCCCCCTTGAAAGCCTGGTCGCCGGCTTTCTTGCCCTCGCCAGCTACCCCTATCACCGTGCCAAAAAGGGGGGAGAGCAGGAGTTCGACCTGCGCGCAGGGCTGCAGTCGGCCACTGCCGGCACCAACAGCCTTGAACTGGTCATCGACAGGGCCAAGCCCCTGGAGTACGTGGCGGCCATAACCGGCCTCACCCTGGACGACCTGCGCGACTGCCGCATCGAAAAGCTCGACGTGCTGTTTAAAGATTCATCTTTTCCTATATAATTTAATTTCAGTGACAGAGGAGAGTTTTCAGTGCGATCAGGACAGATGATACCTGCAGTCCTGTTTCGCGACAAAACTCTCCTGGGAACGTGGATTTCTCGTCCTGGCGAGGCTGTCAAGGGAGAGCGCGGAGGCGTAGCAGCGCTACGCCGCACAAGCGAACCCGCAGACTTACGCAGCCAGGGCGGAAAAGCCGCGTTCCCCGGGAGCTAACATGGCGAATGAGCTGGTCATCAACACCACCTCCCACGAAACCCGCGTCGCCCTGATCGAGAACGGCACCATCGCCGAACTCTACATCGAGCGGACGAAAGTCAAGGGGATCGTGGGGAACATCTACAAGGGGCGGGTCGTCCGGGTCCTCCCCGGCATGCAGGCGGCCTTCGTGGATATCGGCCTGGAAAAGGCGGCCTTCCTCTATGTCGCCGATGTCTTCGACCCGCTGGAGGAGTTCGAATCCTTCATGGAGGGGGGGAACGGCAAGAAGGGCGAGGATGGCGAAGGGGAAGCGCCGGACATGCACCCGATGCACCCCATCGAGGAGCTGCTCCAGGAGGGGCAGGAGCTCCTGGTGCAGATCTCCAAGGAGCCCATCGGCACCAAGGGGGCACGGATCACGGCCCACATCTCCCTCCCCGGCCGCCACCTTGTCTACATGCCGACAGTGGACCACGTGGGGATCTCCCGGAGGATCGAGGACGAGGAGGAGCGGGAACGGCTCAAGGAGATCGTCGAGCGGATCAAGCCCGCCGGGAGCGGTTTCATCGTCAGGACCGTCTCCGAGGGGAAGAGTGAGGAGGACCTCCTTGCCGACATGAAGTACCTCATCAAGCTCTGGGAGGAGATCGCCAAGAAGAAGGACAAGGGGCACCCCCCCATGCTGATCCACTCGGACCTGGACATGACCCAGAAGGTCGTGCGGGACATCCTCACCGAATCCGTCGACCGGATCGTCGTCGACTCCAAGCCGGAGTACGACCGGATCGTCCAGTTCATCACCACCTTCATGCCGAAGATGAAGTACTCCATAGAGCTCTACGACGACGAGGAGCCGATGTTCGACCACTACGGCCTGGAGGTGGAGATCAGCCGGGCCCTGGGGCGCAAGGTCTGGCTGAAGAGCGGCGGGTACATCATCATCGAGCAGACCGAGGCGCTGACCGCCATCGACGTCAACACCGGCCGCTACGTGGGGAAGCACAACCTGGAGGACACCATCCTCAAGACCAACCTGGAGGCCGTGAAGGAGATCGCCTACCAGCTCCGCCTGCGCAACATCGGCGGCATCATCATCATCGACTTCATCGACATGGAGAAGGAGGTCAACCGGGACAAGGTCTTCGGTGCCCTGGAAGAGGCCCTGAAGAGCGACAAGTCCAAGACCAACATCCTGAAGATCTCCGAGCTCGGCCTGGTGGAGATGACCAGGAAACGGGTGCGGGAGAGCATCGGCCGGATGATGTGCGAACCGTGCCCCTACTGTGAAGGGCGCGGCTACGTCAAATCAAAGACCACGGTCTGCTACGAGATCTTCCGCGAACTCCGCCGGGAGATGCTGGACATCCGCGGCACCAAGGCGACCCTGACCGTCCACCCCCAGGTGGCCGACCTCCTCTACGACGAGGAGCGGCGCGGGCTGGAGGAGCTGGAGAAGAAGTTCAAGAAGAGGATCACGGTGAGGGCGAAGCCGGGGTTTCACCAGGAGCAGTTCGAGATCGCCATCAGCTGAACCACGCTTTTCCGCAATCTCGGCGTTGGCCTGCGGGATTCCTTGTGCGACGTAGCGCTGCTACGTCTCCGCGTCATCCCTTGGCCGCCTTGACCTTGCGAAAAATCGTGATTCAGTTGGCTTCCGACGTAATCAAGACAAGGGAAAAACAATGATTGGAACCCCCCTCAAGAACTCTGCCACGAAAATCCTCCTGCTCGGATCCGGGGAACTGGGCAAGGAAGTGGTCATCGAAGCCCAGCGCCTCGGTGTGGAAGTGATCGCCGTGGATCGTTATGCCGATGCCCCGGCCATGCAGGTGGCCCACCGGAGCCACGTGATCAACATGCTCGACCGGACGCAGCTGGAGCGGGTCATCCGCCAGGAGCGCCCCCACTTCATCGTCCCGGAGATCGAGGCGATCGATACCCCGTTCCTCCGGGAGCTCGAGGAGGAAGGGTTCACGGTCATCCCCACGGCCAGGGCCACCAACCTGACGATGAACCGGGAGGGGATCCGGCGGCTGGCCGCCGAGGAGCTGGGACTGCCCACCGCCGCCTACCGCTTCGCCACCTCCCTGGACGAGTTCCGCAGTTCCGTAGACGCCATCGGTCTCCCCTGCGTCGTCAAGCCGATCATGAGCTCTTCCGGCAAGGGGCAGAGCGTGGTCAAAGATGCAAGCGACATCGAGGCTGCCTGGACCTATGCACTTGAAGGTGCCCGCGGTGCCTCCGATACGGTGATCATAGAGGAGTTCATCCCCTTCGACTACGAGATCACCCTGCTCACGGTCCGTCACGCCGGGGGCACCACCTTCTGTCCCCCCATCGGCCACGTGCAGATCAAGGGAGACTACCACGAATCGTGGCAGCCGATGGCCATGACCGAAACCGCCCTGGCCGAGGCACAGAGGCAGGCCGGAGCGGTGACCGATGCCCTGGGCGGGCGCGGCATCTTCGGGGTCGAGCTGTTCATCAAGGGTGAGCGGGTCTGGTTCAGTGAAGTTTCTCCCCGCCCCCACGATACCGGCATGGTGACCATGGTCTCCCAGAACATGTCCGAATTCGAGCTGCACGTACGGGCCATCCTCGGACTGCCGGTACCGGCGGTGGTCAACCTGGCGCCCGCCGCCTCCCACGTCATCCTGGCGGAATCTTCCCTGCCTGACGTGACCTTTACCGGACTGACCAAGGCGCTCCAGGTGCCGGAGTGCAAGCTGCGTCTCTTCGGCAAACCCGATACCCGCCCCGGCCGCCGCATGGGGGTCGCCCTGGCACTGGGTGCCGGCACCGACGAAGCCCGGCAACGGGCGGAACAGGCGGCCCACCTCGTCAGCATCAATCCAGCGTAAGGAGGCAGACGTTCATGATCTTTGCCGCTAAAGTCTCGGAAGTGCCGAATTTCGGCAAGAAAGTCGTCACGGTCGAAGGGAGGGAGATCCTGCTGATCAACGTCAAGGGGGAGATCTTCGCCTGCGAGAACGACTGCCCCCACCAGGGTTCGCCGTTGCAGGCCGGCATCGTCAAGGACGGCCACCTCTCCTGTCCCCGCCACGGCTACCGCTTCAATCTGAAAACCGGCGCCTGCCTGGACCACCCGGAGTTCACCCTGAAAATTTTCCCCCTGCAGCTCCAGGGGGACGACATCATGGTGGATCTCGGCTGAATAAAACTCCTTGACTTTCCGCAGTAAAGTACGTTATTTTTCCATGCTCTGCATAATTTATCGTTAAAGGTGGTGAGTCTCAATGTACGCAGTAGTTAAAACCGGAGGGAAGCAGTACAAAGTTTCCGTAGGCGACTTTCTGAAAGTCGAGAAAATCGAAGGCGCGGTGGGTGATTCCATCAAGCTGGAGGAAGTCCTGATGGTTGGCGGCGATACGGTCAAAATCGGAACACCGTTAGTGCCCAGCGCCTCTGTTGTCGGCACCATAGTCGAGCAGGGGAAGGACAAGAAGATCCTTGTCTTCAAGTCCAAGCGCCGGAAGAATTCCAGGAAGCTTAACGGGCACCGCCAACTCAGAACTGTCCTCAAAATAGAAAAGATCAACGCGTAACATGCCGTGACCGGTCGCCATACAATGGCAACCGGCGATAGGCAGGAGGTTATTTCAAATGGCACACAAGAAAGGGGTCGGGAGCTCTCGGAACGGCCGTGATTCAGACGGTCAGCGACTCGGCTGCAAAAAATTCGGCGGCGAAACGGTAAAAGCCGGCAACATCATCTACCGTCAGCGCGGCACCTCGATTCACCCCGGCACCAACGTCGGCTGCGGCAAGGACTACACCCTCTTCGCCCTGATCGACGGCATCGTCAAATTCGAGCGGATGGGGCGCGACCGGAAGAAGGTTTCCGTCTACCCGGCAAACTAGATCATCGCAACCGCGTCAATTCAGGCAGAAGCCTGGGGTCTGAACGACTCCGGGCTTTTGTCGTTATTACTGCCCGGCGTTCCGGCCAGGGGGGCACACCCCCGGCAGACGGAGGGGCAGCCAGAGAAGAGTAGCCATGAGCTTTATCGATGAAGTGAAAATCTATGCCAAGGCAGGGGACGGCGGCGCCGGCTGCGTCTCCTTCCGCCGGGAAAAATTCGTCCCCTTCGGCGGCCCCAACGGCGGCGACGGCGGCAGAGGCGGGGACCTGATCCTGGAGGTGTCGAGCCAGGTGTCCACCCTCTACGACCTGCGGCTCCACCCCCACCAGAAGGCGGAGCGGGGGAAACACGGCATGGGCCAGGACCGGCACGGCGCCGGCGGCGATGACCTGGTCATCCCCGTCCCCCTGGGGACCATCGTCAAGGACGCGGAGACCGGCGAGATCCTCGCCGACATGGCCGAGCCGGAGCAGCGCGTGGTGCTCCTCAAGGGGGGGCGCGGCGGACAGGGGAATGCCCGGTTCGCCACCTCCACCAACAAGGCGCCCAAGTTCGCCCAGCCCGGTGAACCGGGAGAGGAGCGGGTCATCCGCCTGGAGCTGAAGCTGATGGCCGACGTGGGGCTCCTCGGCTTCCCCAGCGTCGGCAAGTCGTCCCTCATCACCCGGGTCTCCTCCGCCCGGCCGAAGATCGCGGACTACCCCTTCACCACCCTGGTACCCCACCTGGGGGTGGTGGAGTACAAGAACTACCGCACCTTCGTCATGGCCGACATCCCGGGGATCATCGAAGGGGCCCATGAGGGGGCCGGCCTCGGCCACCGCTTCCTGCGCCACGTGGAGCGGACCCGCATCCTCCTCCACCTCCTCGACCCGTGCCGTACCCACGACTCCAACCCCCTGGACGACTACGAGACCCTCAACCGGGAGCTGGCCCTGTTCAACCCGGAGCTGGCGGAGAAGCCCCAGATCATCGTGATCAACAAGATGGACCTCCCCGACGTGCAGGCGCTCCTCCCCGAGATCGTCCCCTACTTCGACAGGCTGGGGCTGAAGGTGTTTCCCGTTTCCGCGGCCACCGGCGAGGGGATCCCGGCCCTCCTGGACGAGATCGCCGCCACCATCTGGACAGAGTGATGAATCCCATGGAAATCCGCCATAACGCCCTGAAAGAGATCAAGCGGATCGTCATCAAGATCGGCAGCCAGGTCCTCACCAGCGGCGACCAGGACCTGGACCTCTCCTTCGTCACGGACCTTGCCGCCCAGGTGGCGACTGCCCGGACGAAGGGGCTCGAGGTCCTCCTCGTCACCTCCGGCGCCATCGCCGCCGGCCGGGGAGCCCTCGGCCTCACCACCCGGCCGAAGACCATCCCCCAGAAACAGGCGGCCGCGGCAGTCGGCCAGTCCCGCCTCATGCGGGCCTACGAAGATGCCTTTGCCGACCACGGCATCAACGTCGCCCAGCTCCTCCTCACCCGGGGGGACCTGGCAGACCGGACCCGCTACCTCAATGCCCGGGCAACCCTGGAGACCCTGCTGGAGTGCGGCGTGGTGCCGGTCATCAACGAAAACGACACCGTCGCGGTGGAGGAGATCAAGTTCGGGGACAACGACAACCTCTCAGCCCTCGTGACGAACCTGGTGGACGCCCGTCTCCTGGTGGTCCTGACCGACATCGACGGCCTCTACGATGCCGACCCGAGGAAGAACCCCGAGGCGAAGCTCATCACCGTCGTGAAAGCGGTGACGAGGGAGCTGGAAAAGGCTGCCGGCGGGAGCGGCTCGACCGTGGGGACCGGCGGCATGGCAACCAAGCTGGCCGCGGCCAAGAAGGCCGGGAAATCGGGGGCCGCGACGGTCATCGCCAACGGCACGGTCCGGGGGATCGTCGCCAGGGTGCTCGGGGGCGAGGATGTGGGCACCCTCGTCCTGCCGGCGCCACGGAGCCTCACCAGCCGCAAGCACTGGATCGCCTTCACCCTCCGCCCCCAGGGGCGGCTGACCGTCGATGCCGGCGCCAGCAGCGTGCTGCGCCGGGAGGGGAGGAGCCTGCTCCCCTCGGGAATCATCGCGGTCGAGGGGAGCTTCGTCCGCGGCGCCTGCGTGCGGATCTGCGACCCGGAGGGGACCGAGTTCGCCCGGGGGATCACCGACTACGCAGGGGAGGAGATCTCCCTCATCCTCGGCCACCGGAGCAGCGAGATCGAGGAGATCCTCGGCTTCCGCTACGGCGACGAGATCATCCACCGGGACAACCTGGTGCTGCTGTAGGCCACTGCGCGGAACCACGAAGGGCACGAAGGCGCACGAAGGAATGCCTCACCCCCTGTGAGCGCCTCTCGTTTCCGTTCGTACCCGGCACCCCTCCCCCCTCTTTCTCCCGCCCTTTTACCTCCACAAAAACTAATTAAACAACTTTACAGATGCTGGATTTCTTCGTATAGTTCCGGACGATTCCCACGGCGGAAACATCCTGATTTCAGCCGGTTGCCTATCGATGAGCAGAAACTACCGATATAGGTAATAAGTTACGTATATTGGCAATATATTACTCATATACGGAAACTGGCCAATAACTAGTTGAAAGGCATGAAGAAAAGAATGAAGATACCGAAGATAAAAATTCCCATAGATGACAGCAAATCTCCAATAACGAAATCAATACTGATACCAGCCGGTTTGCTATGGCTCTTAGTGGGAATACAAACAATATTTCAGCCCATTTACTATTTCAGAGGGGCATATGTCGACTTTACTGGATACAACGTTGAAGTAGGCATTGGCTTGATAGTAATTGGCCTTGCCTTTCTAGCTGTTTACTTCAAGAAAAAACCTAAAAAAGACTGAAAAGTCAAAAGCTGAAAAAGGCGATTTGAAGAACCGTGAAGAGTGAAAAGACAATTTTAACACATGAAAAACCAGGTCCAATGCGGTTCTGCCAGAGGGTTGAAAAGAAGAGGTTTTGTGCGATGGAAAAAGACGAGTTAAAACCTCTCACTGAAGTTGCCGCCGAAAATGCGAATGACAGTCGAAGTGGTAGGAAAACAGTGGCTTTCAACCAGCGCCAAGACCGGCCCTAAGAACCCGGCCGGTCAGGCTTATGACGTTAACAGAAGCACCCCCGCCTCCTCCCCTCTCCCACCCTTTCCCAGCGCCGCCAGCCGTGCTATGATGGCGGCTCATGGCTGAAGAGACACTGTCCCACAGAGAGCAGGAACCATCGCCGCACCGACTGCCGGAGCCGGCGCCCGCGTCGCTGATGCGGAGCTTCCTGCGCAACCTCCGGGCTGCCGGCCGGCTTGCCCTGCTGCGCAGGACCGAGGCGGAGGCGTTTGCCGCGCTCCCCCGGGACCTGGTCCTGCTCGCCGTGGCCGACCCGGCCCTCAATCTCCTGGCCTCGTGGCTCCTCACCGGCGGCGGCGGGGGCTTCGCCCCCTCGTCCCTGGCCTCGTTCTTCCTCCACATCCCCCTCTTCCTCCTCTGCGGCCTGGGGGCGGCGCGGCTCCTGGCCCGTCCCGGGCTCGTCACGACGGTCCCGGTGGCCCTCCTCTCCGTAAGCCTGGTACTGGAAGCCCTGCATGCCGCTCTCGAGGGGGCGGTGCAGTCGGGATGGCTTCACCTGCCGGCCTGGTTCCTGGATGCTCCCCTGTACTACCGCTTCTTCCTCTGGTGGGGGGGAGCGGCACTGCTGTTCCTCGCCCGGCTCGGCCCGGCCCGCCCGGGGCGGCGCGCAGCGTCCCTGGCCCTGTTCCTGGCACTGGTGGTCCCCCCGCTGGCACTCCTGCCCCGCGGCGACCTCTGGACGGCTACGCAGGGTGAAGGGGAGGAGCTGAGACTGACCGAGGAGGTGCTGGATGCCCAGCCCCGGCTGATGCAGGAGGCGCTCGACCGGCTCCTGCCGGGGCGCCCCGGGGTGCCGGACATCTATTTCGTCGGGTTCGCCGGGGATGGCGGGCAGGGGGTCTTCATGCGGGAGCTCCTGTCGGTGGAGCGGCTGTTTGCCGGCCGCTTCGGCACGGCCGGACGGTCCCTCGCCATGGTCAACAACCCCGATACGGCACGTGACCACCCCTTCGCCACCGTCTCCAACCTCTCCCGGGCGCTGCGGCGGGTCGGCGAGGTGATGGACCGGGACGAGGACATCCTCTTTCTCTTCCTCACCTCCCACGGCTCGGCCAACGGAGAGCTGGCGGTGGAGAACGGTCCCCTGGAGCTGGCACAGGTCACCCCGGAGAAGCTGCGGGACATGCTGGCGGAGGCGGGCATCAAATGGCGGGTGATCGTCGTGTCCGCCTGTTTCTCCGGCACGTACGTCGAACCCCTCGCAGATGACCAGACCCTGATCATGACCGCGTCCGACGCGACCCACGAGTCGTTCGGCTGCCAGAACGGCGCCGACTTCACCTGGTTCGGCAGGGCGTATTTCGACGAGGCGCTGCGGAGGACCCGCTCCTTCACCGGGGCCTTCGAGATGGCCCGGGAGACGATCAGGGCACGGGAGAAGGAGGAGGGGGAATCGCCGTCCAATCCCCGGATGGCCGCGGGGAAGGCGATGGAGCACAAGCTTGCGGAGCTGGAGGGGAGACGTGGGGCACAGGCCCCGCAACCACGCGGGGGGGGAGAACCCATGAGGCGGTAAGGGTCCGGACCGGCTGATCCGTACCGGGTAGGAGAGAGTGAAAGAGGCGGCCTATTGGCCGCCTCTCTTCGTCGAAACCTGTGCAGGCAGCCCGTTACTGCCGCCCCAGCATCTCCGCGATCTTGCCGGCCACCTCGCCGGTCAGCAGGGGGCAGATCCCCTTGTCGTTCTCCGCCCTGATGACCCTGCAACAGGTGGCGCCGTACTTCTCCTTGAACCAGGCGTGGAGCTCCTTGGTCATGTGGCTGGTCGCCTTCTTGTCCCCCAGGACCATCCCCAGGGCCACGGTACCGGCGGCAACCGCGCCGCAGATGCACCCCGACCCCGATCCCCCGCCGAAACCGCTCACCGACGCCACCACCCCTTCCGGGGCATCGGGCGCAAAGTGCCGCCGCATCGTCTCCAGCACCGCCTCGGCGCAGTGATACTTCCCCGAACGGTAGAGCGCCTCGGCCTCCAGCCGGCACTGTTCGGCAATCTCCATCCCGTCCAGCGACGGCTGCTTCTTCTTGTTCCAGAACATTTACTCTCCTTTTACCCGGCCTTCGGGCCGGCCATCTCCCGGCAGTTGTTCTTAGCACAACATGCACCATCTTGTTACATACCTAACTCCCCCTGTCCCCCTCTTAACCTAAGAGGGGGGACCAGGCGGGAAATCCCGCCTGATCTCCACCGCAACTGAAACGGGCGTCCCTCCCCTTAGGTAAGGGGAGGACAGGAGGGGTTACCCTCAGCCGGCATGTACCGTGGGGAATGCCTCTCACGACTCCGCAGACGCTTCTTCCCCCTTCGTGGTTCCCACCTGGTGCCGCTCCTTCCATGACTGCACGAGATAGTACAAAATCGGTATCGTCACCCGCGACAGGGTGGTGGAGGCGATCTCGCCGCACATCATGGCAATCGCCAGCCCCTGGAAGATCGGGTCGAAGACGATGACGAAGCTCCCCACGACCACCGCCGCCGCGGTGAGCAGCATGGGACGGAAGCGGACCGCGCCGGCCTCGATGATCGCCTCGTCCAGGGGCATCCCCTCCCTCCGCTTCATCTCGGCGAAGTCGATGAGGATGATGGAGTTACGCACGATGATCCCCGCCAGGGCGATGAATCCTATCATGGAGGTGGCGGTAAAGAAAGCGCCGAACGCGGCATGCCCCGGCAGGATGCCGATCAGGGTCAGGGGGATGGGGGCCATGATCACCAGCGGGGTGGTGAAGTCCTTGAACCAGGCCACCACCAGGATGTAGATCAGCACCATGACCGCGGCGAAGGCGATCCCCAGGTCCCGGAACACCTCGTAGGTGATGTGCCACTCCCCGTCCCACTTCATCCCCATGTGCTCCTCGGACCAGGGCTGGCGGGAGGCCAGGACCTCTATCTTCGTGCCGTCGGGGGTGGGGAGGGAGGCGATCTCCTTGCGGACCTTGAGGATGGCATAGACCGGCGCCTCGATCTGCCCGGCCACGTCGGCAGTGACGTAGACGACGTTTTTCAGGTTCTTCCGGTAGAGGGTCTTGTCGCCGCTGCCGGTGACCTGGCGTACCAGCTGGGAGAGGGGGACCGGTCCCCTGGCGCCGCCGACGTTGACCGTCGCCAGGTCGGCCAGGGAGCTGCGCTGGCCGGCGGGGAGCCGCAGGTTGATGACCACCGGCTCCTTCTCCTTCGCCAGGTGGAGCAGCCCCACATCCTCACCCCCCAGGGCCAGGGCCAGGGTGCGGGCAACGTCCTCGACCGCCACCCCGGAGAGCGCCGCCTTTTCCCGGTCCACGACAAAGGAGGTCTTCTGCTGGTCATCCTCCCGGTACCAGTCCACGTCCACGATGCCGGCGGTCCTGGCCAGGATCTCCTTCACCCTGGCGGCAACGCCGGCCCGGGCACTGTCATCAGGACCGTAGATCTCCGCCACCAGGGTGGCGAGCACCGGCGGGCCGGGGGGGATCTCCGCCACCTTGACCCGGGCGCCGTACCGGTCGGCCACCCTCTTCACCAGCGGCCTGATCCGCTTGGCGATGTCGTGGGACTGGTCCCTGCGCTCCTCCTTGTGGAGGAGGTTGACCTGGATGTCGGCCAGGTTGCTTCCCTTGCGCAGGTAGTAGTGGCGCACCAGGCCGTTGAAGTTGAACGGCGCGCTGGTGCCGACGTACATCTGGAAGTCCGTCACCTCGGGGACGCTCCGCAGGGCATCCCCCATCTCCCGGACCATCCGGGCGGTCTGCTCCAGGGGGGTGCCGTCCGGGGCATCGACGATGACCTGCAGCTCGTTCTTGTTGTCGAAGGGGAGCATCTTCACGGTCACCCCCTGGAAGAGGATCAGGGAACAGGAGAGGAGGAGCAGGATCACCACGGCGGCAAGGAAGCCGTACCGGAGCCTTTTCTCGTGGATCAGCCTCCCCATCCACTTCCGGTAAAAGGCGGTCAGGCGGGAGTCTTCCGGCTCCGCGCTCGAGCCGTGGTGGGACTCGCCTTTCATGAAGCGGAAGGCGAAGTAGGGGGTGACGATGAAGGCGATGAGCATGGAGAAGAGCATGGCCATGCTCGCCCCCACCGGGATCGGGCGCATGTAGGGTCCCATCAGGCCGCCGACGAACCCCATGGGGAGGATGGAGGCGATGACCGCGAAGGTCGCCAGCACTGTCGGGTTGCCGATCTCGTCCACCGCCCGGATCGCAGCCTGCAGGGGCTGCAGCACGGTGGTGGTGAAGTAGCGGTGGATGTTCTCCACCACGACGATGGCGTCGTCCACCAGGATGCCGATGGAGAAGATCAGGGCGAAGAGGGTGATCCGGTTGAGGGTGTAGCCGATCAGGTAGAAGATCAGCATGGTGAGGGCCAGGGTCACCGGGATGGCGATGGCCGCCACCGCCCCGGCGCGCCACCCCATGAACAGGGCGATGAGGATGGTGACGGAGATGGCCGCCAGGAACATGTGGAAGAGGAGTTCGTTGTTCTTCTCCCGGGCGGTCTCGCCGTAGTTGCGGGTCACCGTCACCTGCACGTCGGAGGGGATCACCTTTCCCTTGAGGCTTTCGACCTTCTTCACCAGGTCTTCGGCCACCCAGGTGGCGTTGGCCCCCGTGCGCTTGGCCACGGAGACCGTCACCGCCGGGTAATCGGCCTTCGGGTTGAGCCGTGGCCCGTGAGCCCCCGGGCCCAGCCCCATGAAGACGTACTGCTCCGGCTCGCTCGGCCCGTCGGTGATCCGGGCCACGTCGGAGAGGTAGACCGGGCGGCCGTTGTACACCCCGACCACGAGCCGACCCACCCCCTCGGCGCTCTCCAGGAGCCCCCCCGTCTCTACCAGCATCTCCCTGTTGCCGGCGGAGAAGCTCCCCGAGGAGAGGTTGACATTACCCTTCTGCAGGGCACCGGCGATCTGGAGTGGGGAGAGCCAGTAGGCCGCCAGGCGCGGCGCGTCGAGGGTCACCCGTACCTGGCGGGAGAGCCCCCCCTTGACCACCGTTTCGGCGCTGTTCTCGCTCTTCTTCAGTTCGTCGGCGACCTCCAGGGCCACGGCCCGGAGGGTGGCATGGTCGTAGCGCTCCGACCAGAGGGTCAGGGCCAGGATCGGCACGTCGTCGATGGAGCGGGGCGAGACCAGCGGCTCCCCGGCCCCCGGCGGGAGGAGCGTCCGGTTGCTCATGACCTTGTTGTAGAGCTTGACCAGGGACTCCTCCATGTTCTGCCCCACCAGGAACCGGACCGTGATGATCCCCACCCCCGGGCGACTCATGGAGTAGAGGTACTCGACCCCCTTGATCTCCCACAGCCTGGCCTCGAAGGGCTTGACCACCCGCTCCTGGACCTCCGCCGGCGAGGAGCCGGGGAGGGGGAGATAGATGTCCACCATCGGCACGCTGATCTGGGGCTCCTCTTCCCGGGGGGTCATCTTCACCGCATAGAGCCCGAGGAGCAGCGCGGCGATGACAATGAGCGGCGTCAACCGGGAGTCGATGAAGGCCCGGGCTATCCTGCCGGCAAAACCGAGTCGTTCCATGCTACTCCACCTTTGCCCCTTCGCTCATCTTCTCCGTGCCGGAGGTGATGATCCGTTCCCCGCCGGACAGCCCCGAGAGGACCTCGACCCTGTCGCCGCTGCCTTTGCCGACCCGCACCAGCCGCATCCGGGCGACGTTCTCCCTGTCGACCACCCAGACGGAGGTAAGGGCGCCCCGCTCCACGACCGCCGATTTGGGCACCACGACGACACTGGCAGCCGTCCCCAGGGGGATTTCCGCCCGGCCGAACATCCCCGACTTGAGCCCTTTCACCGCAAGGGGGATCTTGGCGGTGAACGTCCGGCTGACCGGGTCGGCGGCCGGGACGATCTCACCCACCGGCAGGGTGAAACTGCCGGGAACGGCATCGAGGACAACCCGGACCTTCATCCCCGTCTTCACCCTGGGCATCAGGGATTCAGGGATGGCGAGCTCCAGCAGGTAGCTCCCCTCGTCCTCGATGGTGAAGATCGGCTGGGAGGGGAAGACCGAGCTCCCCAGGTCAGCGTGCTTCGCCGTCACAACCCCGGAGAGGGGGGCAATGATCCGCGTGTAGTCGGCGACCGCCCCGGCGCCCCGGGAGAGCTCCTGGGCCTGCTTCACCCTGGCCTCGGCCCGGGCGACCCCCTGGGCGGCGAGCTCCTTTTCCGTCTGTTTGAGGTCGAACTCCTGCCGGGTCACGGCCTGCTCGTCGAAGAGCCGCTGGTAGCGGTCGAAGGTGACATCCGCCAGTTTCTTCCGGGCGACCGCCTCGTCGAGGGCGCGCCGCGCGTCGTCGATGC
The DNA here is from genome assembly GCA_937860145.1 of uncultured Geobacter sp. GTDB lineage: Bacteria > Desulfobacterota > Desulfuromonadia > Geobacterales > DSM-12255 > CALMBF01. The sequence goes on from CALMBF010000050.1 coordinate 18,768, forward strand.
CGGCCAGGGATGCCGCCGCAGAGGCCTGGTTCTCCTGGGCCTCCAGCTTTGCCAGCAGCTCACCCTTTTTCACCCTGTCGCCTTCACGCACGCGGAGGAGGGTTATGCTCCCCGCAACCCTGGCAGCCACCGCGGCGCTTGTCCGCGCCCGCACCGTGCCTGACAGTTCGATGGTCTGCTCCAGGGAGGCCGGTGCGACCTCCGAGACGACAACCCCCTTGACAACCGGCGCCGCCGTTCCGCTTCCGCCGGGCTGCTCCCCCTTCCTGCCGCTGCATCCGGAAGCGATACCAACGAGGAGCAGGAGCAGGTACAGTACGTTTTTCATGGTGCGATCTCCTTCAGGAGTGTTCCCGCCGCATACTGCAGCCTGGCCCAGGCAGCGGCATAATCGGCTTCCAGGACGGCGACGTCCGTTCGGGCGCGGTTCACGGCGGTCTGGGCATCGAGCAGCTCCACCAGCAGGGAGATGGAGTTCTCGTAGCGCCTCCTGATCAGCCGTACCCCCTCTTCCGCCTCCAGCTGGGCATGCCGTGCCACCTCCAGCCGCTTGCCGAGCTCCTCCCGGCGCAGGTAACTTTCGGCTATCTGCAGCGCCGTCTCGTTCGTCTGTTCACGCAGATGCTCCCGCGCCGCCCCGGCCAGGGCAGCGGCACGCTCGCGGCCGCTCTGCCGCAGGCCGCCGTCGAACAGCTCCCAGCGAAGGGTCGCCCCGACGACCCAGGAGTCATTGTCACGGCTGAAGGGGATATCCCGGTCATTCATCTGGTACCCCGCCATGGCGTACAGTGTCGGCAGCCAGGCATGGCCGGCCGCGTCCAGGGCTATGTCGGCACCCTCTACCCCCTTGGCCATCCCCTGGAGCGCCGGGCGGGCGACCAGCCCCCTGGCGACCATCTCCCCCTGGGTCTGCAGCTGCGCCGGCGAGCGGAAGTCACCCCGGATCTCCGGCAGCTCACCGGCATCGATGCCGATGACCCGGGCAAGCCGCAGCCGGGCGATCTCCCGGTTGTTGCCGGCGCTGATCAGCTGCTGCTCCATCTCCGAAACAAAGGTCCGCGCCCTCAGCTCGTCGGAGCGGAGCCCCACGCCGGCCCCGCTGCGCACCATGGCAAGGCGCTGGTGTTCACGGGCATCGGCAACCGCTTCGGTCGCAAGCTGCAGCTGAACCGTCGCCTTCTGCAGTTCGAGGTAGGCGGTCACCGTTCTGAAGGCAACCTCTTCGCGCCGCTGCTCCAGGGTGGTGGCGGCACGCTCCTGCTCCACCCTCGCCAGGGCGAGGCCGTCGCTGATGCGCAGGTCGAACAGCGGCTGCTCCATGGTCAGGGACGTGCGGAAATCGCCGGTAGTGGCGGGATGGTTGAGGTCCCCGGCCAGGGTGAAGCGCCCCTCGTCAAGCTGCATCATGAATGCCTTTGTCGGAGAGTTGCTATACGTGGCCCCCTCTTCCAGCACGAGCCTCGGCAGATAGCGGGCCCGACCGGCGTCCACCCCGGAGTCGACGGCGCTCTTCTCCTGCTCCGCGGCCTTCAGCAGGTGGCTGTTGGCCAGCGCCATGCCGACAGCCTCCCTCATGCTCACCGGAGCCGCCGCGCCCCCCACGACCTGTGGCCACAGAGAGCTGAAAAGCATCACGGTTACGAGTGTTGTGCGCACATCATCCTCCCTGTCGCAAATATACAACAAATTATATATATGTTTTTTTGAATGTCAAGATTTCACGGCTGCTTATTTACCATATCAGCAGTTGGGGCGTGCGCAACTTCTGTCGATTGAATTTGACAAAGGGGGGCGCTGCAACTAGACTGGCCATTCACTCGCACAGGGGGAGAGCGCTTGATCAACATCGAGTCCTGGAAAACCCGCTTCAAGAAGATCCTCTCCCTGGACAGCCACCCCCGCCACATCGCCGCCGGCTTTGCCGTCGGTGTCTTCATCAGCTTCACCCCGTTCTTCGGGCTGCACACCCCCCTGGCCATTGCCGCCGCCTTCATCTTCAGGCTGAACAAGCTGACCTGCATCACCGGCGCCTGGGTCAACACACCGTTCACCGTCATCCCGGCCCTCGGTCTCAGCTACAAGATCGGGAGGGTGCTTCGCGGCCGGCCGGCGACGGAGATCACCTTCAGGAGCCTGGAATGGGCCAGCCTGAAGAAGTATGCCACATCGCTCATTCTCGGCTCATCGGTTCTCGGCTTCGTGCTTGCCATTGCCGGCTATTTCATCTGCTACTGGCTGATCGTCAGGTTCAGGAAACGGGACGAGGCCCTGGAGGAGTTGACCAGGGAGATGGAGGAGACCGGCGAGGAGCTGGAGGAATGAAAAAAGGCGGGGGGTTCCCCGCCTTTCCACTTTCTTCCCGTACCGCAGCCATCCTGCCCCGGACCAACCCGGGGCGCATCAGGCATTTTTTACCACCACGCTCTCCATGATGTTGGCAACGTCCTCGCACTTGTCCGTCGCCTTCTCCAGGGTCTCGTAGATCTCCTTCCACTTGATCAGCTGGATCGGGTCCTTCTCCTCGTCGAACAGGCGGCTGACCGCCTCGCGGCAGACCCGGTCCGCCTCGTTCTCCAGGGCGTTCACCTGGACGCAGTACTCGGCGATCGGCTCATGCTTGCCGCCGAGAAGCGAAACGGCCTTGGCGATCACCTGGCATGACTGGAGGATGATGAAGGCGAGCTGCTTGGCCTCGGGGGTCGGCTTCTCCACGTTGTACATGACAAACCGCTGGGACGAGGCATCGATCAGGTCCATGATGTCGTCCATCTTGGAGGCGAGGGAGTAGATATCCTCCCGGTCGAAGGGGGTGATGAAGCTCTTGTTCAGCTTCTTGATGATGTCATGGGTGAGGGCATCCCCCCGGTGCTCCAGATCCTTGATCCGTTTCTGGCTGGCTGCCGGATCCTCGAAATGATCGAGCATGCTCTTCAGCTCCTGGGCACCGAGAATCGTATTGTGGGCCATTTCGCGAAACATCTCGAAAAACTTCTCGTCCTTGGGGATAAGACCGAACATGTAAACCCTCCTCTGCCGTCACGTGCCAGCGAATGGTGGCAACAAACCCGTAACCTATAGCACGCTTTCCCCTGCCGTTATAGTGAAAATATTTCCTCGGAACCGCGGGGCAGGGGGACCCCCTGCTTTTGCTTGCCTTTCCACGCGTCTTACCTTATCGTGCTGACGTTTGACCACCGAGGAGGTCTCGTCATGAACAATCTCCATGCCCTGCTGCTCGGCTCCCTGCAGGGACTCACGGAAATACTGCCGATCAGCAGTTCGGCCCACCTCATCCTCATCCCCCGGATCTTCGGCTGGCCCGAGTCGGGGCTGACCTTCGACGTCGCCCTGCACCTCGGCACCCTGATCGCCATCGGCCTCTACTTCTGGCGCGACATATTCGACCTGACCTTCAACTTCATCGCCAGCATCGGGGGCAAGGGGTTGCACACGCCGGGCAATCGTCTCCCCTGGTACATCATCATCGGCACCGTACCGGCCGCCATTGCCGGCAAAAAGCTGGAAGAGCCGATCGAAGAGCTGTTCCGCCACAACCCGGTCATCATCTGCACCTTGCTGATCGCCTTCGGCCTGCTCCTCGCCTTTGCGGACACGACCGGCCCGAAACGGTGGAAGCTCGACCGGATCAACCTGAAGGCGGCCATCGTCATCGGCCTGGCCCAGTGCCTTGCCCTGGTCCCCGGGGTTTCCCGCTCGGGGATAACCATTACCGCTGCCCTTCTCCTCGGCTACAACCGGGAGGCATCGGCCCGGTTCTCCTTTCTCCTCTCCCTCCCCATCGTGTTCGGCGCGGCCCTGCTCAAGGTCGGACACCTCGTCAAAACGGGGACCCCCGCCGGGGAAGGGACGCCGCTCCTGATCGGCGTCGCCACCTCCGCCCTGCTGGGCTACGCCAGTGTCGCCCTGCTCCTGAAACTGGTGCAGCGCCACTCCCTCTACCCCTTCGTCTGGTACCGGCTCATTGTCGGCACCGCGCTGTTGTTCCTGATCTAGGGGGGCGACCATGACCGGCGGGATAAAGGAGTGGCCCGAAGACGAACGTCCCCGGGAGAAGCTGCGGAAACAGGGGGCTCACACCCTGAGCGAAGCAGAACTGCTGGCGCTGATCATCCGTACCGGAGACCACGCATCGCGCCAGAGCGCCATCGACCTGGGGCGGAGCATGCTGCAGTCCTTCGGCGACCTGCGCAAGCTCTCCTGCGCCACCTTCGGCGAACTGTGCACCGTCAAGGGGACCGGCCCGGCCAAGGCGGCATCGATCCTGGCTGCGCTGACCCTGGCCAACCGGATGCAGACCGACCGCCTGGAAGACCTGGAGCGGTTCACGTCGCCGCTGCAGGTCTTCAACCATTTCCACTACCGCTTCCGCGACCGGCTCAAGGAGTATTTCCTCATCCTGCTCCTGGACGGCAAGAACCGCATCATCCGCGAGGAACAGGTCTCGGAAGGGTCCCTCAACCAGAGCATCGTCCACCCCCGGGAGGTTTTCAAGCCGGCGGTGAGGGAATCGGCCGCGGCCGTCATCCTGGTGCACAACCACCCCTCCGGCGACCCCACCCCCAGCCGGGAGGACCGGGAGATCACCCGCCGGCTCAAGGAGGGTGGCGACCTCCTCGGCATCCGCGTCCTCGACCACATCATCATCGGCGACGGCAGCTACCTGAGCTTCGTCGAGCAGGGTCTGCTCTGAGCTTCCCGCTCATTTCTGTTCCCCCCGGCAGAGAAACATGGTACAAGAAACTGACTTCTCCCCTCAGGAAACCACCGGTCCTTGCAGATGCCCCAGAACGAAACCCCGAACAGACCAGAAGCACCCCCGCGCACCGTGGCCCGCAGGTTAAAGGACCTGCGGTGGCACCTGGGGCTCGTTGCCTTCGTCCTGTTTTCTCTCCCCCTCGCCCTCCTCCCCACCCCCTGTCTCTTATACACATCTCCCAGCCCACGAGACCGTACTAGATATCGTATGCCGTCTTCTGCTTGAAAAAAAAAA
>CALMBF010000051.1 GCA_937860145.1 uncultured Geobacter sp.
TGAAGAGAGCTGCCCAGTGGACCAAGGCCCACTTCGCCTATTACCAGAAACTGGCCGCCCTCAACTTCGAGGAGAGCGGCGAAAAATAGCAGTTTCCCTACGGGTAAAAGAGCCCCCGGTCTTCGGCCGGGGGCTCTTTTACTTTCTTGAAAGCGGGGAGTATTTCTGTTATAGAAATAAGTTGCTATTGCTAAATGCCAAGCGTAAGGAGTCATACATGGCGAGCCCTCAGATGGTGATGTACGATGAGGAGTTCAAGCAGATAAACGCCGTCATCGACAAGCTGCTCCGCGATGCGAACGCCAAGGTGATCTTTCTGGTGGATAAAAACGGCCAGCTGATTTCCGGGGTAGGGGAAGTGGAGCGCTTTGACACCACGTCGCTTGCATCCCTCACTGCCGGCAACATCGCGGCAACCGGTGGCCTGGCCAAACTGATCGGTGAGAAGGAGTTCTCCATTCTCTTTCACGAGGGGGAGAAGGACAACCTGCATATCTCCATCGTCGGCGGCCGGGTCATTCTCGTCGTGCTGTTCGACAGCCGTTCCTCCCTCGGCCTGGTCCGTCTGCGGGTGAAAAAAGCCTCCGACGAGCTGACGGTCATTTTCGACAGCCTGATGCAGAAGGCCGAGGAGAAGGAGAAGAGCGGCGCTACCGATTTCCCGTTTGCGGAAATTACCGATGACGACATCGACAACCTCTTCAGTTAGGGCTTACGGAGTGACCACATGTCGTTCATAAATTACGCATCCCGAGAAATAAACTGCAAGATCGTCTATTACGGCCCCGGTCTCTGCGGCAAGACCACCAACCTGCAGTACGTCTACCAGAAGACGGCTCCCGATGCCAAGGGGAAGATGATATCCCTGGCGACCGAGACCGAGCGGACCCTCTTCTTCGACTTCCTTCCCCTGGCCCTGGGCGAAATCCGCGGCTTCAAGACCCGTTTCCATCTCTATACCGTCCCCGGCCAGGTCTTCTACGACGCCTCCCGGAAGCTCATCCTCAAGGGGGTGGACGGCGTCGTCTTCGTGGCAGACTCCCAGGAGGAGCGCTACGATGCCAATATCGAGTCCATGGACAACCTGCGCTACAACATGACCGAGCAGGGGTACGATCTGGACAAGATCCCCTTCGTCATCCAGTACAACAAGCGCGACCTCCCCAATGCCATGTCGGTGGAGGAGCTGCGCCGTGACCTGAACACCACCGGGGTCATGGACTTCGAGGCCTGCGCCGCGACCGGCGAGGGGGTGTTCGAGACCCTCAAGGCGGTGGCCAAGCTGATCCTCATCGACCTGAAGAAGGGGCAGTAGGAGCAGAGGCGGACGATAAGAGGATGTGAAGGGCTACGGTGCAGACCGTAGCCCTTTTTTCGTGCCCGGTCAGCCGGTTTTCTGTCGGTAGAAACGGCGGAGCCGGCTTTCGTTCACCTGGCGGACGACCAGGGGGACGAGGACGGCGGCGAAGATCAGGAGGCAGCCGAGCCATTCCCCCCCGTTCATCCGCTCCCCGAGAACGAGGTAGCCGCCGAGCATGCTCCAGACCGGGTCGAGGGTGTAGACGAGGCCGGCGTGGGTGGGGGTAGTGTGACGCTGCCAGGTGTTCTGGAGGGTAAAGCAGACGACCGTGGGGAAGACGGCGCAGTAGAGGAGGGAGAGGGTGCCGACCGTGCCGAACCGGAGCGGCGGCTGGGGGAAGAAGAGGAGGATCAGCAGGCCGGCCGCTGCCACGGTGGCGAACTGGACCAGGCTCACCAGGTAGACGTCGTCGTCCCGCAGCACCCGGGAGACGGTGATGATGTGCACGGCTATGAACAGGGCACAGAGGGTGGAGAGGAGGTCTCCGCGGCTGAACCCGCCCGTTCCCCCCTGGGCGAGCTGCCAGATTCCCGCCAGTGCCAGAAGTATCCCCGTCGTGCTCCAGCGGTCCACCCGGTCTCGCCAGAGGAGGAAACAGATCAGGGGGATGAAGAGGACGAAGAGATTGTTGAGAAAACCGGCCCGGGTTGCCGTTGTCCCCGACAGGCCGACAACGAAGGAGAGGTTGGTGGCGGCAAGGGCAAGGCCCACGATGAATCCCCGCCTGACGATTGCCCGGGTCAGGTGACGGAGGCGGGGAAGGCAGACGCAGGTCATGAGAAGGGTGGCAAGGGTGAAGCGGAGCGCGAAAAAGACGACCGGCGGCAGGTCGCGGAAACCGAGCTTGTTGAAGATGAAGCTTCCCCCCCAGAAGAACGTGGTCAGGATGAGATAGAGGTGAACCTTGAGGGGGGATACTGTCGAGTTCTGACTGGTCATGGCCGGTTTACGGAACTCTGCGGGGGAACGGGGCGAGTGGTTGCCACGGTTACGAGCGGGTCATGGAAACGACGCGATTCCTGCCGTCTGCCTTGGCCCGGTAGAGAGCCGCGTCGGCTTCCCTGATGAGGTCGTCGACCGAGGCGATGCCGTCGACAGGATAGGTCGCGACCCCCAGGCTGATGGTCGTCCTCAGGGTGCCGAGGGGAGCGGAAAACCTGAGTGACTGGATGCGGTGGCGGATCCGTTCGGCGATCATCAGCGCGTCGTCATGGCCGGTCTCGGGGAGGGCTATGACGAACTCCTCCCCCCCGTACCGGGCGATGAAATCGTAGGCGCGCAGGTCGGATGCCGCCTCTCTGGCCACGGTGGCCAGCACCTGGTCGCCGTTCTGGTGGCCGTAGAGATCGTTCACCTTCTTGAAGTGATCGATATCCATCAGGATGAGGGAGAGGCGGGTCCCCTTGCGCCGGGCGCGCTGGAGCTCCTTGTCCAGCATGTCCATCATGTAGCGCCGGTTGTAGAGCTGGGTGAGGGGGTCGGTATTGGAGAGATGCTTCAGCATCTCGTTGGACTGTCTCAGCTCGTCCTGCAGGGCCTTGATTTTCAGGTGCACCCGGGCCCGGGCAACCAGTTCGCCGCTGTCGAACGGTTTGGTGACATAGTCGCTGGCCCCCTCGCTGAGCAGCCTGATCTTCAGCTCCCGGTCCTCCCGGCCGGTCAGCATGATGACCGGGATGTCCCTGAGCTCCTCCCGGCTGGTAACCATGCCGAGCAGCTTGATGCCGTCCATGCGGGGCATTTCAAGGTCGCAGAGGATCAGGTCGACGCGGGTGCCGAGAAGGAGCTTGAAGGCTTCGATGCCGTCGCCGGCCTGGTGGATATGGTCGAAAAGGGCCGCCTGGGCAAGGGTCCGGGAGATCTGTTCCCGTATCGTGTCGGAGTCGTCGATGATGAGTACGCTTTTGGACATGGCTTCAGGTGGCGACGCTACAGGCACGGTTCCTTGGCCTGCTGCTTGAGGGTACGAATGGTTGAAGTATAATCGCTGCTGCCGAAAACGGCACTCCCGGCGACGAAGACATCCGCGCCGGCGTGGGAGATACGGGCGATGTTGTCGGTCTTCACCCCGCCGTCGACTTCCAGCTCGGCCTCGCTCCCCCGCTTGTCCAGCATGGCACGGAGGGCGTGGATCTTCGGGATGCACGCCTCGATGAACGACTGCCCGCCGAACCCGGGGTTGACGGTCATCAGCAGCACCAGGTCAAGGTCGGCGAGGACGTACTCCAGGTAGTTCAGGGGGGTTGCCGGGTTGAGGGAGACCCCTGCCCTTTTCCCCAGGCTCTTGATCAGCTGGATGCTCCGGTGCAGGTGGGTCGATGCCTCGGCGTGGACGACGATGATGTCCGCGCCGGCCGCGGCGAAATCGGGGATGTAGCGGTCCGGGTCGGCGATCATCAGGTGCACGTCCAGGGGGAGGGGGGTCACCTTGCGCAGGGCCGCAACCACCGGAGGGCCGATGGTGATGTTGGGGACAAAGTGTCCATCCATGACATCGACGTGGATGTAGTCTGCACCAGCGGCCTCCACGGCCCTGATTTCGTCACCGAGGCGACAGAAGTCGGCGGAGAGAATGGATGGGGCGATCTTTTTCATGGTCCTGCTCCTCTGTCCCTGTGCGGCCGGCCCCTGCCGGTCCTTCAGGGTATGTTCTTTCTCAGCCGGGCGGCAAAGAAGCCGTCCATGCCGTGACGGTGGGGCCAGCTGCGGAAAAAGCCCCTGTCACTCTCCATGTCGGCCACCCGGGGGAAGTGTGCACTGACGGGTTCTACCACAAAATCCCCGTGCCCGGTAAGGAATTTTTCCACGACCTCCTCGTTCTCCTCCCGCGAGGTGGAGCAGGTGGAGTAGACGAGCACCCCTCCCGGCTTGAGCCGCGGGGCGGCATTGCCGAGGATCGCCAGCTGGGTAAGGGCCAGTCTGGCGGGGTCGGTCGGCTCCTTCCACCACTTCCCCTCCGGGTTGCGGTGGATAACGCCGAGCCCCGAGCAGGGGGCATCCACCAGGATCCGGTCGAACTGCTCCCCCTCCAGCCCATCGAGGGGCTTCGTCGCATCCAGAGTGATGGTGGTGATGGTGGTGATGCCGAGCCGCGTCGCAGCCTCCCTGATCTGCTCCAGCTTGCGGGACTGGCGGTCGCACGCCAGGAGCGTGCCTCGGTTGCCGGCAAGTTCGGCCAGGTAGGTCGCCTTGCCGCCGGGGGCGGCGCAGAGATCGAGAATGGATTCCCCTGGTTCCGGGGCGAGGAGGAGCGTCGCCAGCTGGGACGCCTCGTCCTGGACGGCGAACCTGCCGGCGCTGAAGCTCGCCATGTTCGGCAGGGAGACGGGGGAGGTGATGACCAGGCCGTCCGGACCGTAGCGGCAGGGGAGGGTGGTCACCCCCTCCTCCTCCAGAAGCTTGGCCAGCTCCTCGCGGCTGTTTTTCAGGCGGTTTGCCCGGATGGTGAAGGGTGGGGGCGCTGCCATGACTTCTGCCAGCATCTCCGCCTCCCCGTACCCCAGCTGGGCCAGCCAGCCGGCAACGATCCACTCGGGGTGGGAGTGCCGGGCGGCCAGATAGGCGGCCGGCTCCCGCTCCGGGTCCGGATAGGGGATCCGGTCGCGTCCCCGGTCCGCGCTCCGCAGCACGGCGTTGATGAAGCCCGCGGCCCGGGGTGCCGCCTGCTTCGCCAGGTTGACGGTCTCGTTCACCGCCGCCGAGACCGGCACCCGGTCGAGGAAAAATATCTGGTAGAGGCCGAGGCGCAGGAGGAGGACCACCGCGCGCTCCAGCTTTGCCAGGGGGGTGGTGGAGACGTGGGCGATGATGTGGTCGAGGGTCCCCTGGCGGCGGAGGGTTCCGTAGACCAGTTCCGTGTAGAGTCCCCGGTCCGGCCCGGTCAATCTCCCTTCGCGGAGTTCACGGTCGATGAGGATGTCGGCGTAGGAGCGCTCCTTCTCGATGCGGAGCAGGGTGGTGAAAGCGGAGGAGCGTGCGGTATGGGTCACGGCGACTCTTTTCGTGGTGATGTCATTACCCCCCTGCTTCGCTCGCGCTCGCTTCCCCCCTACAGGGCAGGGGGGATTGAGGGGGGTGATTTATTTTGGCCCGTAGGCCATTGTCTCCAGCCGCCTGATCCGCTCTTCCAGGGGGGGATGGGTGGAGAAGAGGGAGAGGAGCCCGCCGCCGGTGAGGGGGTTGACGATGAACATGTGGGCCGTGGCCGGGTTGGCATCCATGGGGATCTGCCGGTTGGCCATCTCCAGCTTGCGCAGGGCACCCGCCAGGTAGAGGGGGTTGCCGGAAATCTCCGCCCCGCCGCGGTCGGCTTCGTATTCCCGGGAACGGGAAATCGCCATCTGGATCAGCATGGCCGCGATGGGACCGAGGATGGCCATGAAGATGAGGCCGAGTGCGCCCCCCCCCTCGTCATCGCTGTCCCGGCCTCCACCGAACATCGCCGCCCACTGGGCCATGTGGGCGAGATAGGTTATGGCCCCGGCAATCGTGGCGGCGATGGAGGAGATGAGGATGTCGCGATGGCGCACATGGGAGAGCTCGTGGGCCATCACCCCCATCAGTTCGTCGCGGGTGAGGATGCGCATGATCCCGGTGGTTGCCGCCACGGCTGCATGTTCGGGGTTGCGGCCCGTGGCAAAGGCATTGGGGGTGTCGGACTCGATGAGGTACACCCTGGGCATGGGCATCCCCGCCTGGATGGCGAGCTGGCGGACCATGGCATAAAACTCGGGGTAGTCCTGTTCGCCCACTTCCCTGGCGCCGTACATGGAGAGGACGATCTTGTCGGAAAACCAGTAACTGACGAAGTTCATGACACCGGCCATGACCAGCGCCATGGTCATGCCGGACCTACCCCCGATGGCCCCACCCGCAAGTACCAGCAGGCAGGTCAGCAGGGCCAGAAGAAGAGTGGTACGCAGTGCATTCATGGTAAAACTCCCCTTGAAACGTGGGTGCTGTCACATCAACCAGATACCTTAATTATAGGTAGTCGGCGGTGAAACATCAAGGGGAGGTGCTGCATCAGGCAGGGCTCGTTTTCCGGACAATCCCCTTGATGCTTTTCACGGCCCGTTCCAGGCACTCCCTGCTATGGGCCTCGATGGTCCAGACGGCGTCCGGGGCATAGCGTTCCAGGAGACGGAAGTAGAGACCGAAATCGATAGTCCCCTCCCCCACCGGGGCATGGTCATCCCTGGTGCCCCGGTTGTCGTGGATGTGCACTTCGGCGATATGCCCCCCCAGGGCGGCGAACCACTCCTCAAGGCCGACCTCCTCGTTATGGAAGAGGTTCCAGTGCCCCACGTCGAAACAGTGGCGCAGGCGGGGGTGATTGCACGCCTCGATCAGGGCGAGGAGCGTGGAGGGCTCCTCCTCGAAGATGTTCTCCACCGCGATCGTGCAGCCGGTCTGCTCGGTCTGCTCCAGCACCTGGACGAAACTCTCCATGGCGTGGCCGAGCCAGCTGCTCTGTTTTTCTCCGTAGCGCCAGCGGTCGTAGCCGGGGTGGAAGACCATCACCTTCGGCCTGAGAATGGCGGCGGCGGCGCAGACCTGCTGGAAGCGGAGCCGGGTCGCATCCCGCAGGAGCCGCTCGTCCGACCCCGGGTTCAGGTCCATGAACGGTGCATGGATGGTGCAGTCGATGCCCCGGGCGGCAAACGAGGCGGCCAGGGATTCGACCTGCTCGGGGAGGAGGGCGTCGAGAGTTTCGGCATTGAAGAAGATTTCCGGGTGAACGCCCCTCTCGACCATGTACTCCAGGTGGTCGGCGGCCAGGGCGAACGGGACATGGGCATGGATGATCTCAGACACGCTGGTGCTCCGTCTTGTGTTTATTGATGATGTCGCTGGCGCAGCTGGTGCAGCTCACCAGCTCTTCCAGTTTCTGGATTGCCGAGGGGTCACCGAGGACGATGAGGGTGTCACCCCCCTCGATCTTGGAATGGGATTCGGGGTTGAAGACCATCTTGCCGTGCACCTTCTTGATGCCGACGATGATCACCCCCGTCTCCTTGCGGAAACCCGAGCTGACCAGGTTTTCGCCGACAAAGGCGGAGGTCTCCGGGATGAGGATCTCCTCCATCTGCAGCTCCAGGTGCTCGTGCCCCGTGGCGATCTCGATGAAATCCACCACGTTGGGGCGGAGGATCGCCTGGGCCATCCTGCTGCCGCCGATGACGTAGGGGGAGATGACCTTGTTGGCGCCGGCGCGGCGGAGCTTGATCTCCGACCCCTCCTCGCCGGAGCGGGCGAGGATGAACAGGTCCGGGTTCAGCCCCCGGGCGGTGAGGGTGATGTAGACGTTCTCCGTGTCGGAGGTGACCACGGAAATGAGCCCCTTTGCCCGCTTGATGCCGGCCCGCAGGAGGGTCTCGTCCTCCGTGGCGTCGCCGCGCAGGTGGAGGTACTCCTCGTGGTGGAGCTTTTCATGGGCTTCCGGATGCTTCTCGATGACCAGGAACGGGATCGGTTTGGCGCTGAACTCCTTGCAGATCAGCTGCCCGATCCGGCCGAATCCGCAGATGATGTAGTGGTCCTTGAGCGAGTCGATCTTCTTCTCCACTTTTTTCCTCCCGATGATGCGCTGGATCTGCCCCTCGAACATGATCTGGGCAAGGCTGCCGACAATGTAGCCGAGGACGCTGACGCCGAAGACGATCAGGGTGATGGTGAATATCTTGCCGTAGCTGGAGAGATCGTGCACCTCCCTGAAGCCGACGGTACCGAGGGTGATCACGGTCATGTAGAGGGAGTCGAGGAAGGACCACCCCTCGATGGTCATGTAGCCGGTTGCCCCCAGGGTGACCAGCGCCAGCAGGACGGCCATGGAAATTTTCAGGTGTCGTATGGGGTCCATAAGAGCTCCGTTCGTGCCGGTCGGCGGCTGGAGTCGCAGCCGCCACCTGAGATTACATCCCGTGGGGGCAAAATTCAAGAGCTTTGGGGGTGCGAAAAGGGGACGCTGCCTTGAAATTGGGCAGGTTATGTCGCGGCCGACGGTGCGGGGAGCAGTTCAGCTTGACATCCTTTGTATACTGTATACAATAAAACATCGTCAATTTGGAGTGGTATAATGAAAAAAACGATCGAAAAGCACCTTACTTTGCGGGAAAAAATCCTTGAGACCATCCGCGACGCCATCAGCAGCGGAGCCCTCAAACCCGGAGAGAAGGTTGCCGAGCCTGAGCTGGCCGAACGGTTCGGCATCAGCCGTACCCCGATCCGCGAGGCATTCCGTCAGCTCGAATCCGAGGGGTACCTGACCGTCATCCCCCGCAAGGGAGCGGTGGTCGTCTCCTTCTCCACCAAGGAGGTGGAGGAGTTCTACGCCATCAAGAGCATCCTGGAGGGGTATGCCGCCAACCTGGCCTGCCGCAACCTGACGGAAAAGGAGATTGACAAGCTCGCCGCAATCAATGAAAAATTGCGCCAGCTGGCCGAGGAAGATGACATCAAGCACTTCTTCAAGATTCACAACGACTTCCATGAGCTCTTCCGCAAGGCTGCCGACAACGCCAAGCTGGACGAACTCATCAGCAGCCTGGTGGGCAAGTTCCAGCGCCTCAGGTATGCCTCCCTGAGCAAGCCGGGACGGATGAGGATCTCGGTGCAGGAGCATGCCAAGATCATCGAAGCGTTCCGGGCACGCAACGCCGACCTTGCCGAACAGCTCGTGCGGAAGAATGCCGAGTATGGCGGAAGGGTGCTCATGGAGAGCGGCGACGCCCCTCTCCGCCTGAGCATCGCCGAACAGACGGCCGCTGCCCAGATCGACATCTGAAAGGGATACATGCCCCATCTCAGCAGAATTCCGAAGGTTGACAGGATCCTCGCCCACCCCGCCGCAGCCGCCTGGCTCCAGACCTACCGACGCCCCCTGCTGCTCCGGGCGATCCGGCAGGTGCTGGACGACCTTCGGGACGAACTCCGCGGCGGCGCATCCCTGCCGGCCCTGGAGACCATCATCGCCAGGATCGGGGCCGAGCTCCTGCGGCTCGACACTCCCCACCTCTGCCGGGTCGTAAACGGCACCGGCACGGTCATCAACACCAACCTCGGCCGTTCTCCCCTCCCCCCCACGGTTGCCCGGCAGATGCTGGAGACGGCCACCCACTATTCCAACCTGGAGTTCGACCTGGCCGCCGGCGAGCGGGGGGAGCGCTACAGCCACGTGGAACCGCTGGTGTGCGAACTCACGGGCGCCGAGGCGGCCATCGTGGTCAACAACAACGCCGCTGCCCTGCTCCTCGCCCTGGCCTCCATGGGCCGGGGACGGGAGGTGATCGTCTCCCGGGGGGAGCTGGTGGAGATCGGTGGATCCTTCCGGATCCCCGAGGTCATGACCCAGAGCGGCGCCCTCCTGCGGGAGGTGGGGACCACCAACCGGACCCACCTCAAGGACTACCGGGGTGCCATCACTGAGCAGACCGGCCTGCTCCTCAAGGTGAGCTGCAGCAACTTCGCCGTGGTCGGCTTCACCGCCGAGGTGGGGGCGGGCGAGCTCGCGGCCCTGGCGCGGGAGGCGGCCCTCCCCCTGCTGGTGGATTGCGGCAGCGGCCTGATGATCGATCTGGAGCCTCTCCTCGGCTGCGGGGAGAAGACGGTGCAGCACTACCTGCAGAGCGGCGCCGACGTGGTGGTCTGCAGCGGCGACAAGCTCCTGGGCGGACCCCAGATCGGCATCATCGCCGGGAAACGGGAGTTCATCGCCCCGATGAAGAAGCATCCGCTCCTGCGGGCCCTGCGGGTGGACAAGATGACCCTGGCGGCCCTGGAGGGGGTGCTGCGCCTCTACCGGGACGAGCGGCAGGCACGGGAGGAGATCCCCACCCTGCGGATGCTGACCATGACGGAGGAGGAGCTGGCCCGCCGGGGGGGGAGGATGGTCCGTCGGCTGCGGAGCCATCTGCCGGCAGGTCTGCGGCTCTCCCTGGTCAGCGGCTTTTCCATGGTGGGTGGGGGGGCGCTGCCGCTTCTCCAACTCCCCACCCGGCTGATCTCCCTGCAGAGCGACACGCTGTCGGCCGGCGAGATCGAGGTGCTGCTGCGCCGTGCCGACACCCCGGTGATCGGCCGGATCGCCAGGGGAGCGTTCCTCCTCGACGTGCGGACGGTCATGGATGACGACCTGCCGCTGCTGGCGGCCGCCCTGGAGGGGCTGGAGTAACGGAGGACCTGCCGTGGTATGAAACGAAAAGGGCCTGGTGACGCATCGCCAGGCCCTTCGTGCGTCAGTGGCCGTGAAGCCTGTCGTGGTTCAGGAGGGGAGGGAAGAGCCGGGCCCAGAGGAGCACCACCAGGAGGGTGCCGATACCGCCGATGAGGGTGGCGGGGACCACGCCGAACCAGGCGGCGGTGAGACCGGACTCGAACTCCCCCAGCTCGTTGGAGGAGCCGATGAAGATGGCGTTCACGGCGCTCACCCGGCCGCGCATCTCGTCGGGGGTCTCCAGCTGTACCAGGGTCGAGCGGATCACGACGCTCACCATGTCCGCCCCGCCGAGGACCGCCAGGAGCAGGCAGGAGAGGGGGATCCAGGAGGAGAGGGCGAAGGCGACCGTGGCGACCCCGAAGAGGCCGACGGAAGCGAACAGGGTGTGACCGACCCGGCGCCGGAGGGGGAAGCGGACCATAACGAGGGAGACCAGGAGCGCCCCCACGGCAGGGGCGGCCCGCAGCATCCCCAGCCCCGCGGGGCCGGTATGGAGGATGTCCCGGGCGTAGACCGGCAGCAGGGCGGTGGCCCCGCCGAGGAGCACGGCAAACAGGTCGAGGGAGAGGGCGCCGAAGACCACGGGCCTGCTCCGGATGAACCTGATGCCGGCGAGGAAGGAGGAGAGGGACGGGGGCTCGCGGCTGGCCGGCCGGCGGGCCATGGTCAGGGAGGCAACGATGGTGGCCGAGAGGATGAACAGGACCGCGCTGGTCAGGTAGACGGTCGTGGCGCCGGCCAGGTAGAGGAATCCCCCCAGGAGGGGGCCGGTGATCACCGCCCCCTGGCGGACCGAGCCGGCCACGGCCAGGGCGCGGGGGAGGGTCTCCTGGTCCACCAGCCCCGGGAGGATGGTCTGCAGGGTAGTGAACTCGAAGGAGCGGGCGATGCCGATGAGGAAGAGGATCCCCAGGATGGTGTCCCGGCCGATCCACCCCCCGGCGTTCCCGGTGGCGAGGAGGGCGAGGAGCAGGGCCATGGCGGTCTGGGCGGCGGCGACGATGGCACGCCGGTTGTAGCGGTCGGCCGCGTGTCCGGCGACCAGCACCAGCACCACCGAGGGGAGGAACTGGGCCAGCCCCACCAGCCCCAGGTCGAAGGCCTTGCCGGTGAGGGCGTAGACGTGCCACCCCACTGCCACCCCGGCCATCTGGAAGGCGACGGTGCCGGCGGCCCGGGCGACGATGAAGCTGAGAAACGAGCGGTTGAATCCTTTTGGCAGGGGCACCGGCTACTCCACGGCTCTTCGCGGGACAACGGTGCCACCCTATACCAGGACGGGCCGCTTTGACTACAGCTATTTTACCAGCAGATGGCCTGATGGGGCAAAGTCGGGTATGCTTGTAGCGGATGTACTACCGTTGCCAGGGAGGGGCCGGGTGTCCGTATCCCGTCATCAACTGCATGGAGTGAGCATGGTCCGTGTGTGCCGGCTGGTGTGGAGCGCCCTGCTCCTGATCGGCGCCGTGACCGCTGCGGCAGCTGCCGAACCGGTGTCGCCACGGGTCATCGTCGTCGGCGGAGACCGGGACTATCCCCCCTACGAATTCATCGACCGCAGCGGGAGGCCGGCCGGGTTCAACGTGGCCCTGACCCGGGCGATCGCCGAGGTCATGGGGATGCAGGTGGAGTTCCGTCTCGGCGGCTGGTCCGAAGTCCGCGCCGACCTCCAGGAGGGAAAGGTCGATGTGCTGGAGGGGATGTCCTTTTCGGAGGAGCGGGCCGCGGAAGTGGATTTCTCCTCCCCCCATGCCCTCGTCAACCACGCGGTCTTTGCCCGCCGCGATTCCCCGCCGGCCAACTCCCTGGCGGATCTGGCGGGGCGGTCCGTGGCCGTTCACCGGGGTGGGATCATGCACGACATGCTGGTGCGGACCGGCTTCTCCGGCCGGCTCACCCTTACCCCGACGCCGGCCGATGCCCTGCGCCTCCTGGCTGCGGGGAAGACCGACTACGCCATCGTTGCCATCGTCCCGGGGATGTACCTCGTCCGGGAGCTGAAACTGACCAACCTCCTCCCCGTGGTACGTAACGTGGCGACCCACCGGTACGGCTACGCGGTGAAAAAGGGGAATGCGGAGCTCCTCTCCCGTTTCAACGAGGGGCTGGCGATCCTGCGCAAGACAGGCCAGTACGAGAAGATCTACAACGAGTGGCTCGGGGTGCTGGAACCGGAACACGTGGAGTGGCGGACCGTCGCCAAATACGCCGCGATCGTGGTCGTCCCCCTGGTGCTGCTCCTGGGGGGCTTCGCCCTCTGGTCACGGACCCTCCATCGCCAGGTGGCCCTGCGCACCGCCGACCTGACCCGGGAGATCGCCGAGCGCCGCCATGCGGAGGAGGAGCTCCGCCTCAACCAGCAGCAGCTGGTCCAGGCGGACAAACTGGCTGCCCTGGGGGTGCTGGTCTCCGGGGTGGCCCACGAGATCAACAACCCCACCGGTCTGATCCTCCTCGACCTGCCGATCCTGAAGCGGGCCCACGCCGATACGGCACGGATACTGGAGGAGCGCTATGCCGCGGAGGGTGAGTTCACCCTCGGCGGGATCCCCTACAGCGAGATGCGGGAGGAGATCCCCCGGATGCTTGAGGAGATGCACGACGGCGCCAAGCGGATCAAGCGGATCGTCAACGATCTGAAGGACTTCGCCCGGCGGGACGACCTGGCCGAAATGACCACCCTGGGGCTGAACGACGTGGTGGGCACCGCCCTGCGCCTGGTGGAGCCGACCCTGCGCAAGGCGACGCACCGTTTCCGGATCGACTACGGCGACGACCTCCCCCCCTTCCGGGGGCATGCCCAGCGGATCGAGCAGGTGGTGGTCAACCTCGTCATCAACGCCTGCCAGGCCCTGCCCGGCCCGGAGCGGGGGATCACGGTGACCACCCGCCACAACCGCTCGACCGGGAGCCTGCTCCTGACGGTGCGGGACGAGGGGGTCGGCATCCGCCCCGAGGACCTCCCCCGCCTGACGGACCCGTTTTTCACCACCAAACGGGAGAGCGGGGGGACCGGCCTCGGACTCTCCGTCTCGACCGGTATCGTCAAGGAGCACGGGGGCACCCTGCAGTTCGAGTCGGCCCCGGGGAGCGGCACGACCGTCACCCTGGCGCTGCCGGCCCTACAGGAGAAATCACCATGACCCAGCAGACCTATCCCGCCTTTACCATCCTCCTGGTGGACGACGAGCCGGCCTGGCTCAAGTCACTCTCCCTCACCCTGAAGAGCTGTGCCGGCCTGACCAACATCGTTACCTGCCAGGAGAGCAGCGAGGTCATGGGGCTCCTGGACCGGGGTGGGGTCGGCCTGGTGCTCCTGGACCTCACCATGCCCCACCTCTCCGGGGAGGAGCTGCTCCGTCAGATCGGCGAACGGCACCCCGAGGTGACCGCCATCGTGGTCAGCGGCCTCAACCAGCTGGAGACCGCGGTCCGCTGCATGAGACTGGGAGCCTTCGACTACTTCATCAAGACCGACGAGGAGGACCGGATCGTCGGCGGAGTACTGCGGGCGGTACGCAAGGTGGAGATGGAGCGGGACTACCGGGAGCTGGCGGATCGTCTCGCCTCCGGCGAACTCCGGCACCCCGAGGCGTTTGCACCCATCGTCACCGCTGACCGGGGGATGCTGGCCCTGTTCGCCTACGTGGAGGCGGTGGCGAAAAGCCCCCAGCCACTCCTGATCACCGGCGAAAGCGGGGTGGGGAAGGAGCTGGTCGCCCGGGCCGCCCATACCTTGAGCGGCTGCCGGGGAAAGCTGGTGACGGTCAACGTGGCCGGCCTGGACGACACGGTCTTCAGCGACACCCTGTTCGGCCACGTGCGGGGGGCCTTCACCGGCGCGGAGCAGGTGCGGCGGGGGATGGTGGAGGAGGCCGCCGACGGCACCCTGTTCCTGGACGAGATCGGTGACCTCTCCATCCCCTCCCAGGTGAAGCTCCTGCGCCTCCTCCAGGAGGGGGAGTACTTCCCCCTGGGGAGCGACCAGCCGAAACGTCTGTCGGCGCGGATCATCGTCGCCACCCACCAGGACCTGGTTGCCAAGGAGGAGTCGGGAGCGTTCCGCCGCGACCTCTTCTACCGGCTCCGCACACACCAGGTACAGATACCACCCTTACGGGAGCGGCCCGGCGACATCCCCTTGCTCCTGGACCACTTCCTCGCCGAGGCGGCCACGGCCCTGGGGAAGAAGAAGCCGACCCCGCCACGGGAGCTGGCGCCGCTTCTGGCCACCTACGGGTTCCCCGGCAATGTGCGGGAACTGAAGGCCATGGTCTACGATGCCGTCAGCATCCACCGGGAGCGGATGCTCTCCATGGACTCCTTCGTCAAGGCGGTCGGCAAGTCACAGGCGCAGGCACCACCGGTGTCACAAAAGTCCCGGCAGAACCCCTTTGCCGGGTTCCCCCAGCTCCCCACCTTCAGCGAGGCGGCCGGGTTCCTGGTGGACGAGGCCCTGGCCCGGGCGGGGGGGAACCAGACCTTTGCCGCGCGTCTGCTCGGCATCTCCCAGCCGGCCCTGAACAAGCGGCTGAAGCTGCTGCGTGAGACTAATACATCCCCTCCCCCTTGACGGAGGAGGGTTAGGATGGGGGTGAACGTGCCATGTTTTCTGCTGGTTGCAACTTCCCCCTCCCCTGACCCCCTCCCGTCACGGGAGGGGGAAGATATTGACTCGAGAGAAGCAGATAACCAATTGTCCTTAAGACTCTCACTCCGGCAGCTTCCGCCTGGCATCTCCGTTGAACCGGTATAACGACAGGTTATGCCATCCCCTCCGGTTATAATGACGGGTAACTACCTGAAATCTTATCGAAGCAGCCGCTCGACACAGAATGCTCATAACCGGTGGTTATGACGGTTGCCAGCGAAAAAATTTCTGCTCATCAGTGATTTAGTTAATTATATCGGGCTGTTATGAGTTGGTCATGTTGTTGGCATCCTCCATGCTTTGTAACGGGTAACCAGTTACGAGCCACCCGGCTCACGCAGTTACCCAACTCAGATATGGAGGTGTCCCATGGCAATGTTCTGGATCCAATTCGTTCTCGTGCTCGGTGCCGTGCTGATCGGCATCCGCCGCGGTGGCGTGGCCCTCGGCATGATCGGCGGGCTCGGCGTCGCGCTCCTCACCCTCGTCTTCCGCAGCTCCCCTGCCGAGCCGCCGGTCGGCGTCATGCTGATCATCCTTGCGGTGGTGACCGCCGCCGCCACCCTGCAGGTGGCCGGCGGCCTGGACTACCTGGTGCAGCTGACCGAACGCCTGCTCCGGGCCCATCCCCGGTATGTCACCATCCTCGCCCCCCTCGCCACCTTCTTCCTGACCGTCTGCGTCGGCACCGGTCACGCGGTCTACGCCCTGCTGCCAGTCATCGCCGACGTGGCCATCAAGACCGGCACCCGACCGGAACGCCCCATGGCGATCGCCAGCGTCGCTTCACAGATGGGGATCACCGCCAGTCCGGTGGCGGCCGCGGTCACCTTCTTCCTCGGCTTCGCCGCCAAGGCCGGCCACCCCGTCACCCTCATCGACATCATCTCCGTGACCCTGCCGGCAGGGATCGTCGGGGTCGTGGCCGCCTCGGCCTGGAGTTTCAACCGGGGCACGGACCTGGACAAGGACCAGGAGTTCCAGGAGCGACTGAAAGACCCGGAGTTCCGCAAGTCCCTGGATGCGGACGTCACCACCCTGGACAAGAAGATCTCCACAACCGCCAAGCTCTCCGTGGCTCTCTTCTTCGCCGGCGTGGCCACCATCATCCTCTTCGCCGTCTTTCCGGGGCTGCTCCCCGTAACCGCCGAAGGGAAGGCGATCCCCATGACCACGGTGGTGCAGTTCGTCATGCTCGCTTTCGGTGCCTTCATCATGTTCGCCGCCGACGTCAAGGCCAAGGAGATCGCCTACTCCAGCGTCTTCATCGCCGGGATGATCGCCGTGGTCTCCATCTTCGGCATTGCCTGGATGAGCGACACCTTCATCACGGCCAACAAGAAGTTCCTGGTGGACAACATCGGCGTCATGGTCAAGCTGGCCCCCTGGACCTTCGCCATCGCCACCTTCTGCATCTCCGCCTTCGTCAAGAGCCAGGCGGCCACCCTGGCCATCACCCTCCCCCTGGGGCTGGCCCTCGGCCTGCCGGTGTCGCTCCTCCTCGGCCTCGTGCCGGCCAGCTACGCCTACTTCTTCTTCGCCTTTTACCCCAGCGATCTGGCGGCCATCAACTTCGACCGGACCGGTACCACCCGCATCGGCAAGTACCTTCTGAACCACAGCTTCATGATCCCCGGCCTCATCGGGGTCTCGACCTCCACGGTCACCGCCTACCTGATCTCCCGGGTCATCCTGTAAGGAGGGACGGAGCAGGCTCTTCCGGTTACTCGGCAGTCCGGAAAAGGCACGCGCGATCTTCGCGGGTGCCTTTTTTCTGGTGCCGCGGCCAGTATGGGGACTGAGCGGATATCATTCTGTTGGCGGAACCGTAAAATGAGAGTATTCTAGCGCTGCGTGCACTGCACACGGACAGAGGCGTTCCGCCCTGGGAGGAGGAGAAGGGTGATTACCAATCTGGAGAGTGACCTGCATCAGGACGAGAGGTTGGCGAAGCTGTTCAAGAGCGTGGAGTCGAGTCCGGTCATGATCATGATTACCGACTCGGCGGGAACCATCGAAAAGGTCAACCGCAAGCTCTGCAAGGTCACCGGGTACAGGCCGGCGGAACTGGTCGGCAGCAGCATGACGGTCCTAGGCAAGATCGACGACAGGACTCTCCAGGAGATGCGCCGCAAGCTGGAGGCTGGTGCCGAATGGACGGGAAAGCTCTGCAGCATGAAGAAATGCGGCGAAGAGTTCTGGGAGGAGGTTTCGATCTTCCCCATCCAGGACCACGAGGGGCTCACCACCCACCACGTCAAGGTTGCCGAGGATATCACCCTGCGCAAGAATACCGAAGAGGCCATACGGTTCCTCGCCTTTTACGACAACCTCACCAACCTCCCCAACCGGCGCCTATTCATCGACCGCCTGAAATTCTGCATCAACAGGAACAGGCGTGAGCAAGAACTCCTGGCGGTCATCTCCCTCGACCTCGACAACTTCAAGAAAATCAACAACGCCCTGGGGCACTCCCTGGGGGACCGGGTGCTGAAAATCGTTTCCGAGCGCTTCTCCGACTGTCTCCGGTCAAGCGACACCGTTGCCCACTATTCCGGGGACAGCTTCATCATCATGCTCTCCAAGGTAGCCCATGCAGACCACGTGGCGACCGTTGCCGAAAAACTGCTTCGCTCCCTCCAGGAGCCGATCGGCCTGACTGGCCAGGAGATCCATATCACGGCCAGCGCGGGGATCGCCCTCTTTCCTGAGGATGGGGACGATGCCGCCATCCTGCTGAAGAATGCCACCCTCGCCATCCAGCGGGCCAAGATGAGCGGAGGGAACTGCTATCACTACTTTGACCCGGCCATGCACGAGGCGGCGGTGAAGCGGATATCCATGGAGAGCAATCTGCGCCGGGGGCTGAGGCAGCAGGAATTCCTTCTCCACTACCAGCCCCAGTTCGATTGCCGGAGCGGCAGGCTGAGCGGGCTGGAGGCGCTGGTCCGCTGGCGCGACCCGGCCATGGGGGTCGTCCGCCCGGCCGAATTCATCCCCCTTTCGGAAGAGACGGGGTTCATCCTCCCCCTCACCGAGTGGGTGCTGAGGAGTGCCTGCCGGCAGAGGAAGGAGTGGGAACTGCTGGGGCTCCCGCCGGTACGGATCGCGGTCAACCTCTCCCCCCGCCAGTTCCTGCAGAAAAACCTTACCCAGTTGATCGCCGGCATTCTGGAGGATGCGCGCCTCTCCCCATCGCTCCTCGAAGTGGAAATCACCGAGAATGCCCTGGCCGAGGATGTCCTCGCAGCCCGGAAGATTCTCGGTACCCTCCGGCAGATGGGGGTCTCCATTGCCATCGATGATTTCGGCACCGGCTACTCCTCACTGAGCCAGCTCAAATCGTTCCCCATCACCACCCTCAAGATCGACCAGTCGTTCATCAGAACCCTCAACGACGAAACCAGCAGCGCCGCCATCGTCTGCGCAGTCATCGCCATGTCCCACGAGATGGGGATAAAGGTCATTGCCGAAGGGGTGGAGAACGCGGAGCAGGAACAGTTCCTGAAAGAGCAGGAGTGCGACAACGCCCAGGGGTTCTTGTACGGCGAGCCGGTGGATGCCGATGAAATTACGAAACTTTTCATCTGACAGGGTGAGCCGCCCCTTCGCGTTGCCCGTGGCACCGCATGCGCCCGGCGGGGAGGGATTTTTGCCCGGAGCAATTATTTTCTTGCCACTGGCGAGTATAGTATGTAAATAGGTTAAAAACGAAAAATGTACGTAAATCTCCACGTTCCTGAAGAAACGACGCCCCCTTGCGATGAGTGACAACATGATGACATTCCTCCATAAGAACAAAGCAGTCGGCCATCGAGGTTTCACGCTGGTAGAGCTCCTGGTTGTCTCGGCAATCATCGGGGTTCTTGCGACGATGGTCGTGCCGTCCTACCGATACTTCGTGCTCAAAACCCAGATCACCAGGGCCAAGGCGGAAATCCGCTCCATGGAAAAGGATATCAGCGCCTATACCCTGGAGAAGGGGGGGCTGCCGACTGCCCTGACCGACCTGGGGAGGGGTGTGCTCCTCGATCCCTGGAAACGGCCCTACGAGTACAGCTTGGTCCCGGTACGCATGAGTGCGACCCCGCTGAATACTGATTTCGATCTCTACAGCAAGGGGCCGGACGGCGCAAGCGCAGTGTTGCTGTCCGATCCCACCAGCCTTGACGACATTGTCCGCGCCAGCGACGGTGGTTACGTCGGAACTGCCGCTGATTTCTAGCACGATCCAAGGGTGAACGAAGATATGAACTGTACCTGTCCCAAATGCAGCAGCAACATTCCGCTGGAGCTGGAAACCGTTCCGGAGGAGGGAGTATTTGTCAAATGTTCCGGTTGCAACGGCAGTTTCCAGGTCGTGCGGGAGTCCTTTGCCGGCAGAGCCCTGAGGAGGAGCGGCGAAATCTTCTGTGTCCACTGCGGCAAGGGGATCGGCGCCTCCATCTGCTGCACCGGCTGCGGGGCGATCTACCCTGACTATTTCGTGGTGGAATCCGCCACTGCTGCCGGCAAGCAGGCGAAAAAACTCCTCGCCAGGCTGAACGTTTTCAAGGGGATATCCCTTGGCCGCACAAAGCAGGAGACCGTCTCCGTCGCCTACACTCCCGGTTCGACGGCTGCCGGTGCCAAGGCAGGGGGGCGCAGGATGAGCCCCGTGGTGCTGGCTCTCTTTGCCCTGATCGTTGTCGCCCTCCTGGCGGGAGGGGGCGTGTTCTACTACCAGCAGCAGAAGGAAGCCGACTATGCCGACCTGTACATCAAGGCCCTGTACGGCGTCAAGGCGGGGACGGACTTTAACCTCAAGTACTGCGCCAAGATTGCGGCTGACTGGAAAAAATCCATGGAGGGGGGGCAGGCCGCGATGCCCCGGCTCACCCCGGCCGAGCAGGCGCTCCTGAGGAGTTCCCGAACCGAGGTCGACAAGAGGCTGCAGAGCGCGGACAATCCCCCGGAGAAATTTGCCAAGAACAACGATGCTCTGAAAAAACTGTACGAGGTCTACAAGAAATCCTACACCCTGGTATCGGCTCCTGCCGACAACCTGACGACCTACACGGACTCGGCAAGCAAGCTGACGGCAGAGTTTGCCAAGGCGGGGCAGGAGCTGAAAACCGGCCTGCCGGATAAACTGTCCGACGCCCTGGCAAAGGGGAAACAGAAATACCGGGAGCTGAAAGAGTTCTAGCTCTTTCCGGAGACAGGGACGCAAAGCCGCCCATGCCAGCAGTCATGCTGACATGGGCGGCTTTTTTCGTTGCCGGTTCCATGAAGGAACCCCGGAGAGTTCGGGGAAGGCGTTGGGCGGTACTCTGGTCAGGCACGGTGGAATTGCATGAAAAACATGATAAAAGTATGCTAACATTACCTTCGGGTGCAGGGCTTGGGACGGTTGTGACCCGCTATATTTTCATCCGGAGAAAGACCATGGGTATGTTACCCCGCGTGTTCAGCCTTATGCTCCTGCTGGTGCTCCTCACGGCCGTTGCCGGTCACGCCGGGGAACAGAGCGGCACCGTCACCTTCAACATCCAGATAAACACCCCTCCCGATGCCAAGACTGTCAAGCTCTGGTTTCCCTATCCCACCTCCGACCGTGACCAGACGATCAAGGACCTCAAGTTCAGTGGCAATTACTCGAATTTCAGCCTTTCCCATGAGCCCAGGAGCGGTGCCCTCTACCTCTACACCGAATGGGCCGGTTCGGACTTCGGCAAAAAACGGAATCTTACCGTCACCTTCCATGCCCGGGCAAAGGAGCGAAAGGTAAGCAGGCTTGTGGAGACCGGAGGGCCCATTCCCGCCGACGTCAGGAAATACCTGCAGGCCGAGTTCTGGGTCCCCTCCGACGACAGAAAGATCATCGCTCTGGCCCGGAAGATCACTGCCGGCAGGAAGGGGATCCTCCAGAAATCGCGGGCAGTCTACGACTGGGTCGTGGACAACACCCGTCGCGACCCCAATGTGCCGGGGTGCGGCCTGGGCAACGTGGAGAAGACGCTCTCCGCGCGGAGCGGAAAGTGTGCGGACATCAGCTCCGTGTACGTGGCCCTGGCCCGGGCGGCAGGAGTTCCGGCCCGGGAAGTCTTCGGCCTGCGCCTGGGCAAGAAGGGGGAGACGGACATCACGGACGGGCACCACTGCTGGGCCGAATTCTACCTGCCGGGCACGGGGTGGGTTCCCGTCGATCCCGCCGATGTCCTGAAGATCATGCTTGTCAGAAATCTCCCTTCGGCAGCGGCCAAGCCCTACCGTGACTACTATTTTGGCGCGGTCGATGAATTCCGCATTTCCCTGCAGAAAGGGGGACGGGGACTCCGGTTCGCCGAGGGGAACGTGGAGGCGATCAACTACTTCATGTACCCTTACGGGGAGATTGACGGCAAAGCCATCGACTACTGCCGTCCCAAGACCTTTGCCTTCACCGTCTCCTTCAAGGAAGGGTAATGCGCCTGAGCCTGGTCACAAAACTCAATACCATCGTGTTTGTCGTTGTCTGCTGCCTTGGCGCCACCCTGGGCGCGATCTTCGTGCACAAAGAGATCGGCCTGCTCAACAGCGAGCTGGAGTTGCGCGTCAATTTCGAGGGGAAACTCCTGGCCATGGGCATAGCCGGCGCCCTCGAACACGACGATGTGGGGACCCTTGAAAGCTCGCTGAAGGCTGCCGTCCTGGGAGAGGATACCGTCTATGTCATCGTCAAATCCCCCGATGGAGAGATCAAGGCGGCATATTGGAGAAAGAACACCAGAAGCAACGTGACGGAGCGGACCTTCCCCCTTGCTGCCGGTTCCCGCTCCCGGGATATCCAGCAGGGGGAACTGTTCGGCACGGTTGACCCTGCCCCGCAGGGGACGCAGGTCGGCACGCTTGCCATCGGTACGGATATCTCCTCCCTCCTCGACAAGCGCAATGCCCTGATCGTCAAGACATGCATTCTCGTCCTGCTGGCTTCCCTGTCGGCACTGCTGCTCGGTTTCCTCTTTGTCCGCCTCCTCCTGCGCGATTCCATTTCACCCCTGCTTGCCGGTATCCGGGAGATCGGTGCCGGCAACCTGGCATACCGCATTAACAGCACCCAGGACGACGAGCTCGGCGATATCGGCAATGCCATCGACGGCATGGCGCACGAGCTCGCCACGTCACTCGTCACGCGGCAGGAGCTGGAGACCACGATCGAAATGCGGACAGCCGAGTTGCAGACGTCCCTTGCGGAAAAGGTCCAAGCGGAGATGGCCCTCCGCACGCTCACGGAAGACCTCGAGAAACGGATCAGGGAGAGAACCGCCGACCTGGAGACGACAAACCGGGAGCTCGATTCGTTCTGCTACTCGGTGTCCCATGACCTGCGGGCGCCGCTGCGGCATATCAGCGGCTTCTCGGCCATCCTCAAGGAGGATTACCGGGAGAGCCTCGACGACGAGGGGCGTGATTATCTCGACCGTATCGTCAACTCCAGCGATTACATGGGGAAGATGATCGATGACCTGCTCCGCCTCTCCCGGGTATCTCGTGCCGACATGGACATTGTCGACGTTGACCTGAGCGAGAGTGCACGGAAGATCGTCACCATGTTCCGCGAATCCGAGCCGGACCGCACGGTGCAGGTCGAAATCGCCGAGGGGGTTGTTGCGCGGGGGGATGCGTCGTTGCTGGACATGGTGCTGCAGAACCTGATCGGCAATGCCTGGAAATATTCGTCGAAGACCCCCGGGGCGCGGATATCGTTCGGCAGGAGCCGGGAGCCGGGGGGTGACGTGTTTTTCGTGAAGGATAACGGCGTGGGGTTCGATCCCGCCTACGGGGACAAGCTGTTCCGGGTGTTCGAGCGTCTGCACGGGGCCGAGTTCGAGGGGACGGGGATCGGACTGGCCACGGTGCAGCGGATCATCCAGCGCCACGGCGGCAAGGTCTGGGCGGAAAGCGAATTAGGCAACGGAGCCACCTTCTCCTTCACCCTGGCAGCCCCTCCCGTCGGTCACGACGTTCCCCCACCTCCGGGGTGAAAAAACAGGTTCGGGCCTCCCCGCACCTTCCCCTCCTCCTCCATCAGCATGTCCAGCGGCAGGGTGGCAAGATCGTCTGCCACCGCTTCCATCCTCCCCTCCTGTCCCAGGTAGAGCAGTTTCAGGTAGCTGTTGCAGGCATCGCAGCTCTCGGCCTTGACGGCGACAGCGGAGCCCTCCAGGGAGTAATGGTTGATGCCGCGGGTGGATTGGCAGCAGCTGCACGTGAGCCGCACCATGTGCCACTCTGTGGCGCAGAGGGAGCAGGAGAGGTAACGCAGTCCGTCGCTGCGGACGATGCCCACCACGGGGTAGGAGCCGCATACCGGGCAGAGTCCCCCCTGCGTCGGACGGCCGAACGCCTGTTCCCCCAGGAGCGATGCCATCTTCACCCAGTAGACCTGCAACGCCGCCGCCACGAAGGGGAGTTCCCGGGGAGAGACACGGTCCAGGTCTCCCGCCAGAATACGGTCTGCCACCTGTCTCTTATACACATCTGACGCTGCCGACGAATAGAGAGGTGT